>CAYRXK010000111.1:0-5528 GCA_964428265.1 uncultured Treponemataceae bacterium
GGACCCACAAGCGCCTCATCGACATTCTCGAGCCTACGCCCGATGTCATGGATGCCCTGATGAAGCTCGAGCTTCCCGCGGGTGTCGATGTCGAGATAAAGCAGTAACGCCCGGTTCCGTACCGGCCGCGTTCAACGCAGGAGTACCGAATGATCGGAGTTATCGGTAAGAAAATGGGCATGACCCAGGTGTTCGACCAGACCGGAAAGCTTATTCCCGTCACGGTCGTCCAGGTCGAGCCCAACGTCGTCGTCGGCAAGAAAGCCGCCGACAAGGACGGCTACGATGCTGTCGTGATCGGCGTCTACGAGAAAAAGAAGATCGCCATCACCAAGCCCTACGCCGGACAGTTCGCGGAAGGCCTCGCCCCCACCCGGATCCTTCGCGAGCTTCGCGATTTCGAAAAGGAAGTCCAGGTCGGCGACAAGCTCGACGTAAACACCCTGGAAGGCGTCCGCTACGTGGACATCACCGCCACCTCCAAGGGCAAGGGCTTTCAGGGCGTCGTCAAGCGCTGGAATTTCGGCGGCGGACGGGCCACCCACGGCTCCAAGTTCCACCGCGAGCCGGGTTCCACCGGACAGAGCACCTATCCGCACAAGACGTTCAAGAACGTGAAGATGCCCGGCCGCATGGGCCGCGAGCGCGTCACGGTCATGAACCTCAAGGTCGTCAAGATCGACGCGGAAAAGGGCTGCATTCTCGTCCGCGGCGCCATTCCCGGGCCGCGCAACTGCGATGTGCTGGTGCGCAACGCGGTCAAGAAGAGCTGAGGCGGAGGACCCAATGGAAATGAACGTAATTTCCTTGCAGGGGAAGGAGCTCAGGAAGATCGAGCTCTCCGAAGCCGTCTTCGGCCTTCCCGTGAACGAGGACGTGATCTGGTACGCGATCAACAACGAGCTCGCGAATGCCCGCCTGGGCACCGCCTGCACCAAGACGCGCGCCGAAGTGCACGGCACCAACCGCAGGCCGTACTCCCAGAAGGGTACCGGCCGCGCCCGCCACGGCGACACCAAGTCCAACGTGTATGTCGGCGGCGGTATTTCCTTCGGTCCCAGGCCGCGGGATTTCTCCTATATGATGCCGCGCAAGGCCAAGCGCCTGGCCATGAAGTCCATCCTCAGCCTCAGGGCCCAGGACGGCACCCTCAGGGTGGTCGAAGACTTCACCGTCGAGTCCGGCAAAACCGCCGACCTCGTCAAGGCCCTCGCTCCCTTCGTGAACGTCAAGAATCCCGAGCGCACCGTCCTCGTCCTGAAGGACGACGACCAGATGATCAAGCGCGCCGCCAGGAACATCCCCTGGCTCAGCTTCCTCTCCTACGAGAGGCTGCGGGCGCACGACATCTATTACGGTCGCCGGCTCATCGTCCTGGAATCCGCCGCGAAGCAGCTCGGCGATTTCTACGCGGACAAGTAAGGAGCGCCGTACCATGGATTACACGTCGATTCTGATCGAACCGGTGCTCACGGAAAAGAGCAACATCATGCGCGAGGAAGGCCTGTACACCTTCAAGGTCGATCCCCGCGCCGACAAGATCATGATCATGGAAGCCGTCCGCCGCATGTTCAAGGTGAACCCGGTTTCCTGCAACATCGTCAACGTCGCATCCAAGCCCAAAAGGCTCCGCGGCAGGCCCGGAAGGACCGCCGAATGGAAGAAAGCCATCGTCCGCCTCCCCAAGGGCGAAACGATCAAGGTTTTCGAGGGCGCGTGAGAGAGTAAGGGGAACATATGGGTATCAAGACTTTCAGGCCGAACACGCCCGGCCTGCGCCACCGGATTCAGGTGGTGAACGACGAGATCACCTCGAACCAGAGCAATCCCGAGAAATCCCTTACCAGGGGTAAGCCCTCCAAGGCAGGACGCGCCTCAAACGGACGCATCTCCGTCAGGCACCAGGGCGGCGGTCACAAGCAACGCTACCGAGCGATCGACTTCAAGCGCGACAAGGTCGGCATCCCCGGCAAGGTCGCGTCCATCGAATACGATCCCAACCGCAGCGCCAACATCGCCCTCATCGTCTACGCCGACGGCGAAAAGCGCTACATCCTGTCGCCCAAGGGCCTCGCGGTCGGCCAGACCGTCAAGGCCGGCGCGGACGCGGCCATCGAGCCGGGCAACGCCCTCCCGCTGGAGAGCATCCCGACCGGCATCACGGTGCACAACGTCGAGCTCAACCTCGGCAAGGGCGGCCAGCTTGCCCGCTCCGCCGGTGCCTCCGCCCTGATCGCGGCGCGCGAAGGCGACTACGTCGTCCTCAAGCTGCCCTCGGGCGAACAGCGCATGGTGTTCAAGAAGTGCATGGCCACCATCGGTTCGGTCGGCAACGAAGAGCACATGAACGAGCGGCTCGGCAAGGCCGGACGCACCCGCTGGCTCGGCATCAGGCCGACCGTGCGCGGTACCGTCATGAACCCGGTCGACCATCCGCACGGAGGCGGCGAAGGCCGCGGCAAGGGCTACAAGCAGCCCGTGTCTCCGTGGGGCCAGCCGGCCAAGGGTTACAAGACCCGCGATCCGCACAAGCCGTCCAGCCGCTTCATCGTGAAGCGCCGGAAATAAGGGAGGAGGGCACCCGTGTCCAGGTCAGTGAAGAAAGGGCCCTTCATCGAGAAGAGCCTCTACAAGAAAGTACTCGATGCGAGCAAGGCGGGCGACAAGAAAATGCTCAAGACCTTCTCCCGCACGTCGACGATCATTCCCGAAATGGTCGGTCAGACCATCTCCGTATACAACGGCAAGACCTGGGTTCCGGTGTACGTCACCGAGAACCTTGTCGGCCACAAGCTCGGCGAGTTCGCGCCCACCCGCATTTTCCGCGGTCATGCGGGCAGCGACAAGAAAGCCGAGAAGAAATAGGGGAGTGACCATGGTTGACAACAAGACCGGTTACCGGGCGACGGCCAAATGGCTACTCGCTTCGCCCTACAAGGTCCGCCCCGTCGCCGACCTCGTTCGGGCGCTGCCGTACGCCGAGGCGATCGCCATACTCGACAACATGCCGCACAAGGGCGCGCGCCTTCTCAAGAAGGTCGTCGTCTCCGCGGCATCCAACGCGCTCAACAGGAACCGCAAGCTCGACGAGGACATGCTCTACATCAGGGAAATCCGCATCGACGAAGGTCCCCGCATGCGCAGGGTCTGGTTTAGGGCGCGCGGACGTGCGGACATGCTCGTGAAGAGGATGTGCCACATTTCCTGCGTGATCGACGAGATCGGCGCGAAGACGGAGGCGTAACTGTGGGCAATAAAGTAAGTCCTGTCGGACTCCGCATCGGCATCAACAAAGACTGGAAGTCCCGCTGGTACGTCGATCCGCGCGATTACGCCAAGACCCTCCACGAGGATCTGGCCATCCGCCGCCGGCTGCACGGCCTGCCCGAAGCCAAGGGCGCGGACATCGCCGAGGTCGAGATCGTCCGGCACCCGCAGCGCGTCACGGTGGTCATCCACACGGGCCGCCCCGGCGTGCTGATCGGCGTCAAGGGCGCGAACATCGAGCTCATCGGCGCCGAACTGCAGAAGGTCGCGACCAAGAAGATCCAGATCAAGATCAAAGAGATCAAGAAGACGGATACCAACGCGCAGATCGTCGCGCAGAACATCGCGCGCCAGCTCGAAAGCCGCGGATCCTTCCGCAAGGCTATCAAGATGGCCGTGTCCAACGCCATCAAGGGCGGCGCCCAGGGCTGCAAGGTCCGCGTGTCCGGCCGCCTCGGCGGCGCCGACATGTCGCGCACCGAGGAGCACAAGGAAGGCCGCGTGCCCCTGCACACCCTCCGCGCCGACATCGACTACGGTTTCTGGGAGTCGCAGACCACCTTCGGCAAGATCGGCGTAAAGGTCTGGATCTACCAGGGCATGGTCTACCGCAGCGACAAGAACGAGGATGCCGGCCAGCTGGTCCGCAAGCCCCGTCGCGAGGATGAGCGCCGCGGCGACGACCGCCGTGACGGCGAACGCCGCGAACCGCGCGAACCGCGCCACGATGGCCCCAGGAGCCGCGCTCCCGAGGCGAAGGCGAGGAGTTAAATCATGATGATTCCCAAGCGGGTAAAATACCGCAAGCAGCAGCGCGGCCGCATCCACGGCGATGCGCACACCGGAAACAGCATCGCCTTCGGCGAGTACGGACTCATCTGCATGGAGCCCGAGTGGCTCACCAACCGCCAGATCGAGGCGGCGCGCGTGGCCCTCAACCGCTACATCAAGCGCGGCGGCAAGATGTGGATCCGCATCTTCTGCGACAAGCCCTATTCGAAGAAGCCGGCCGAAACCCGCATGGGTAAGGGAAAGCCCGGCCCCGAATACTGGGTCGCGGTCGTCCGCCCCGGCACCGTCCTGTTCGAGCTTTCGGGCGTCGAACCCTCGGTGGCCGAGGAAGCCATGCGGCTCGCCGGTTCCAAGCTCCCGGTGAAGACCAAGTTCGCCCTGCGGGCGCAGACGGAGTGACGGAATGAAGAACTCGTTCAAGGATCTCAAGCTCGACGAGCTTCGCGTGAAGCGCGAGGAGCTCAAGAAGAAATACTTCGACCTCCGCTTCCAGATGGTGGTCGGGCACGTGGAGAATCCGCTGCAGAAGCGCAACCTCCGCCGCCAGATCGCGCGGGTCGAGACCCTCATTTGCCAGGCCGAGCGGAATGCCGGCGCGGCGCAGGCCTAAGGACCCGAGGAGACAACCGTGGATACCGACGTCCAGAACCAGGAAAAGGGAAAGCAGACCCTGCAGGGCGTCGTGGTTTCCGACAAGATGGCCAAGACCATCGTCGTGGAAATCATGATGCGCAAGCTGCATCCCCTCTACAAGAAGTACGTGACCAGGTCCAAGAAGATCAAGGCGCACGACGAAAAGAACGACGCGCACGTGGGCGACACCGTCCGCGTGATCGAATGCAGGCCGCTTTCGCGCGACAAGCGCTGGCGCCTGGAAACCATCGTCGAACGGGCGAAATAAGGCGGTAGGACTATGATTCAGGTTGAATCCATGCTCCAGGTCGCCGACAACTCCGGCGCCAAGACGGTGCAGTGCATCAAGGTCCTCGGCGGCTCCAAGCGCCGCTACGCCTCGGTCGGCGACATCATCGTCGTCGCCGTCAAGACCACCATCCCCAATTCCGCGGTGAAGAAGGGAACGGTCGAGAAGGCGGTCATCGTAAGGACCCACAAGGAATACCGCCGTCCCGACGGTACCTACATCCGCTTCGATGACAACGCCTGCGTCATCATCGATGCCAACAAGAACCCGAAGGGCAAACGCATCTTCGGGCCGGTCGCCCGCGAGCTGCGCGACAAGGACTACATGAAGATCGTGTCCCTCGCGCCCGAGGTCCTGTAAGGAGAGCGTATGGCCGAGATAAAGAGCAAACTCCGCAAGGAGGACCTCGTCCAGGTCATCGCCGGCAAGGACAAGGGAAAGCAGGGGAAAATCATCCGCATCGACCACACGAAGGGTCGCGTGATCGTCGCCGGCGTCAACATGGTCAAGAAGGCCATGAAGAAGCGCAAGCAGACCGACCGCGGCG
>CAYRXK010000112.1:0-5339 GCA_964428265.1 uncultured Treponemataceae bacterium
GGCAAGGTCCCCGAGCAGGTCATGCGCATCACGCTGCGCGATGGGCAGGTGCTGAGCATCCCGGTGCAGGACATCGGCAAGATCGAGTTCGGGTCGAGGTGAGGGCGGGCGCCGCGACGGTGCGGGCGCACCACGGTCTTCAGGTGACCTCTACCCTCTGAAGTGAGGTTGTACGTGAGGCTTGCCCTTACAATTCCATGTACAGAAGTCTGTACAGAGTATCAATCAAATCGTTGCACATAGCCTAGTACGTCCGTTTGCACAGCTGGACGTGTATCCGCGTGTAAGGCGGATGTACAGGGTTTATAGCTGAGGCCTTGCTGGTTCGAGGAATATTGATCGAGCGAGCCCGAGGGTTTTTCGGTCACCGCCCAACCCATCGTCCAGCCTATCGCTCGGCGCCTTCCGTCACTCGCGGTGGTAACGCTCGGCGATGAAGGCGGCAGCCTGCTGCAGGTGGGGCAAAAATCCGGTAAGGGTTTCCTCGTCGCAGGCGTCGAGCATCGAAATGACCGAGAGGGCTGCCGCTACCTCTCCGTCTGGGACCTTCACCGGCACGGTGATCGAAATGGAATGCTTTTTCCGTTCCGCTCTCGAGATGTAGTAGCCGTTCCGGCGTACCTCCTCAAGCTGGGCCAGAAGATCGTTCTTGTTCGTGACCGCACCGTCGGAGGTGCGGATTTCCGGAATGGTCCGAAGCAAGGCAGCTAGTTCGTCGGCGGGCATTTCGGCGGCGAGGACCTTGCCGGCGCCGAGATGCAGCGGTAACCGTTCACCGATCGGCGTCTGGAAACTGAGATGGTGTTCTCCTTCCGCGCGTAGGATGATGATCCGTTGGAAGCCCTGTCGTACATACAGCGCGACGGTCTGCCCAGTAATGCCGGCGAGTTCGGTCGCCGGTTCCATGGCGATCCGCCTGAGCAAGCTTTCCATCAGGCAGGCCTGCGCCATTGAAATCACCCCGTAGCCGATCTGGTACCGATCCCGCTCTTTTTGTACGAGACCCTTCGATGCTAATACCAGGAGCAAGCGCCTGGCAGTTGCCGGCGAGATTCCCACGTCCGCGGCCAATTCCCCGAGGCGCATCGACTGCCGCGCTCGCTCTAGTGATTCGAGAAGGCTGATGGCGCGTTCCACTGATCTGACTGATTGGTGCTGTCCGATGTCGTCCATGCTGATGCGGTCTCCTTTCGTTGTATAGCAGGGGTCCGATCCCTGGGCAAGGGGGCGATGTGGTGTTCTGAACGTCCGCCTGCTGTTCTCCGATGAAGTCTGAAAAAAAGATTGACAGCCATAGTATCGCATGTTATTGTCATCCTGTGATATAAATTTTCAACAGATGAAAAAGAGGTGCTATGCAAGAACAGACCGGAAGCAGACCCACCGACGCAAATACTGACAGGACGTGGCGCGGGCGCGCCGCCCCCCTGCAGATTCTTACCCGGATCGTCGCTGCATGCCTCGTCGCGACTTCCATCATGGTCATCCTGATCGCGCGCACCTACGACTACCTTTCGTCGACTGGACCCGGACCGGGATTCTTTCCGCTCTGGCTGGGCATCGCCATGCTGGTCCTTTCGCTGATCTGGTCCGTACAGCTGATGGCGGAACGGACCAGAGAAGGATGCGCCGATCCTGTGGTACCGAAGGCGGTGATCCTGCCCATCGCCGCAACCATGGGAGGAGCGCTGGCGTATGCATTCCTTCTGCCGGCGCTCGGATATCCGATCACGATGACCCTATACATGATGCTGCTCTTCAGCGTCATCAGCGCCATGAAACCGGCAGTGGTCGCGCTGATGGCCACCGTGATTTCTCTGACGTCGTATTATGCGATGAATTTCGGAATGGGAATCCAGCTGCCACGATCGCCATTCGCGTTGCTCGGACAACTCGGACTCTGAGGACACCGCCATGAATGTTTGGTCGAGTTTGTTGAACGGATTCGCCGTCGCCATGACTCCCATGAACCTCGGACTCGCCATACTCGGCTGCATGCTCGGCATGGTCGTCGGCATCCTGCCGGGCTTCGGGCCGGCGGCTGCCCTTGCCTTGCTGTTGCCGCTGACCTTCAGCCTGGGGCCGGTTAGCGCAGTGCTTTCACTCGCGGCCATCCTCTGCGGCGCGCAGTTTGGCGGTTCGATCACGGCGATCCTGCTGAATATTCCGGGCGAGGCGTCATCGGTGGCCACCTGCATTGACGGCTACAAAATGGCAAAGAAAGGAAGGGCCGGCGCGGCACTCGGTATTTCGGCCATCGGATCCTTCGTCGGCGCGGGCTTATCGCTGCTGCTCTTGACCTTCACAGCGCCGGTCATCGTCCGGGTTGCATGGGCGTTCGGCCCCGTGGAATTCTTTTCGCTCACCGTACTGGGGCTGGGTCTGGTGACGAGCCTGGCTGGCAAGTCGGTGGTGAAGGGATTCATCGGCGCGGTGTTCGGTCTGATGATCGGCGTTGTGGGCATCGATCCCGCGGTGGGTGTGCCGCGCTTCACCTTCGGCGTGGTGGACCTGCTGGACGGTATCAATTTCATCACCGTGATCATGGGCCTATTCGGACTGAGCGAACTCTGCATGGGGCTTGAGGAAATCCACGCCTCCGCGCCGATCACCAAAGTTGGCTCTCCACTGCCCTCCATGAAGGACCTGAAACGATCAGCCCTGCCGATCGTGCGCGGCTCGGGTATCGGGTTCTTCATGGGATTGCTGCCCGGCTCGCCGGGCGCGGTTGCATCATTCGCCTCTTATGTGGTCGAGAAGAAATTCTCCCGGAATCCGTCGGAATTCGGCGAGGGCGCGATCGAGGGCGTCGCAGCGCCCGAGAGCGCCAACAACGCGCTCGCCATCTCGAGCATGATTCCGCTCTTTACGCTGGGCATACCCACTTCGGCATCATCGGCCATCATGATGGGCGCGTTCATGATCAACGGCATCATCCCCGGACCGTTGTTGTTCCAGGAACATCCCAACGTGATATGGGGCATCATCGCCAGCATGTACCTCGCCAACGTGATCCTCATTATCCTGAACATTCCCCTAGTGGGAATCTGGATCAAGCTACTGCAGATTCCCTTCAGAAAACTGTTTCCGGTGATCATGGCCTTCATGATGATCGGCGCGTACAGCCTGAACGGCAAGGTGTTCGACATTTTCCTGATGATCGGATTTGGAGCGATCGGTTACGTGTTCAGGAAAATCGAAATTCCGCTTGCGCCCGTCGCGTTGACCCTTGTCCTGGGCTCGATGATGGAAAAATCCTTCCGCAGGTCACTGATGATGTCGAACGGAAGCATGGGCATCTTCGTGGAGAGCAAGCTTTCCGCCGCGCTGCTGATCATCGCGCTCTTGGTAGTGATCACCTCGTTGGTCAAGGAAATTATATCGATGATCAAGCGCCGGAACGCAAGGACGGCGTGAAAATATTCGCGGTTACGGCCAGATCAAGGACCGGCATTCAAACGGGAAGGAGACAGGAGATGAAAGGAAGAATCATTGTCGCGGCAGTAGTATTGGCAGCGCTTTGCGCCGCGGGTGCGGGAGCGCAGGGGAATTACCCTGGCGGGAAACCCATCACTATCATCGTTCCGTATTCCGCGGGAGGGTTGAGCGACATCATCGCGCGATTCCTATCGCAGCAGCTTGAGGCGAAATTCGGCAGCCCATTCGTCGTGGTGAACAAGCCGGGAGCCGGCGCGCAGATCGGCCTTACCGAACTTGTCCGCTCAAAGCCCGACGGCTACACCATTGGCATGACCAATTTCCCGACCGTGGTCGTGTGTTATCTTGACAAGGACCGTAAGGCCATTTTCGACCGCACCAGCTTCCAGCCGATCGCTGGCATCACTGATACCCCACTGGTTGTCGCCGTGAACGCGAAAAGCCCCTACTACTCGCTGAAGGATCTGGTCGCCGCCGCCAAGGCCAGTCCGAAGCCCATGGTCGTCAGTTCCGGTGGCGTGCTCAGCAACGACCACCTATCGATCCTCGACCTGCAGAAAGCTTCCGGCGCCCAATTCGGCATCATCCATTTCGATGGTTCCGGCGAGGCGATCACGGCGCTGGTCGGCCAGAAGACCCAGGCGTTCTTCGGCGGGGCGGGATCCATCATGCCTCAGGTGACCGGCGGCAACGCCCGCATCATTGCGGTCTTCGCGAATAAGCCGAGCCCGTCGATACCCGGCGTGGCCACCGCTGAAGCCCAGGGATATCCGGTGTACCAGTCCGGGATGATTGCTATTTCAGCGCCGGCCAAGACGCCCCGGAATGTGGTGGATACCCTCGGCGGGGCGATCGATGAAATCATGAAGACGCAGGTCTACAAGGATAAGCTGGCTTCGCTTGGCTCGCCGGTCAACTACATGGATCCAGACACCCTGACCACGTACTGGAAGCAACTTGAGGAAATCACCCGGCCGCTCATCGAAGAAGCGAAGAAGGCGAAGTGACCGTGTAGGGCGAACCGTCCCCTGCGTCGTGCCGAGCCCCCGCGGGCTGCCGGGCGGACGGCCTCGCCGCGTTTTCAAGGAGCATTATTATGGGAAGTTCGATGGGTGCGCGGATCGTCACCGTGGTCAGGCGGCCCCCCAGATCGCTGGTTGATGAATTCGCCGGGATTCCGAGCAGTAATATCGGCGACATGATGAACCGCATGTACAACATGCGATCCGACATCAAGAGCTATACGAGGAATTTGAGGCTGCTAGGCACCGCTATCACTGTGAACGCGCCGGAGGGCGATAATCTCCTGTTCCACCGTGCGATTGACCTCGCCGAGCCCGGCGATGTCATTGTGGTGAACGGGAATGGCAGCATGAGCCGAGCGCTGTGCGGCGAGATGATGTACACCTATGCGAAGTCGCGCGGCCTCGCGGGCTTCGTTGTCGATGGATGCATCCGCGATTCCGACGCGCTGGACACGCTCGATTTCCCTGTCTACGGGGTCGGCGTGACCCCCCAAGGACCGTGGAAATTCGGCCCGGGTGAAATCAATGTCCCCATCGCCTGCGCTGGAGTCGTGGTCTTCCCGGGAGACATCCTGGTGGGCGACAGTGACGGGATTGTCGTGATACGGCCTTCCCAGGCCGAGGAAATCCTGGCCTTGTCAAAGCAGAAATTCCGGGACGAAGCAGCGAAACTGGCCAATTACAGGAAGGGCATCTTCGATTTCGAAGTGCATCGCCATGAGTTTGCCCGATACGCTGAAAAAAGCGGAGTAGTGACCGTGGAGCAGTGAGGGAACCTGTTGCCTTGTCCGGACAGGTGTGCCGCATGCTTGCCCGGACCGGCCCCGACCGGGTATTCCTGTAGCCATGGTCGACATCGACGAGCGCGAGAAAAGC
>CAYRXK010000113.1:0-1816 GCA_964428265.1 uncultured Treponemataceae bacterium
CGCAGCATCGCCGCTTCGGCATCGCCGGGAAACTCATCCTCGAGCCTGGCCGCGCAGCGTTCCACGTCGGCCGCGCTGCCGGCGCGCTGCGCCGTCTCGAGCGCCCGGCGCAGGCCGAACCTCCGGTCGAAGCCGTCGGCCGCCATCGCGACCACCCCGTCGATCAGGCGCATCGCCTCGGCGAAGTTTCCCGTGTCGGCCAACGCATCGGCGAGCAGCAGCGCGAGGTAGGAATAGCCCTGCTTCGCCTCCGCGTCGAAGGCCGGGCGCAGCGCGGCCGCCGCCTCGTCCGCGCGGCCCGCCTCGGTGAGTCCGCGCGCCCAGGCGAGCACGCGGTACGAATCGAGGATTCCCGCGCCGTAGGCCCTTCCGTAGTGCAGGATCATCCGCTGCAGCGGATCGGTCCCGTCACCGGGCCAGCCGTCGGCGTGGCGCATGCGCGCCTCGCTCCAGAAATCGCCCAACGCGCGCTCGAGCGCCGCGGGCGGATCGCGCATCGCGTCATACGCTTCGACGATGCCCAGGTCCACGAAGGTCGGCGAGCGCGCGCCCGATTCCAGGACTTGCCAGCGGTTCTCGCCGGGCTCCAGGTCATAGAGCCCGAAGAATCGCATCTCGCGGTCCTCTACGCTGCCTTCGAGCGCGACCGCGGCGCGCGCCGCCAGCAGCCAGGGATCGGCCCCGCGCGGATCGGCGCGCGCGAGCTCGTTCCACGCCGAAACCCATTTTTCCCCTGCCTTGAGCGACTCGGCGCGCGCGATGGCTGCCAGGGCGCGGGGCGGCGCGTCCTCGTATCCCGGCGGCAGGGGCGCCGCCGCCGAAGACGCCTGCCGCGAAGGCGGCACCGCGGGTGCCGGCACCGTAGCCTGCGCGCGCGCCATGCCGCCCGCCAGGTAGGTCATGTCGAAATACTGGCTGTACACCGCGGGAACCTGCCGCCCCCCGGTGGCGGCTTTCACGCCCGCGCCGGTGCGCCTGAACATTTCGCCCACATCGATCCCGGGCTCGGCCAGGTGGCGCAGAAGCTCGCCGGTGAACACGCCGTTGCGGCCCTCGCCGTCCAGCGCCACCGAACCGCCCGAAGTGGCGTAGGCGATGATGGATCCCGGAGGCTGCGCCGCCACCACGGAGAGGCCTCGCGTTCCCGACCTGGCCCATGCGAAGGGATTGTCGCGGCAGGCGTCCAGGATCACGACGTTCAGGGCGTTGCCGGCGGACTGCAGGCTGTCCAGCACCGATTGCAGGGCCAGCGCGCGCACCTTGAGGTATTGTTCCGAGGGTATCCGCGCATCGGAGGGAACCAGGAAATTGGAGCCCGCCGACTGCACGCCGTGACCTGCGTAGAAAAAGATACCGATCGCGTCCTGACTGCCCGACAGCCTGGCCATCAGGGCTCCCAGCCCGGCCTCCATCCGGACCAGATCGGCGTCCAGCAGCAGATCGGTCTGGAATCCGAGTCCGCGCAGCGCCTTGGCCATGTCGGCGGCGTCATTGCCCGGATTTCGCAGGTCGGGAAGGTCCTGGTAGGAGGAGTTGCCGATCACCAGTGCGAACCGCCCGCCGCCATCGCCGCCGGCGCCGGCGGCAGCGCCCGAATCCGCCGCTGCCCGCAGCGGGAAGCCCAGCGCGATGACCAGAACGAACAGCGCCGCCCGCGCGACACGCCGAGCGGCGGCGATCCGTGCCAGGATCCTTCGCGGTGAAGAGGAACGAGGCTTCATGCGGCCCTCCTACCGTTCCAGTCTACGCCGCCCGGCGCAAAGGTCAACCTGGAGTCGTGTCAACCTCGGCGCACGCAAGGCCCGACACACGCAAG
>CAYRXK010000113.1:1916-5289 GCA_964428265.1 uncultured Treponemataceae bacterium
AGGTCAACCTGGAGTCGTGTCAACCTCGGCGCACGCAAGGCCCGACACACGCAAGGCTCGGCGCGCCGACCGGCCGACCGGCCGGCCGGTCGGCCCTCGACACGAAAAAAAACCGCCCGCGCCATTCGGCACGGACGGTTCGCCATTACGGAACCGCGGAGCGGAAATCAGAAGTAGAACACGCCTCCGTGGCTGTT
This sequence comes from uncultured Treponemataceae bacterium, assembly GCA_964428265.1. Lineage (GTDB taxonomy): Bacteria > Spirochaetota > Spirochaetia > Treponematales > Rectinemataceae > CAYRXK01. Next base: position 2,114 of record CAYRXK010000113.1, read on the forward strand.
GTTGTAGGCGTCGTAGCGGTCCTTCTGGGCCAGCAGTTCGGCCGAGGAGAAGCCCGCCGCGTTCAGGTGCATGTACTCGCCCTGGAACAGGAAGAAGTACGTGGCGAGCTGGTTCCCGCCGATGAAGGCGCCGTTCTGGTAGTTGAATTCCGAACCCATGAGCTGCTTGGCCAGCAGGTCGGTCGGCGCCGATCCGGTCTTGCTCAGGATCGCGGACGCTTCTTGAAGGGTCGCGACATTCAGCGGCGACAGCGCGAAGGTCGAGATCGCGGCGCGATAGGCCTCGAGGGTCGCCGCCGGCACCTGGATGCCCTTGGTCTTGCCGGAAACCGCCTTGTCGATGTTCGTCTTCCAGTAACCGATGGTGAAGCCGTTGGCGACCTGGCCGGAGAGCGCGCTGTAGTCGATGAAGTAGCCGAAATCGACCCCGGCTGCGCTGGCGTTCACGGTCCTGGAGGAGGGGGTGGTGAACACGAACCCGGCGACCGGCGCCGCGCTGACCGTGTAGTCCTTGTCGGCGAGATGATCGAAGACATAGGCGCCGCTGTCGCCGGTGGTGGCCGCGGACGGCACGCCGGCAAGGTTGATGCCCACGCTGGACGGAAGGGCCGGCTCGCCCGAATCGCGCAGGCCGTTGCGATTCGCGTCGTAGAAGGTGCTGCCGGCGATGCTTTCATAGGTGTACAGGAAGTTCACGCCGGTGGCCGGCACGGTGGCGCCCAGTGACGGGGATCCGGTCAGGTAGTAGTAATCGTCCTGGCCTTCGGTGCCGAGGGTCGGGGGAGCGGTCACGGTGTGGGTGCTTCCCACGACGAGGTTGCCCGACACGTAGGTACCGTTCGCGGCGGTCGGATAGGTGGTGCCGCCGACGGTGACGGGAACCCCGGGAAGCCCGGTGCCGTTGTAGTACGCCCCGCCCGCGATGGTGCCGTACTGGACCTGGGGGGGAGTGTCGGGATTTTCCACGGTCGGGGGATTCACGGAAATGTAGCGGTTCCAGCGCTTGATCGACGTGATCTCATTGTCGCCGCCCCAGGCCGTTTCCCCGGAAGAGAGCGCGGCATGCGTCAGGATGTACAGCGAGGAATTCCCGTCCCAGCCGGTGATGGAGGTGATCAGGATTTTCGCCGTGGCGCTTCCGCCGTCGGCCGCGATGACCGCGTTGCTGTTGTAGGGAAAGGAACCGGGGGCAAGGTCATTGGGGCTGTCGAACCATTCCATGCTCGTGCCCGCCCAGATGTGCGCGTCATCGATGGTGACGGGCGAATCGACCACGTACTTCACCCAGAGGTAGGTGGCGTCCTTCCAGACGTACACGTTGCCGGCATCGATATGCTGGCCTGCCGTCAGGCTGAACTCGGCCGCACCGGACACCGGCTGGTTCACGGCTGTTCCGCTGCTGCCCGAAACCACGTTTCTTGAAACCGCGGACGCATTCAAATCCGAGGAACTGGAAAGGGGATTGGCGCAGGATGCCAGCGCCACCGCAAGAACGAACGCCGACAGCAGGGCGCCGCCAGCCTTTACGAACCACTTTTTCATATAGCCTCCCACTTTTGCGTTGCTCACGTAGAGTGCGGGAGTGGCGCTGTTCTGTGCGCCTAAAACTTTTGCGCTCAAAGTGAGCAATAAATTGAAGCAAATGAACTCTTTGGACATGCCATCGTCAATCAAATTGAACGCAGGCCACCTAAATTTTTAAATTTTTTTGGCATGATCACTACCCGCGCGTGAAGCTGTTTTTCCTTTTGATCGCTTGATAGTTATCAATATAAAACTATCAAGTTGTCTGTAAGCCCGGCAATCGCCCGGCCGGCTCAGAACCCCGCCTTCTTCACCTTCGGCGCCACCACCGCCTGGCAGTAGCCCGCGTCGGGATTCAGGCGGTAATAGTCCTGGTGATAGCCTTCCGCGATCCAGAAATCGCCGGCGGCCTTCATCGACGTGACGATCTTGTCCCTGAACTGCTTCTGCGCGGCGAAAATCGACGCCACGGCGGCCTTTTTCTGCGCTTCGTCCGCGTAGTAAATGCCGGAGCGGTACTGCGTGCCAACGTCGTAGCCCTGGCGGTTCAGCGTGGTCGGATCGTGTATCTTCCAGAAATAGTCCAGCAAGGTTTCATAGGAGACGACCGCGGGATCGTAGGCGATGCGCACCGCCTCGGCGTAGCCGGTAACCCCCGTGCCCACCGCCTGATAGCTCGGGCGGGAGCCCTTGCCGTCGATGTAGCCGGACACCACGTCGATCACGCCCGGCACCAGTTCGTACACGGCCTCCAGGCACCAGAAACAGCCCCCGGCCAGCACCGCGTATTTCAGGCCCGAGTTGTCCGATAGGGGAAGCGGCCGGTCCCAGGGCAGGTCCGCGAACGCGGGCACCCTGAACTTGTTCTGCGTGTATCCGTAGGGCGTGGTGGAAGAGGTCGAGGTTTGCACGGTGGACTCCTTGGCGGCCGCGTTGCGGGTCGGATCGGGAAGCAGGCTGGCCGGACCTTGCCCTGATTGGGCCCGGAGCGATGCGGCTCCGAAAAACGCCAGCGCCAGAACCGACGCCACGGTCAGAATCGGGATGAAGGTTTTCATATCAGGAAAAATACCTAAAAAGAGGGCGATTGACAAAATCGTTTTTCAGGAATAATTCTTATATAAATGCCCATATCGAGTGACGATCTCACCAGCTTCGAGGAAACGCTCCGCGCCGCCGGAATCCGCGCCACCAACCAGCGCAGGGTCATCTACGGCGAAGTGCTCGCATGCCGCACCCATCCCGACGCGGAAGCCGTGTTCAGCGCGGTGCGCGCGCGGCTGCCCTCGGTGTCGCTGGACACCGTGTACCGAACCTTGTGGATGCTGCAGGATCTCGGCCTCGTCGCGGCGCTGGGCCCCCGCGGCGGCGGCACCCGGTTCGACGGCAACCCCGAACGGCACCACCACTTCGTGTGCCGGCGCTGCGGTTCGGTCACCGATTTCACCGACCGGCACCTGGATTCCATACAGGCGCCGGCCTCGATATCCGGCCTGGGCGACATCCGGCAGGCCAGGGTCGAATTCCAGGGAATCTGCGCGTCCTGCCTGGCGGGGCGCGAACATCAACCATCTTCAACCGAAGAAGGAGCGCACGAATGAAAAGTCTGCAGGGCACGAAGACGGCGAAGAACCTGATGGCGGCGTTCGCCG
>CAYRXK010000114.1:0-3313 GCA_964428265.1 uncultured Treponemataceae bacterium
CTGCCGGAAGCGTCCTGGTGCACGGCGATGAGGCAGGGCACGCCCTTGCCTTCCTGGTACTGGCTGCGCACCGTGTGGCCCGGGCCCTTGGGCGCGATCATGACCACGTCCACTTCCGCGGGCGGGGCGATCTGCTTGAAGTGGATGTTGAAGCCGTGGGCGAACATCAGGGTCTTGCCCTTGCCCATGGCCGGGGCAATGGACTCCTGGTAGAGCTTCGCCTGTTTTTCGTCATTGATCAGGATCATGATGATGTCGGCGGCCTTGGCGGCGTCGGCGGCGGTCATGACCGTGAATCCGGCTTCCTCGGCCTTTTTCCAGCTCTTGGAACCCTGGTACAGGCCGACGACGACCTTGTGCCCGGAATCCTTGAGGTTCTGCGCATGCGCGTGGCCCTGGCTGCCGTAGCCGACGATCGCGATGGTCTTTCCCGCGAGCCCGGCAGGGTTGCAGTCTTTCTCGTAATACAGTTTCGCCATGATACTATGCCTCCTCCCGCGTTCCTTTACCGGATCGCGGGTTGTTCGATGAGGTGGTGCCGCCTTCGGTCCCCCTTCGGGGAGCGAAGGCGGCTAAATAAGGGAGAGGATTTCGGATCCGCGTTCTAGGGCGGTTATACCGGTCCGCGCGAGTTCGCGGATGCCGTAGGGTTCGAGGAGGGCGAGGAGACCGCCGATCTTGCCCTGGTCTCCGGTGGCTTCTATGGTGATGCTGTCCGGGCCGACATCCACGACGCGGGCGCGGAAGATGCCGGCGAGCTGCACCAGGTGCGGGCGGGCCGAATCGTCGGCGGCCACCTTGATCAGGACCAGTTCGCGCAGGACGGCGGACGAGGAATCGATCATGTGGACGGCGACGGTGTCTATCTGCTTTTCGAGCTGTTTCTTGATCTGGTCCACGATGGCGTCGTCGCCGCGCACCACGATCGTCATCCTGGATACTTCAGGATCCGTCGTTTCGCCCACGGTGAGACTTTCGATGTTGTAACCCCTCCGGCTGAACAGGCCCGAAATCCGCGTGAGCACGCCCGCGTGATTCCTGACCAGGGCCGAAAGCACATGTCGATCCATCATTTCCCCGAAAAGCCCGCCAGATTCGTTCATGATGACATTTGGAAGGCTATTGTCGGAAACCTTAAAGGGACTTCGCGATCGTGTAAAGCCCTTGCAGCGAGAGGTAATCGCATTTTCATGCAAAAACGCCGGGGCGCGGACCCCGGCGTTTCGCATGTCGACACAATATTTTCAATAAACGAGCGCGGCAATCGGTCCGCGGATGCCGCGGTCAGTCGCTGAGCACGGCGCCCGTGGTGCCCGAACCGACGATCTTGCGGTAGCGATTCAGGAAGGAGCTCTGCACCGGCTGCAGGAAGGGCTTCCATTCCGCCCGGCGGCGCGCGAGTTCGGCTTCGTCCACCAGCAGGTCCAGCCGCTTGGCCGGTATGTCTATGGAAATGAGGTCGCCTTCGCGCACCAGGGCTATGGGCCCGCAGGCGGCGGCTTCCGGCGACACGTGGCCGATGGACGCGCCGCGCGAGGCGCCGGAGAAGCGGCCGTCGGTGATCAGGGCGACCGTCTTGTCCTTGCCCATGCCGGCCAGCGCCGAGGTCGGGCTGAGCATTTCCGGCATGCCGGGGCCGCCCCTGGGGCCTTCGTAGCGGATGACCACCACGTCGCCGTCGTTGATCCGCCGCGCCTCGATCGCGGCGTAGGCCGCGGACTCGCCGTCGAACACGCGCGCCGGCCCCGTGTGCACCAGCATTTCCGGATCCACGGCCGACTGCTTGACCACCGCGCCTTCGGGGGCCAGCGTGCCCTTCATGAAGGCCAGGCCGCCCTGCGCGTGGTAGGGGTCGTCCAGCGGGCGGATGACGTTGCGGTCCAGCACGCGCGCGCCGGACACGTTTTCGCCGGCGGTCCTGCCGGTCACGGAGAGGCAGTCCGCGTGCAGGAGCCCGCCCTCGTCCAGGCGGCGCATGACGGCCTGCACGCCGCCGGCGCGGTACAGGTCCTGGATGTGGTGGGGGCCGCCGGGGCTCATGCTGCAGAGGTGCGGCACGCGCGCGCCGATTTCGTTGAAGATGTCCAGCGGCAGTTCCATGCCCGCGGCGTGCGCGATGGCCGGCAGGTGCAGGGTCGTGTTGGTGGATCCGCCGAGGGCCAGATCCACCGCCACGGCGTTTTCGAAGGCCTTGCGCGTCAGGATGTCGCGCGGGCGGATGTCCTTTTCCACCAAGTGCATGATGGCGCGGCCCGAGTCCTTGGCCAGGCGGTCGCGCTCGGCGTAGACGGCGGGGATGGTGCCGTTGCCGGGCAGGGCCAGGCCGAGCACTTCCATCATGCAGTTCATGGTGTTGGCCGTGAACATGCCGGAGCAGGAGCCGCAGCCGGGGCAGGCCGCGTTCTCGACCTCCAGAAGTTCGTCCTGGCTGGCGGTGCCGGCGATGCACTTGCCCACGGTTTCGAAGACGGTGGAAAGGTCGATCTCCCGGCCGCCCTTGGTGACGCCCGCCATCATGGCGCCGCCGGATATGATGATCGAGGGGATGTTCAGGCGCGCCGCGGCCATGGCCATGCCGGGGATGATCTTGTCGCAGTTGGTGACCATGACCAGGCCGTCCATCGCGTGGCCGTTGGCCATCACCTCGATGGAATCCATGATGAGTTCGCGGCTGGGCAGCGAGTAGCGCATGCCCACGTGGTTCATGGCGATGCCGTCGCAGACGCCGATGACCGGGAATTCGATCGGCAGGCCGCCTGAGGCATAGACGCCGGATTTCACGGCCTCGGCGATGCGCCTGAGGTGCACGTGCCCGGGGATTATGGCGTTGTACGCGTTCACCACGCCGATCCAGGGGCGTTCGATCTCCCAGTCGGTATAGCCGGAAGCCTTCATCAGCGCACGGTGCGGCGCGCGTTCCAGTCCCTTCTTCGCCTTGTCGCTTCTCATGGAGAGGAGCGTAAACCAGGTCGAGGGGGTTCGGCTAGCGTGCCTGTGCGGGGGGCAGGGCGTTCAGCATCGCTCCGGCCAGTTCCGCCAGGGGGGCCGCCATTTCGTCCATCAGGCGCGGCGGCGCGGTCAGCGCGGTTTTGTCCGCACTTTCCGCGATTTCCCGGATTGCCGTTTCGAGCGCGGCGGCCCCGGCGCGTACCCGCTCGGCACCCAGCGTGGCGGCCATGCCCTTCAGTGTGTGGGCGGCGCGTTCGGCAGCCTTGTGGTCGCCCGCGGCGAGCGCCTCGCGGACGGCATCCAGGTGCGCCGGCGCGCCCGAGGCGAACGTGCGCGCGATCGAAAGATAGAGCGCCTGCTTGCC
>CAYRXK010000114.1:3413-5240 GCA_964428265.1 uncultured Treponemataceae bacterium
CCGGCGCGCCCGAGGCGAACGTGCGCGCGATCGAAAGATAGAGCGCCTGCTTGCCAAGCGTGAATTTCAGTCCCGCCTCGACATCCAGGCCGGGTACGAGCCGCAGCGCATCCAGGGGATCCGCGGGCGCTTTGCGCATCCATTTGGCCAGCGCGCTCCACAGCGCGTCCGGGTCTATCGGCTTGGCGATGTGGTCGTTCATGCCCGCCTCGATGCAGCGCTCACGGTCTTCGGACATCGCGTTGGCCGTCATGGCTATGATGGGCAGATCCCGCCGGTTCGGAAGCTTCCGGATGGCCCGCGTGGCCTCCAGGCCGTCCATCACCGGCATCTGCAGGTCCATCAGCACCAGGTCGTAGGCGTGCGCGCCGACCTTGTCCACCGCGATTTGGCCGTTTTCCGCCACGTCCACGGCGATGCCCTCTTCCGCCAGCATTTCGGTGGCCACCTCGCGGTTGATCTCGTTGTCCTCGACCAGCAGGATCGAGGCGCCGGCCAGCGATGCGGCGCCTGGCGCGGAAGGCGCGGCTGCCGCTGAAGGGGCCGCCGGCGCCGCGCCCGCCGGCGCACCCTCACCGGCACGGGGCGCTTCCGCCGATCCCCGATCCTTGCAGACGCCCCCCACGATGCGCATCAGCGAATCGAACAGCGTGGATTCGTTGATCGGCTTTACGATCACGTCCTGGATGCCCGCCTCCGATGCCGATTTCAGGAGGTCCTCTCGACCGTAGGCCGTAATCATGGCGATTTTCCGCACCGATTCCAGGCCGCGCTCGTGGATCTTCCGCGCGGTCTCTATGCCGTCCATGCTGGGCATCTGCCAGTCGAGCAGCACCGCGTCGAAGGGGTCGTTGCGCTCGGCAGCGGTGCTCAGGATGGACAGCGCCTGCATGCCCGACGACGCGGTTACCGCGGTGAATCCCATGTGCCCGAGCATTTCGGCGATCACCGCGCGCGCGTCGGCGTTGTCGTCCACCACGAGCACCCTGCATCCGCGCAGGTCGGGGTCGGGCAGACGGTGGCTGATCTTCGCGACCGCCGTTTCCGCGCGCACCGTGAACCAGAACGTTGACCCCTCGCCGGGCACGCTTTCCACGCCCACCTCGCCGCCCATCAGCGCTGCCAGTTTCTTGGAGATGGAAAGGCCGAGTCCGGTGCCCCCGTACTGCCGCGTGGTGCTCTTGTCCGCCTGCTCGAAACTGCTGAACAGCCGGGCTATCTGTTCATCCGTCAGCCCGATGCCGGTGTCCTTTACCGCGAACCGAAGCGTAATGGCGGAATCCCCGGAATCAAGGGTCTCACCGGCGGGACCGGTGGTCTGGGCGACGGCGCGGCCCACCTCGATCCCGATCTGTCCCTTTTCGGTGAATTTCACCGCGTTGGTCGCGTAATTGATGAGGATCTGCCCGATGCGCAGCGGATCGCCGACCAGTTCCCGCGGAATGTCCTGATCGACCTTCAGGATCAGTTCCAGTCCCTTGGACGCGGCGCGTTCGGCGATGAGTCCGGTGACGCCGGACAGCATCTGTTCCAGGTTGAACTCGATGTGTTCCACCACCATCTTGCCCGCCTCGATCTTGGAAAGGTCGAGGATGTCGTTGATGATGCCCAGCAGGAGCTGGCTGGAAGCCTGGATCTTGGAAAGGTATTCCCTGATGCGGGGCGGGGGATCGGCTTTCAGCGCCAGGTGCGACATGCCGATGATCGCGTTCATCGGGGTGCGGATTTCGTGGCTCATGTTGGCCAGGAAGTCCGACTTGGTGCGGGTGGCATCCTCGGCGCGCCTGCGCGCGTCCTCTATCGCGCGTACCGCCTCGCGTTCGGCCG
>CAYRXK010000115.1:0-2105 GCA_964428265.1 uncultured Treponemataceae bacterium
TCCAACCTGCTGGACAGCCTGCGCATGGCCTACCTGATGCAGGCCTGGCACGCCAAGAAGCGCGGTGGGTGCGCATCGCCCCACGACCTGCTGAAGATCGCCACCGCAGGCGGCGCGGCCACCCTCGGCAGGACGGACATCGGGTCGCTGCAGGTCGGCAAGGCGGCCGACCTCTTCATGATCGACGCCGCCACCCTCGACCTGGCGGGCGCCACGCACGATCCGGCCAGCATCCTGGCGCGCGTCGGCGTCACCGCTCCGGTAGCCCTGACCATGGTGAACGGCCGGGTGGTCTGGCGCGAGGGGCGGCTGCTGGGCGCTTCGGGCACCCTGGACGAACGGCGCCTGGCCGCCGAGGCGGAGGCCGCCTGCGACCGCGCCATCAGGAACCGCAGCCACGAGTATCGGCACGCTTCACATTACTAACGTCCCTACGCGGAAGCCTTGGGCTTCCGCATCGCACAGGAGGTACACGATGAAGACGAGGAAACTCCTTCTGCTGGCGCTGGCGGCGCTGATCGCCCTGTCGCCCGCGTTCGGACAGGCCGCGGCGAAAAAGATCAAGGTCGCCCTGATCCTCTCCGGACCGGCGAACGACCAGGGCTGGAACGCGGTGGCGCTGCAGGGCCTGAAGGATGCCGAAGCCAAGTACGGCATCCAGACCGCCTACTCCGAGAACGTGGGCGTCGCCGACAGCGAAGCCGCCTTCATGGACTACGCCTCCCAGGGCTACGACCTGGTGATCGGCCACGGATTCCAGTACGGCGATCCGGCGGTCAAGGTCGGCAAGAAGTTCCCGAAGGTGAAGTTCATGGCCATCGAGGCGAGCTCCAAGGCCGACAACGTCGCCTCCTATGTGATCGCCTGCGAGGAAGCCGGGTACCTCATGGGCATCCTGGCGGCCTCGATGTCCAAATCGGGCACCATCGGCATGGTCGGCGGCATCGAGCAGCCCTCGATCATCAAGGTGGTCGAGGCCTACAAGCTCGGCGCCAAGGCCTACAATCCCAAGATCAAGGTGCTGGACGCCTACATCGGTTCCTTCACCGACGTGAACCTGGGCAAGGAAGCCGCGCTGGCGATGGCCGACAAGGGCGCCGACGTGGTGTCGCACATCGCCAACCAGGCCGGCACCGGCGTGATCAAGGCGGCCGAGGAGCGCAAGATCCTGACCACGGGCGATTCCTGGGACCAGAGCGTGATCAGCCCCGGCGCGGTGGTCTGCAGCACGATCTACAACGTGCCCACCCTCGTGATGATCGCGGTCGACAAGGTGCGCTCCGGGGCCTTCAAGGGCGGGGTATTCAACCTCGGCATGAAGGACGCGGTCGTCGACATCGCGCCGTACCACGCCTTCGATTCGAAGATTCCCGCCAAGGCCAAGGACATGATCGCCGACGCGCAGAAGCGCATCCTGGCGGGCAAGTTCACCGTGCCCGTGGTCACCAAGGCCACGAAGTAAGCGTCATGGCGGTCGAACCGGCGCGCGCGGTCCTGCTTTCCATGCGGGACATCCGCAAATCCTTCGCAGGCGTCCCCGCCAACGACGGGATTTCGCTCGAAATCCGCGAGGGCGAGATACACGCCCTCCTGGGCGAGAACGGCGCCGGCAAGACCACCCTAATGAACATCCTCTACGGCATCTATACCGCCGATTCGGGCCATATCGAGTGGCGGGGCCGCCTGATGCAGGGCCACGGCCCCCGCGAGGCCATCGGCCTGGGCATCGGCATGGTGCACCAGCATTTCATGCTGGTGCCTACCCTTACCGTTTCGGAAAACATCACCATGGGCCTGCGTTCGCCGGGACACCCCTTTCCCGACCGCGCGCGCCTGTCCGCGCGCATCGCCGAACTGTCCGCGCGCTACGGCCTGGACGTGGATCCCGCCGCGCGCGTCGCCTCGCTCTCGGTCGGCGAGCAGCAGCGCGTCGAGATCATGAAGCTGCTGTACCGCGAGGCGCGCCTGCTGATCCTGGACGAGCCCACCGCGGTACTCACCCCCGCCGAAACCGAGCTTTTTTTCCGCGTTTTGTCGCGCCTCCGGGCCGAGGGGCACGCGGTGATCCTGATCACGCACCGGATTCCCGAGGTGATGGCGGTGGC
>CAYRXK010000115.1:2205-5226 GCA_964428265.1 uncultured Treponemataceae bacterium
GTGCGCGCCCGCAAACGCGCGGGCCTGGCCTACATCTCCGACGACCGCCACCACGACGGCCTGATGATGGGCATGGACCTGACCGGGAATTACCTGCTCGGCCGCCTGGACGACCGGAATTTCGTGCGCGCGGGCTTCCTGCGCCTCCGCGCCGGCCGCGACGCCACGCGGGCCGCCATCGAGGCCTACCGCATAAAAACCACCGGCGCCGCGCAGCAGGTGCGCCTCCTCTCGGGCGGCAACCAGCAGAAACTCATCCTGGCACGCGAACTCGGCGCCTCGCCCGCGCCCCGCGCCATCGTGGCATTCCAGCCCACCCGCGGCCTGGACATCGGCGCCACGGAGTTCGTGCACGACACCCTGCTCGCCCGCCGCGCCGGTGGCGCCTCGATCCTGCTCATATCCTCGGACCTGGACGAACTCCTGGCCGTGAGCGACCGCATCGCGGTCCTGCATCGCGGCGTCCTGTCCGAATCATTCGCCAACGACGGCTCGATCGACATGACGCGCATCGGCCTTTTGATGGGAGGTCACCGATGAGCCGCGCGCCCCGTGTCGGCAACCCGCCCCGCACCGGCAACCCGCCCCGCGGCCCCGCAACCGCCGCGGCCCTCCGCGCCCTCGCCTTCGGGCTGGCCGTCGCGGCCATCACCCTCGGCGTCGCGGCGACCCTCGTCCTGATGGTGAAAGCGGACCCCGCGCGCGCCGCGGCCGGATTCTTCAGGGGCATCGCGGGGTCGGCCTACGGCATGTCGGAAGTCCTCGTACGCGCCACCCCCCTCATCCTGGCGGGCCTGGGCGTCTCGGTCGGATTCCGCACCGGCTTCTTCAACATCGGCGCCGAGGGCCAGATCTACATGGGAGCCGCCGCCGCCACCGCCTTTTCTCTCGCGCTGCCCGGCCTGCCCGCCTGGATCATGCTGCCCGCCTGCCTGATCGCCGGAGCCCTGGGCGGCGGCATCTGGTCCGCGATACCAGGATTCCTCAAATCGAGGTTCGGCCTTTCGGACACCATCAACACCATCATGTTCAACTACATCGCCATCAACATCGTGGGCATGCTCGTGCGTTCGGTCCTTAAGGATCCCAGCTACCCCCTGCCCATGTCGCCCGAGCTGCCGATGGCCATGTACCTGCCGGTGCTGGCCGAGGGCACGCGCCTGCACGCCGGTCTTCCGATAGCCCTGGCCGCCGCGCTCGGCGTCTGGATCCTCTTATGGAAGACCGCGGCCGGCTTCCGCATGCGCGCCGTGGGCATGAACCCGCGCGGCGCCCGCGTGGCGGGCATCGGCGTGGCGGGCAGCCTCCTGGCGGCATCGGCGCTCTCCGGTGCATTGGCGGGCCTTGCCGGCGCCATCGAGATCGCGGGCCTGCACCACCGCCTTCTGGAAGGCATATCCCCCGGTTTCGGCTACGTGGCCATCATCGCCGCGCTGCTCGGCGGCAACCATCCGGCCGGCATCATCATCGCCTCGCTGGGCATCGCTGCCCTGCAGGTCGGATCGGGCGCCATGCAGCGGATGGCCGGCGTGCCCACCTCGATATCCTGGATCGCGATGGGCCTGGTGGTCCTCCTGATCCTCGCGCGGCGCAGGGAGGCCCGTGAATGAGCGCCGCCGATACCGGAATCCTGGGCGGCCTGACCGCCTTCGCCGCCGCCTCGGTGCGGATGGCCACCCCCCTCATCCTGGCCGGCCTGGGAGAATCCGTCTCGGAAGTGTCAGGCGTCCTGAACATCGGACTGGAGGGAATCATGCTGTCCGGAGCCTTCTCGGGCTTCATGGCGGCCCACCTCTCCGGCAGCGTCGGCCTGGGAATCCTGGCGGGCATCGCCGGCGGCATCGCGGCCAGCATGCTGCACGCCCTGCTCGGCGTCGGGCGCCGCGCCGACCAGACCATCGCGGGCCTCACCCTCAATTTCCTGGCATCGGGCATCACCAGCTACTTCTTCCTGATGGCCTTCGGCAAAACCACCACCCTGCCCACCTGCCCCATCCTGCCCGCCCTGCCGATCCCGCTCCTGTCGGAAATCCCCTTCTTCGGCCCCGTGTTGTTCACGCAGAATGCCTTCGTCTACTTCGCCTGGATCGCCGCCGGCATCACGGCGCTGCTGTTTCGCCGCAGCGAGTGGGGCATCGACCTGCAGGCCGCGGGCGAAAACCCGCACGCCGCCGATTCGGCCGGCCTGAACGTGCGGGGCACGCGCTACGCCGCCGCCGCCGTGAACGGATTTTTCGGAGGCCTCGCGGGCGCCTACGTCACCCTGGGCACCCTCGGCTTCTTCATGGAAAACGTCACCCAGGGCAAGGGCTACATCGCCCTCGTGGTAGTCATCCTCGGCCGCAGGAGCCCCGCGGGCGTCATCCTGGCCGCCCTGCTCCTGGGCGCCGCCGACGCCCTGCAATTCCGCATGCAGACCGCGCAGGGCATCCTGTCGGGCATCCCCTCGCAGGCCTTCATCATGTTCCCCTACCTGGCCACCGTCCTCGTGCTGCTCTTTTCCATCGGCAGGTCCAGGGATCCCGCCGCGCTGGGGCTACCATTCGAGCGCGGAAGGCGCTAGCCTCGACCCGTGAAAGACTTCCTGACCGGGGGCGAACTGGCCGCGCTTTTCGACCTGAACATACAAACCCTTCATTATTATGAGTCCATCGGCATATTCACGCCCGTAAGGCGCCGCGACCATTCCGGCGAGCGCATCTACCGCTTCGACCAGATCTACCGGCTGGCCACAATCCTCTTCCTGAAGCGCCTGGGCTACCCGCTGGCGCGCATCAAGGCCGATCTGGAATCGAGGGATCCGGCCTACACCCTGGCGCGCATGCGCGAACAATCGGACGAGCTTGCCGCCCATGCCGCGGAACTGCTGCGCATAAAGGACGCGATCGACCGCAAGATCGGCTTTGTCGGCGGGAACACCGCCGCCCTCGATCCCGATTCGGTCTCCGTCCGCCATTTCGGGCCGCGCTACTATCTGCCCATCGGGGTCGAGGAACGGCTGTACCGGAGCGACGATTTCTA
>CAYRXK010000116.1:0-1730 GCA_964428265.1 uncultured Treponemataceae bacterium
TGACCTTCGCGGTCGAAACGCCGGTGGCGCAGTGGCAGGGCGCGATCAACAAGATCGTCTCGCTCGAAAAAACCCTCGAAATCCTGAAGCAGGCGCGCGAACGCGGATTCAGGCAGGCCAAGTTCTATTTCATGATCGGCCTGCCGGTGCCGGGCAGGGGCATCGGCGAAGCTGACGAAATCCTCGCATTCATAGGAAAGGTGCTGCGCGCCGAACGCATGCCCCTCAGCCTCAATGTGGGAACCTTCGTGCCCAAACCCCACACCCCCTACGAGCGCGAGGCGCAGATCAGCGAAGAAGAAAGCCTTGCCGCCATCCAGCGCCTCCGCGAAGGACTCAGGCCGTACCGAAATGTAAAGCTTTCGTTCCATTCCCCGTTCACTTCCATGCTCGAAGGCGTGATCGCCCGCGGTGACGAACGGGTGGGGGAGATCATCCTGCGCGCCTGGGAGGCCGGTGCCCGCCTCGATGCCTGGGACGAGCATTTCGACCGCGAGTTCTGGCGGGGCATCCTCGCCGGCTGCGGCTTCGACCCGGTTCGGGAATTCCTTTCGGCCCGGTCGCATGATGCGAAGTTGCCCTGGTCCGATGTGCGCATCATGGTCTCCGATGCCTTCATGTCGAGGGAGTTGGAGCGTTCCGGCACGGGCGAACTCACCGGCGTCTGTACCGAGGATTGCGACCATTGGTGCGGCGCCTGCGGAGAGCGGCGCGGCATTGTGCAGAATATCATACAAGATGAACTTGAAATGCCGGCGGATTCAGTTCCCGACGGAACGCTCCCAACGGAATCCGCACCGATCCCCATGGCCGGCCAGAACGCCGATTACCCGCGGTTGATCCTGAAATTCGAAAAATCGGACAAGGCGGTGTTCTATCCGATGCATTCGGTTTCAGGGGCATTTGCCCGAGCATTCATGATCGGCGATTTTCCGGTAAAGTTCAGCGAAGGATTCAATCCCTTGCCCAAGCTGGAATTGGCACCACCATTGCCGCTCGGCGCTTCGTCGATGGCCGAGATTCTGTCGATCTGGATCACCGAACCCCTCGAATCCGTCGATATCGATTCGCTCGTGCGCGAGGTTGGCCGCAACCTGCCGGAAGGGCTCGTCTTGCGCGGGTACAGGGTCGGGCTTTCGAAATCGCATGGAAAACGCAGCATCGGAAGCCTGTATCGAGGGTCGAGTTACCGGATTTCCGCCGGCGGCCGTCCGGACGCCGAAGCCGCGATCGCATCCCTCGAGTCCGTGTTGCGCGCGATTCCCGACGGCGCGGAGATTCTCGGATCCTCGGCTAGTTCGCTCGATATCGCGCTCGATGACGCGCAGGGCGGCATCCGGAATCTTTCGCGTATTCTCGAGTCGACATGCGACGATCGGCCGGTACTGAAACGCTTTTCGGTTACCCGCACCGGGGTCTACACCCGCGACGAACGGGGAGCAAGGATAGATCTCTTCGATATCCTGTAAAACTCGCAGCTGGGCTGTTGCGCAAGTCCCGATTCTGAGCGAAGGATTATCAGTAGCCGTTAGTAGACAGAATATACATTATACGAAGTTTCGGGTATGGATTTTAGGGCCTGCCCCGGTCAGTAAGGATTCAGTTCAAGCACTGCAGGATAGCTCGGCACGCTGTATACGGCCGCCCCCGGAGATGCCGACGAGAGGTCGATCCCGTAGGCGACACCTACCATGACAAGGTGCACTGAATCGGGAGCGGACGATGTGCCG
>CAYRXK010000116.1:1830-5168 GCA_964428265.1 uncultured Treponemataceae bacterium
AAAAAAGCCGGCCCGCATCCGTGCAGGCCGGCCGTACGTGATGTTATATAATTATTGCGCCAATCCCGAAGCCTTCAGGTAGATGATGCGATCCTTGGCCAGGCGCGTCCAATCCGAATCGGCGAAATTGGCCGACAATTTCTCGTAATGCTCCACCGCGGCACCGTACTCTTTGCTGCCCTCGGCCAGACGACCGAGCGAAAAGTGCGCGTGGGCGAGGTTCGGGGTAAGGTCCTTGAATTCTTTCACGATCCTGCCGTAGTACTCGGCGGCCTTCGCGGCATCGCCGCGTTCCTCGGCGGCGACGGCGGCCGCTTCCAGCGCCAGGGGCGCCAGATACGACTCGGGCAGGCGGCCTGCGGCTTCCAGGAAGGTCTTTTCGGAAGTCTCCCAGTCCTTGTCCTGCGCCGCGATGGTAGCCTTGGCGAACAGGGCTTCCTGCGCGGCGAAGCTCTTTTTCCACTTGCCGGCGACGGCATCCAGGTCGGCGATCAGGGCCTTCTTGAGTTCGTCCTTCTTGGCGGCATCCTGCTCGGACCGCCAGGCGGTCAGCGAAACGCGCGCTTTCTCCATGGCCATGGCCGAGGCTTCGGCGCGGGTCGCCGAGACGCTGGTATACACGGCGATCACGATAATCACGGCGACGATGGCTCCGCCGGTGGCGATGATCGGCATGCGGAACTTCCTGACCAGATCGCCCACCTTCTGCGCGAAGGACTTTTCCTCTTCCTGGCGGGCGGCCGGATTCTTGGGTGCGGTATTCACGATGTCACTCCTTGGTGTGGGTAATTTCCAGTTCCTTGACCAGGCGCGAAAGATAGGTGCGCTGGATGTCCAGCACGCGCGCGGTTTCCGTCTGGTTCCATCCGTTGGCCTCCAGGGCCTTGCGGATGAATTTCTTCTTGAACAGGTTGATGGCGTCTTTCAGCGTGATGGCGGCGGGAAGTTCCTCGACATCGGCCGCCTTGCTTCCGAGCATCAGGTCCTGGGTACCGATACGTTCGCTCAGTGACAGGACCACCGCGCGCTCGACCGCGTTTTCCAGCTCGCGCACGTTGCCGGGCCACGCGTAGCCGCGCATCAGCGCCATCGCCGCATCGGTGAAGCCGTCGATGCGCTTGTTCGTCTCGCGCGAGAAGCGGCGCAGGAAGTGCCCGGCCAGGGCCGGTACATCCTCCGGTCGTTCGCGCAGGGGCGGTATGTGCAGCGGCAGCACGTTCAGCCGGTAGTACAGGTCGGCCCGGAATTCCTGCCGCGCGACCATCGCCTCCAGGTCGCGGCTGGTGGCGGCGATGACGCGGACGTCCACCGTGACGGTATCGGAACTGCCCACCCGCTCGAAGGTTTTCTGCTGCAGTACGCGCAGAAGCTTGGCCTGCAGTCGCAGGGGGACTTCGCCGATCTCGTCCAGGAAGATGGTGCCCTTGTCCGCCAGTTCGAAGCGGCCCTTGCGGTCCTGCACGGCGTCGGTGAAGGCGCCGCGGACATGGCCGAAGAGCTCGCTTTCCAGGAGGGTTTCGGGCAGCGCCGCGCAGTTCACCCGCACGAAGGGGGCCTGCGCCCGGCGGGACATGGCGTGCAGGCGCTCGGCGAATAGTTCCTTGCCCACCCCGCTTTCGCCCAGGATCAGGACCGATGCGTCGGTGCCGGCCACGCGGTCGGCCAGTTCGATGCGTTCGGCGATCGGGCGCGAGGCATGCACGATGTCGTGCACGCCCTTCGACTCCGCCACCTGGCTGCGCAGGAACGAGAGTTCGTCGCGCGCCTTTTCGACGTAGCGCGCGTTTTCTATCGCGATGGCGGCCTGCACGGCGAAGATCTCGAGCCAGTCGAGATCTTCCTGGCTGAAATACTTGCGGGTTTTCTTGTTGATGATCTCGATGACGCCGGAGGTGGTTTCGCGCACCTTCATGGGCACGGCAAGGATCGAGTGCGCGGGAAAGCCGACGGAGCGCGAGATGTCGGGGGCGAATCGGTCGTCGGTGCCGGTGTCGTTGACTATAAGGGAACGTCCGTGGGTAAAGGCCCAGCCGGCTATGCCCTCGTCCGGATCGATGCACTTGCCCGCCACCTCGTCGCGTTTCGGACCTGTGGCGATCTCGAAGCGCAGCTTTCCTGCGGCGGCGTCAAAAAGAACCAGGCTCGCGGCTTCACCGTCCACGAGCCTGGTTGCGGATTCAATGATATGCGTGACGAGCGATCGGGCATCCCCGTAATTGGAATTGATGAGCCCGCTAACTTCGAGAAGTGTCCCGAATTTGGCGGGATCGATCGCCCCGAGCATGGTCAGTCGTTCGCTTCGCCGCGGTCTTTGCCCTTCATCAGATCGCCGAGCGTGTAGCCGCCGGAAGAATCATCGTCCTGCATGAAGCGGGACATCTCTTCGCGCTGCTGCCGCTGCACCAGGTCCTTGATGGAGAGGCCGAGCTTCTGCCGGTCGGGGTTCAGGTCGACCACCGCCGCCTTGACTTCCATGCCGGCGGAGAAGCGCTTGAGCGCGTCGTCGTAGGGTTCGTCGCGATCGGCAGAAAGGTCCTGCTT
Source organism: uncultured Treponemataceae bacterium (assembly GCA_964428265.1). GTDB lineage: Bacteria > Spirochaetota > Spirochaetia > Treponematales > Rectinemataceae > CAYRXK01. Next base: position 4,372 of record CAYRXK010000116.1, read on the forward strand.
TTTGATCAGGCCTTCGATGTCGCCCTGCACCTTCACGAACACGCCGAAATCGGTGACCGAGGTGACCACGCCGTCTACCACCGAACCGAAGCGATATGCCTTGGCGAAGGACTTCCAGGGATCCTCGGAGAGCTGTTTTACACCGAGGCGGATGTTCCGGTCGGTGGAATCGCTCTCTATGACCATGACTTCGATCTCGGCGCCTTCCTGCAGGGCTTCGGCCGGGTTCTTGACCTTGTGGGTCCAGGACAGGTCGTCCATGTGCAGGAAACCGTCGATGCCTTCTTCGAGTTCGACAAAGGCGCCGGCATTGGTGACCTTGACGATCTTGCGGGTGACGCGCATGCCCACCGGATACTTGGTGGACACCGAGTCCCACGGGTTTTCCTGGACCTGTTTGAGGCCGAGGGAAACCTTGCCCGCCTGGAGGTCGTAGGCGAGGATCATGCAATCCACGAGGTCGCCGGGCTGCAGGAGTTCCTCGGGCTTGCGCGGCTTGCGCACCCAGGAGAACTCGGAGATGTGCGCCAGGCCCTCGATACCCTCTTCGATTTCAATGAAGGCGCCGTAGTCGGTGAGCTTGGTGACCTTGCCCTTGACGATGTCGCCGACGTGGTAGCGCTCTTCGAAGGTGAACCAGGGATCCGCGCTGAAGTGCTTGAGAGACAGGTTGATGCGGCGCTCTTCGGGTTCCATCCGGATGACCTTGAGCTCGATCTCCTGACCCTTGTGGACAAAGTCTTTCGGGCGGGTGACGTGGCCCCAGCTCATGTCGTTGATGTGCAGGAGGCCGTCGA
>CAYRXK010000117.1:0-3697 GCA_964428265.1 uncultured Treponemataceae bacterium
ACGCGACGCCCCGGCGTGCCTACGCGACGCCGAGCACGTCCTTGATCGCGGCCTTGAGCTGGGGCTTGGGCAGGGCGCCCTGCGCCATCTGCGGCTTGCCCTCCACCGGAACAAAAAGGAGCGAGGGGATGCTCTGGATGCCGAAGGCGGCGGCTAGTTCCTGTTCCTTGTCGGTATTCACCTTGTAGATGTGCATCTTGCCGGCGAACTCGTCGGACAGCGATTCGAGTACGGGGGCGACCATCTTGCAGGGGCCGCACCAGTCGGCGTAGAAGTCGATGAGGGCGGGCAGGCTGCCCTCGTATTTCCATTCCTTGTTCTTTTCCCAGTTGAAGACTTTTTCCAGAAAGGTTTCCTTGGTCAGCTGTTCGGTCATGGCGCGTGTTCCTCCCTGCGCGGTATGGAATCAATATATCTAAAAAATTGAATATAGTAAAGAGGGGGAATGGGGCGAGGTCGAGGATGCGTCGGAAGCGGTTGTCGGGGTTCAGGCCTGCGGCAGGGAAGCCGATCTGGAGGCAACCCAGGCGCGGGCTTCGGCCAGGGTCGGGAAGATCGCCAAGTGGTCGCGGCGGTCATGGGAATCGCGGTAGCGGACGAACAGGGCGCGCACGTCGTCTTTCGCTCCCACCGTGGCGCGGAGCAATCGGGGGTTGGAAATCGTCTGCGCGTAGTCCAGGCCTGCGAGCAATTCGACATCTTCGGGTTGCACGTCGTGCATTTCCACGTCGGTGTAGTCGTCGATGTAATACGCGAGGTCATCGAACCGCGGGTCCGCGGCTATCGCCTGGAAGAATTCAAGCAGTTCGGGAAAGGGCACGGTACCGTAGAATCGCGTGTACACTCCGTGCGGTTCCCAGACGGTATCGTGCGGCATGATGGCGCTCCTTGCGATGATCGTATAACGCAGGGCAACGATAATGGACCTATTCGCGATTTTTATATCAATAATCTTTAATTTTTGTCAACGGAAAACCGCACGGACCGAAAATCCCCGCGGACGGGGGCGCGGAATTGCCGGGATGGGGTATACTCGATCCCGGAGGAGCGCCCGAAATGGAAGCACACCGCAACTTCGTCCCGAGGATCGAATTGGACACCCTGCCCCCCGATCCGGTTTTCGAACCGGGAATCCGCCGTGCGCCCCGGCGCGACGCCGAGCTGACGCCCGAACGCGAAATGCTGGCGCTGGCCAACGCGCTCCGCTACATTCCGGAACATTGGCACCAGGCGCTGGCGCCCGAGTTTCTCCGCGAACTCAGGGAGCGGGGGCGCATCTACGGCTACCGTTTCAGACCGTCAGGCAGACTGCGCGGCCTGCCGATCGACGAGTATCCCGGGCGCTGCATCGAAGCTCGGGCATTCCGTGTCATGATAGACAACAACCTCGATTTCGACGTGGCCCTCTATCCGTATGAGCTGGTCACCTACGGCGAAACGGGGCAGGTCTGCCAGAACTGGATGCAGTACCTCCTGATCTGCCGCTACCTGGAAGTACTGGACGACCAGACTACCCTCGTCGTGGAATCCGGCCATCCCCTGGGCCTGTTCAGAAGCCATGCGCTGGCGCCGCGCGTCATTGTCACGAACGGCCTGATGGTGGGCATGTTCGACAACCAGAAGGATTTCAATCTGGCCGCCGCGCTCGGCGTGGCCAATTACGGCCAGATGACGGCCGGCGGCTGGATGTACATCGGACCGCAGGGGATCGTGCACGGCACCTTCAATACCCTTCTGAACGCCGGCAGGCTGAAGCTGGGCGTACCGCGCGACGGGGACCTGGCCGGAAAGCTGTTCGTTTCATCCGGCCTGGGCGGCATGTCCGGCGCGCAGGGCAAGGCCGCGGTGATCGCGGGCGCGGCGTCGATCGTTGCCGAGGTGGACGAATCGAGGGTGATGACCCGACTTTCGCAGGGTTGGGTGTCCTGCGTGGCGCACGAGTGCGGGGAGGCCTTCAGGCTCGCCGGCGAGGCCGGGGATCGGGGCGAAGCGATCGCGGTGGCCTACCTGGGCAACGTGGTCGACCTGCTCGAATACGCGGTGGCGCATGGGCTGAAGATCGACCTGGCATCCGACCAGACGAGCTGTCACGTGCCTTACGACGGGGGCTACTGCCCGGTCGGCCTGTCGTTCGCCGAGCGCACCCGGATGCTGGCCGAAGACCGCGACCGCTTCCGCGCCCTGGTGGACGCCTCGCTGCGGCGGCATTTCGCGGCGGTCGTCGCGCTGCACGCGCGCGGCACCTACTTCTTCGATTACGGGAACGCCTTCCTGAAGGCGGTCTGGGACTCGGGCGTGACCGAAGTGTCGCGCAACGGGGTCGACGACAAGGACGGGTTCATTTTCCCGAGCTATGTCGAGGATATCCTGGGGCCGGAACTGTTCGACTACGGCTACGGGCCGTTCAGGTGGGTGTGCCTGTCGGGCCGGCACGAGGATCTGGTCCGGACCGACCGCGCCGCGATGGACTGCATCGACCCGAACCGGCGGGGGCAGGACCGCGACAACTGGGTCTGGATCCGCGACGCCGAGAAAAACGCGCTGGTGGTGGGCACCCAGGCGCGAATCCTGTACCAGGACGCGCTGGGCCGCACGAAGATCGCATTGCGCTTCAACGAAATGGTGCGGTCGGGAGAAATCGGCCCGGTGATGCTGGGCCGCGATCACCACGATACCGGCGGCACCGACAGCCCCTTCCGCGAGACGTCGAATATCCGCGACGGGTCCAACATGATGGCCGACATGGCCACGCAGTGCTTCGCGGGCAACGCGGCGCGCGGCATGTCGCTGATCGCGCTGCACAACGGCGGAGGCGTGGGCATCGGCAAGTCGGTGAACGGCGGCTTCGGCCTGGTGCTGGACGGGTCTGCCCGGGTGGACGAGATCATCCGCATGGCCATGCCCTGGGATGTCATGGGAGGCGTGGCGCGCCGCGCCTGGGCGCGCAATCCGCACGCGGTGGAAGTCTGCGCCGAGTACAACGACGAGCACGCGGACCTGGGGCTGATCACGCTGCCGTACCAGGCGGACTTTGGACTGCTGGAACATCTGGTGCGCGGATAGCGATCAGGTCCGGGGGGAGTCGTCAGGCGCGGTATCGGTCCGGGTAACGCACTTCGACCAGGCAGAGGCCCTGCGGGGGCAGGGCTCCCGGCATCGGCGCGCGCTGGCCGGATTCAAGGAGGGCGCGCACGCGGTCGGGGCCCAGGCTGCCGTCGCCCGAGGCCAGGACCAGGGCCGCCATGACGCGGACCTGGTTGCGCAGGAAGCCTGGCGCCTCGAAGGAAAGGTCGATCCAGGTTCCCGCGGGCGCGGGCCTTTCGGTCACCGTCGCCGCATCCAGGCGGCGACGGGTGTCGGCTTTTTCCTTTTCATTTGACAGGAACCGGAAATCGCGCTCTCCGACCAGCATAGCGGCGGTGGCGCGCATCGCTGCAAGGTCGAGGCGCGCGTCGACGTGCAGGCTGCGGCGGGCGATGGTTTCGGCCGCGGCGCCGGCGGGCGGGCGGGGGCCGACATGCAGGCGGTAGCGGTACAATTTGGACACGGCTCGGTAGCGCGCGTGGAAGCGCGGTTCCACCTCGATACAGGACAGGCAGTCCATGTCGGCGGGCAGCGCGTCGTTCAGCCGCGCGGCGATGGCCTGGCAGGAAAGGTCGGTGCGGGCGTGGAATGAGGCGGCCTGGCCTTCGGCGTG
>CAYRXK010000117.1:3797-5111 GCA_964428265.1 uncultured Treponemataceae bacterium
CGCGCAGGGCGGCCATTTCCTTCCGCGTGGATTTCACGAAGCTGGCGTCTTCGGGCTTGCCCATGACGGCGTGGAACTCCTCGTCGCTGCGGAAGGTGGCGCGGCGGAAGCGGTTTTCCCAATCCTTGGCGCGCGAGTTGTAGACTTCGCGCTCGACGTGCTGGGTGAGGTCGATGAAATCGCGCATCGCGCGCGCAAAGCCGTCGCGGGTAAGGGTTGAGGCGGCGGAAGTGGCGCTCGTGCCTGCCACAGTGGCGCTTGCGCCCGCGACAGTGGCGCTTTCCGCCGAACCTGCGCGCGCGGCGCCCGCGGCGCCCGCGCCGTCGGCGTAGAGTTCCCGCAGGCAGGCCCAGGCGTCGCGCGCCTTGTCGCCGGGGTAAGCGGCGGACAGCGCGGCGTAGGCGGCGTGCATGTCGTGCCAGGTTGCCAGTTCGCCCGCCGCGGCTCTGGCAAGGAGGGGATCGAGCCGTTCGGATGCCACCAGGAGGCCGCCGAGGTTTTCCCAGCGGGGGGCATGTGTCGGACTTTCGGGGGCGGCGGCGCCGAATTCGGCAACAAAGGCATCGTAGCCGGAGGACCGGGGTCCCGCAGCGGCCGGAGCAGGGGCGGGCGCATCGGTCGCGGCGGCGTAGCGCAGCAGGCTGATCATGGCGTACCAGAGCAGCATGTCGCGGTAGGCGCACCAGGCCCGCGCCGGCTTCCTGACCACGGCAGGGCGGTCGGAGTGCTCGACATCGCGGGCAAGGACCGGCGCGTCCGATTCGCCGTCGCGGCCGGCGGCGAGCCGCGCGCGCGCGCCAGCGCGGTCCGTGTTCCAGGAGGCGGCAGCCCAGGTTTCCAGGAGGCCCATGGCGCCGCGGATTTCTTCCGCGGTGTCCGGCGCGAAGGGTGAATATTCGAACTGCAGCGAAGTGTCGCGGCGCTTGTCCCTCGATTTGAACTTGGATTCGTTGCGCATCAACGCGTAGAGATTGTGCGTCCACCAGTAGGCGGGCACCAGGACCAGGCGGTCGCGCGTGCGGTCGTCGTCGACCAGGCAGAAGGGCAGGGGAATGTCCAGCTCGAAGCGGAAATCTCCCTTGGCCAGGAGGCAGAACGAGGCGAAGCGCGAGGAGTGCTTTACCGAAGTGGAAAGGCCCGGCCAGAAACCGCGGCCCGCTTCGATTTCACCGTCGGGGGCGCGCGAATTGTGGTTGGACCCGATGGTGGCGCCGGCAGCCATGTTGGACTGGCCCCGCACGAGGCTGGCGATGAGGAAGCTGGTGTTGTGGTGCTGTTCGTGCGAGGGGAATATGAGGTTGTTGAGGATTTCGC
>CAYRXK010000118.1:0-5027 GCA_964428265.1 uncultured Treponemataceae bacterium
GGCCGCTGATGCGGCCCGCATCGTCGTACATGCAGATATAATCACCCAGAACGGCCATGAACGTGCCGTCCATCCGCTGCTCGGATGTATCCACATGCAGCTGGCCGCGGTCGAAGAATTCGCGCCAGACCCGCTTGCCCTGCGAGATGTCATGCGCGAACATCATGGCGGGCGTGGCGCCGACCAGCTGGTCCGGCGTGGCGCGGTACTGCGCCAGCATGGCGGGATTCACCCTGGTGATGCGCTGGTGCTCGAACACGTAGTCAAGGGCACGGTCCTTGTCGGTACCGTCATTCCACGCGACCGGTTCATCCAGCATCATGAAGAAGATGCCGGCAAGCGATTGGCGGAAGAGCATATCCATCATGGAAGCGTCGAGCGCGTATTCATGCGTTCGGGGTGCCGGATCCGGCATGGATTTCCTCCAGGATCTCCAGAATCAGTGCATAGTGTAGTGCATCGACCAAGTAGATGCATCATGGAATCGGCGCGCGGAGGTTGAAGTAATGCGTATCGTGAAGGGCGGCACCGTGTCGCGCATCCTGGCGGGTGTTCCCGTACCCCGCATGTTCCATGCCCGTCAGGATTTTCCGCGGCCCCTGATCGCGCGCCAGGACATCCCGGCCCTCGTGGCCGCCGAACTGGCGCGCGCCGGCATCGCGGCGCTCATCCGCTCCGGCATGCGGATCGCCATAACCGCCGGCAGCCGCGGCATCGCCAACGTCGACCTGATCACCCGCGCCGTGGCCGACGCCGTCGCCGCCCGCGGAGCCCGGCCCTTCATCGTTCCGGCCATGGGCAGCCACGGTGGCGCCACGTCCGAAGGCCAGCGCGAAGTCCTGGCCGGCTACGGCATCACCGAAGCGACCATGGGCTGCCCCATCGACGACCGCATGGATACCGTCAACCTCGGCCTCTCCGCGCGGAACCGGCCCGTGCATGTTTCCCGCGCCGCCATGGAATCCGACGGCATCATCGTCTCCTGCCGCATCAAGCCGCACAACGCATTCCGCGGCACCGTGGAAAGCGGCCCCTGCAAGATGCTGGCCGTGGGCCTGGGCAAGCATGCGGGCGCCGAGCTCATCCACGGCGACGGCATGGGCGTCATCGGCGCCAACATCCTTGCCTCGGCCGCCCTCATCCTCGAAAAGGCGCCCGTGCTCGGCGCCATCCCCTGTGTCGAAAACGCCTACGACGAAACCGCGATGATCGAAGGCATCCCCGCCGAGCGCATCATCGACCGCGAAGCCGAACTTCTGTGTACCGCCTTCGCCAACATGCCGCGCATCCTGGTCGGCGAGGCCGACGTCCTCATCGTCGACGAAATCGGCAAGAACTTTTCCGGTACCGGCGTGGACCCCAACATCGCCGGCACCTTCTCCACCGAGTACGCCTCGGGCGGCCTGAAGGTCCAGCGCACCTGCTTCCTGCGGCTGTCGGCCGAATCGCACGGCAACGGCCTGGGCGTCGGCCTGGCCAGCGCCCTGACCGCGCGCGTCTTCGACGCCCTCGATCCCGAAAAAATGTACCCCAACTGCCTGACCAGCACCGTCCTGCGCTCGGCCATGATTCCCATGGTCCTGCCGGACGACCGCGAAGCCATCCAGGCCTGCCTGAAGACCCTGAACGGCGCCGATGCCGCCACCGCGCGCGTCGTGCGCATACCCAACACCCTGCATATAGGAAGGATCATGCTGTCGGAAGCCTATTTCGAGGATGTGCGCCGCGGCCGCTGGGACGGCCTGACTGCCGAGGACGAGCCGCGCGACCTGGAATTCGCCGCTGACGGCAGCCTGGCGGAGGCCCTCTGATGCGCAACCTTTTCCGTTTCGGCGCGGTCTTCCTGGCCGCCGCGCACCTCGCCGCGCTGGCCGCGCCCGGCGCGAAGGACGTCCTGCAGGTCCTGATGGCGCTGGCATCGCTGGCGGTGCTCGTGCCCGGCCTCTTCCTGATGGGCAAGGGCTTCCGCAAGGCCACCTTCGTGTTCCTGGCGGCGGGGGCGGCGATCCTGGCGCTGACCGGACAGCCCTTCGATGCCTGGGTGAAGGCGGTCAACTCCATGACCAACACCGTGGCCATCATGGTCACCCTGCAGCTGTTCACCATTCCGGTGGCCGCGGGGCGCTACGACGAGGCGATCAAGTCCTGGGCGGCGCGCGTCCTCAAGGGGCGCACCTCGCTGTACGTGTTCGCGACCCTGATCACGCACCTCCTGGCCAGCTTCCTGATGCTCGGGTCCATTCCGGTGTCCATGGCCCTCCTGGGGCCTGCCATCAGGTCGAGGGTGGATCGCTGGCAGCGCTACATGGCCGGCGCGGTCACGCGCGGGTACGTGCTGGCCGCCCTCTGGGCGCCGGGCGCCATAAACATGTACCTGGTGGTGCAGGCCACGGGCCTGTCATGGTCCAGCCTGCTGCTGCCGGGCTTCCTGATGGCCGCGGGCGGCATGGCGATTTCGGTCCTACTTGAAACCCGGCGCGGCGGGCTGATCGGCCCCGGCACCGAAGGAGATTACCGTGCCCGCGGGTTCAGCGGACCGGGCGACGGCAGCTCCGCGGCACCGACCATGAGCCGCGCCGAGGGCGACGCGGCCATGCGCCACACCGTACTCGTGGCCGCCGCGATCGTGGTCTTCGTGTACGGGCTTGAAAAACTCAAGGTGGGCGTGGGCTACACGCGCATCATGCTCGCGGGCGGCGGCGTGTCGCTCGTGTGGATCGGCGCCCTCCTCGTCAAGGATGCCATGACCAGGCGATACGCAACCGGTGCGGGGCGCGGCGATTCCGGCCTCAAGTCACGCATGCGCGAGGCGGCCGGAAACTGCTGGACCGACGGCATGATGAAGATTTCCGACATGGGCCCCTTCTTTGTCGCCATGGGCATCTTCTCCGAGGCGCTCGACCGCTCCGGCGCCCTTGATGCCATGGTGCCCGCCTTCGGCACCGCCTTCTCGGCGCTGGGCATCTTCTCGGCCGCCGTCCTGCCCCTGGTCATCATCGGGCTGGCCCTGGTGGGCCTGCACCCCTTCATCACCATCGTCATGCTCGGCCAGATCCTGGTGCGCGCCGGCCTGCCGCTGACCACCCTTACCATAGCCCTGAGCCTGTCCTCCGGCGGGGGCGCCGCCTACATGGTTTCCCCCCTGTCGGGCATCATCATGAGCGTGGCGCGCTACACATCCAGCACCGCGGTCGACGTGGCCCTGCGCTGGAACTGGCGCTTCGTGGCGGCATTCTGCGTATTCGCCATCCTGTTCTCGCTGGGCTGGGGCACGGTGTTCGGATAAGGGTCGAGGGCCACCCTGCCGGCCGGCTTCAGCGCGTCCGGGCGAATATCAGGTCCATCGCGAACGAACACGCGATGACTTCGATGTCGGGCGGCAGGGCGGCGGAAATTACGCGCACGAGGCCGGGGATTTCCGTTTCGGGCAGCAGGTCGGCCTTGTTCAGCGCAAGGATCGCGCGGCGGCCCGCGGGGCGTCCGCGGAAAAGCCCATCGGGCGAGACGGCCAGGGCGGCGATGTGGGCGGGCAGGATGGGCGCGCCCGGCGCGCAGCCGGTGATGGCTTGAAGGCGCGCGGCGTCGGGCGAGATGCCGGGACCGCAGGGGCGCCCGAGCGCGTCCAGTCCGACAACCCCGACCGCGAGGTCCGAACCGGGCGCCACGCCGCCGTCGGGGGCGGGCGCGGCGAGCGGAAGGCCGCGCGCCGAGCCGCACTCAACCAAAACCAGATCGCATAACGCGCGCAGGTCGGCCAGGGCGGACGCGGGCACGCCGCGAAGCCGCCGCGATTCGTGGTTCTCGGCGGAGGCCAGAAATACCGGATCGCCCATCGCGATGCGCGATTCGAGTTGCGCGATCAGCTCGGCCCGGTCGCCCGGCCGCTCGGCGTCCCAGATCGCCCAACGCGGTTCCAGCAGCACGCGGCCCGCGAACCTGCGCGCCGCCCCGGGCGCGAAGCGCGGATCGCGCGTCATGCCCGACGCCGTGGCGAGCACGCGAGCGCGCCCGCCCGATGCCGCCATGGCCCGGCCCGCGACGAGGTCCATGGCCGCGCTCTTGCCGCCCGCTCCGGTGAACGATATCAGGCCGCGATCAATTTCAAGATACTCGGAGAGGCGCGTCATACTTGTTGTCATGGCGCGAGTGTTGCCCGGGGAAGCGGCGCGGTCAAGCCCGCGCGCTCCGGCGCCGCCCGCGGGGCGTGCCCGCGTCCGCGCCCGTCATTGCGCGGAACGGGGAATCGGGCGATACTTTTCCCTGCGCGCCCGCGCTCCGATGCGCGGACGCGCGCAAGGGGAGGGACATCCATGGCCGAACCGATCAGGGTGCGCGTCTGCGTCGGCACCAACTGCTGCTATTCGGGCGGCGAAGCCCTGCTGGACATGCTCGAAGCCGACGGCGACCTGGGCCCCTTCGTGACGCTTGAAGCTACCCGCTGCATGGACAAGGCCTGCGACGGCGGCCGCGCCTCGCCCGTGGTGGAGATCGACGGCAGGCGATGGCTCAACGCCACGCCCGAACGGGTGATGGAGGAAATCGAGCGCCTCGCGGCGGCGCGCATAACCGGCGTCGGGCCCGCGGCTGGAAACGGAGCCGACCATGCCTGAAGTATTCGAGCGCATGCGCGGGCTCTACACGCCCTGCACCGACATCCGCCGCCGAATATTCGTCGGCATCACCAAGTTCGTGCTTGCCGGCAAAAAGCCCGGGGACATCGACTCGCTGCCCTTCGACATCATCGACATGGGCAAGCCGAATTACCGCTGCTGCTCCTACCGCGAACTGGCCATCGTGCGCCAGCGCATCAGGCTGGCCTTCGGCCTGCCCCTGATCGAGGAACTGGACAACAAGCCCGTCTCCGCGGGCATCGAAGAAGCCTTCACCGACCGCAAGGTGATCTCCGCGCCGCTGGTGAACGTGATCCGCGCCGCCTGCGAAAAATGCCCCGAGGACAAGGTCATCGTCACCGACATGTGCCAGTCCTGCATGGCGCATCCCTGCTCCATCGTCTGCCCGGTGAACGC
>CAYRXK010000119.1:0-4969 GCA_964428265.1 uncultured Treponemataceae bacterium
ATCCGCTGCCTGATGTCCGCGCTGTCCGGCAGGAGATTGTCGAAGAACGACTCCACGGTTTTGCCGGTGTAGGTAAAGTCGGCAGCCGCCAGGGGCATCGAAAGCGAGATCGGCCTTGTGTCGGCATTTTCAAACCACGACCGTTCATAGGCGTACTCGTGAATGCCCTGGGCATTCACTCTCCATCGTCCCACCCGGACACCATTCATCCATACGCCGAGGATCCGTGATGCGGCAGTGCGGGCCATGCTCACCATCCTTCGCCGGAACCGCCCTCAGGCGATTGCCGATGCATGGCCTTGTCCGCAAGTGTAAGCTCCAGATCCAGCGCGGACAGCAGCTTTATCAAGCTCAAGATGGAACATGCTTCCGGATTATGCTCCAGGGCGGAAATGGTTTTCGGAAGAAGCCCGACCTTAGCCCCCGCCGCTACCTGGGTCAGCTTCTTCTGCTTTCGGGCGATTTTCAGGGCCATGCCCAGTTGCGCAGGTGTAGTGATCAGATAATCCACGGCACCCCCCGGATACCTTTTGGGGTATATCCAAGATTAATACCTTATAAGGTATATGTCAAGAATATACCTTGAAGGGTATGAAGGCTGGCAAATATCCCAAAACCATGGATACCTGCAGACCGGATTTGCCTGATGGGTGCTTGAATGCCCCCCTGCCCGGAGAGGGGGCGGGCCGACCCGGATCCTCGACCCCGCCCCCTCATGGGCACCCCTTACAGCCCCTTCGCCCGGTGGTCCCGCTGCCCCCGCAGCTGCATCGTCGCCTGGTAGACCTCCTCGCGCAGGTACATGGCCGAAACCCGATCCTCACGCTGCACCTCGCGCGCGTCCTTCAGCTCGGCCAGGGCCCGCTCCAGGTCAGGGTCGCCCTTGGCATAGGTGGCCAGGCGGCGGATCACGCCGTCAAGGCGGGCGATGGCCCCGCTATGGTCGCCCTTTTTGTACAGGTCCAGGGCTTCGCGCTTGGCTTTTTCGGCGTGGTGCAGCCCCACCCAGTGCATGACCGCGGGGTCCGCGCGCTCCGCATCGCAGGCCGCGTGATCCGCGCATTCGAACACCAGTTCGCGCCAGTCGCCCCAGACACGTTCCGCCCCCGCCAGCCACGACAATCGCGCGCGCACCGAATAGAAGGCGCCGGGCTGCTGCCCCGAAAATCCCAGCCGGATCACGACATGCCGCGTTTCGTCCGCGATCAGGTCGCCCAGCTCTATTTCGAGGGGGCCCGCATTGTTGGCTGGCCTGGCCCAGTACAGGCTGACCAGCTCGGGTTCCACCGTGCCGCCGGTCGCGCCGCCGGACGCGCCGCCGGCCTCGACCTCGATCCGGACCGACCTGGCCGTCACATCGAAAAGCTCGCCCAGCTCGCCTTCGAAGGTGGCCGACAGGTCCGCCTCGTCGCGCAGGTGGTGGAACTGGCCGTTGCCCGCGACCGCCATGGGCGCCAGAAGCCCTTCGTCGTAGTCGGCGCCGATGCCGAAGGTGCTGGTGCTTATGCCCGATTTCGCGTGGATGTCGGCGGCCTGCGCGGCGATCTGCTCCGCGTCCGTCAGGCCCACGTTGGCCAGGCCGTCGGTCAGCAGCAGGCACCGCGCCAGGCGCGGGGTGTTTTGTGCGATCGAGTGGCAGCCGGTCAGCCAGCCTTCGTGCAGGGCCGTGGTGCCCCTGGCCTCGATCCGCGAAAGCGACTGCCGGGCTTCGGCCTTGCGCGCCGCCGTCATCGCGCCCGCGGGCAGCACCATGTCTATCTGTTCGTCGAACACGGTCACCGAGGCGATGTCCCGGTCGCCCAGGCGGTCCAGCACCGCCAGGGCCGCGTTCTTGGCGGTCTGGAGCTTGGCGCCCTGCATGGACCCCGACCGGTCCAGCACCAGGGCCAGTGCCAGCGCCTCCCGGGCCGCCTCCGGGTCCGCCCGCGGCGCGGTGACGGCCAGGTCCACGTGGCGAAAACTCTTGTTCGGCCGCACCAGCGCGCGTTCCGCCGCCGCGGCCAGCGCGACCATTCCGGTTTGCGGTCCTTCGTTTTTGTTCTGCTTCGTTTTCATGATTTCCTCCTGTTTCGTTTTTTCGATTGCGATTTCGATTGCGATTGCGGCGAGGCCTGCGCCATCGCCAGGTCAAGGATCCTCGCGACCAGCTCGTTTTGTGACTCATCGGCAACATCGCTGACGTGCAACTCCACCCCGGGCGCAAGCGTGATCCGCCGCCATGGTTCCCCCCAAGTCGAGGGTTGTTCGACCGTTTCATCGTTTCGTGGCAGATACTGCCCTGCAGGCTCCCGCACATGGGCCACACTGGGCTCCTGCAGCAGCATCCGGCTCTGGAGCGACACTTCGTCGCCGCCGCCGCGCCGCGCGCGCGCCTGGGAGAGCAGCGTGCCGATGTACGCCCTGGGCGATTCGAACGACGCTTCCGGCATCAGGTACGAGGTGGTTTCCGCCACGACCTCATCCAGATCGCCGGGCCCCAGGTTCCGCAGTTTCTCCCTGATCTCCGCCAGCGGCATGTGTATCAGCGCCAGATCCCTGATCGCCCCGAGGCGATTCAGGTGGTCGTCGCCGTACTCGGCCGACGGCCCCCGCCCCTCCGGCCCGGACAGCAACCGCTCTGCGATATAAAAGCGGATCGTCCGCACCGGCACCCCCGAGCGCGCGCTCAATTCCTGGATCGTCATGCCGGCTCTCCTTTGCTCCTGATTGAAGTATCGACAGTGACAGTGCAACTGTCAATACATGTGCGCGCTTTCCCCAGGCGATTTTGGGTCCGGGCGCTTTTCGCCCCCGGGGCTCATTCGCTGCAGGCGCTTTTCCCTTGGGGTTACCCTACAAGGATTTGTACAAACCCTTGTACAACCTGACGTACACCGATTTGTACAAGCCTCTGTACAATCCTCTGTACAGGAATCCGTACACCCGCCGGTACATCCTGATGTACCGCCAATTGTAGGGCGGAGCCCAGCAACTCGAGGGTGTTCTCACAGGTACGGTAGAATGGCCTCGCGCAACGCCCATCAAGTCCGACGTGACGCGCGCCGAGTCGCCCTCGACACTATTCACTTTACAATAGGTTACAGAAAGTGTAATCTATTGATGAGTGGAGGCCGTATGCAATCGGTCAGGATACTCTCCGATACCCTCGAAAGACTCGCGGACCGCGACCATTATCTGTTCACGTTGCGCGACCTTCACGCCATCCTTCCCGATCATTCGTTTTCCGCCTTCAAGACCCTCGTATCGCGTGCATCGCGTACCGGCACGCTGAAGCATTTATGCAGGAACCTCTATATCTACGAGAAAGCCGGCTTCCCGCGTGACAAGGTGCTCTTCCACGCCGCCGCCCGCCTCCGCGCTGGCTGCTTCAATTATCTCAGCCTGGAAACAGTACTTTCGGATTCCGGCCGAATATCGCAGATACCGTTCTCGTGGATCACCCTCATGACTTCGGGCCGGTCAGGCCAGGTTCGCTGCGGGAGCTTCGGCACCATCGAATTCGTCCATACCGCCAAAACACCAGCCCGACTCGCGCCCGGCCTTGCCTGGGACCAGGATTGCAGGCTATGGCGGGCATCGGACGATCTCGCCATAGCCGACATGCGCGCGACCAGACGTCCGATGGATCTTGTCGATAAGGGAGAAACCACATGAGTCTATTCGATGCGCTCGTGGACGAAGCGATCCGCCGTACCCCGGAAATCGCCACCCTCAGGCCCGTGGTGGAAAAGGAACTGCTTCATCACGACATCCTCAGGGTGATGAGCGAATCAGGCCAGCTGGCGCAGCTCGTGTTCATGGGCGGGACCTGCCTGCGCGCCTGTTACGGATCGGAACGCCTGAGCGAAGACCTTGATTTTGCCGGCGGGCCCGATTTCTCGGCATCGAATCTTCCGGAATTGGCCAGATCCCTTGTGGACGGGTTGCAGGAAAAATACGGCCTGCCGGTCAATGTGTCGGAACCGTTCAAGGAAACCGGCAACACCGACACCTGGAAGGTGAAAGTGCAGACCCGTCCTGAACGCAAGGACATGAAAGCCCAGGTGATCCACATAGACATCTGCGCCGTACCCAGCCATGAGGCGCGCCCCATGATGCTTCGCGACCGGTATGCGGTCGATATGGGAACATCCGGGCTCATCCTGCAGGCGCGCAGCAGACGGGAAATCCTCGCCGACAAATATCTTGCCCTGGCATTGCGGCCCAATCGCCTGAAAAACCGCGACCTGTGGGACATCGCCTGGCTCCAGCGCCTTGGCGAATCCCCGAATGCCGATCTCGTGGCGAAAAAACTGATCGACCATCACAGTTCACCCGCGGCATTCCTGGAATCGCTCGATGCACGTATCCGCGCCCTGGTTGGGAATCCCTCGTTCCACGGCGAATTCCGCCATGAAATGCAGCGATTCCTTCCGGCCGGCAAACTCATCGAAACCGCCCTTTCGGACGATTATTGGCGATATCTGATGGACGTCCTCTCCGAGGATGAAAGGAAGTTGCGGGCGGATTTACCGGGATGTGCCGGCTGAACGGGGCGCAACCATGGGTTGAACCAAAATGGTGGCGAGGTGTCGAGCGCCCGATTCATCCCTGCAAATCGCAAGCCAGACTTCCGATTTGCATGGTTGCAGGCTGACTTTGGCGCTGGCTGCCCTTACTGCAGGCTCTTGATCACCAGCACGCGGAAGGGGCCGGAGCCGGTGTTGCGCATGCCGCGCACCGTGCCGCGCGGCGAGGCGAACAGCGTGCCCGCCTTGATCGGCGCGGTTTCGCCCTCGAAGGTCAACTCGGCCTCGCCTTCAAGCACGAAGAACGACGCGTCCACCGGCGCGGAGTGGGGCTCCAGCACGGCCCCCGGATCCAGCGTCACGTGCATGATCGACGCCGCCGGCCCTTCCGCCAGCGAGCGCCCCTCGAACCCGCCAACCCTGCGCGCCACCGGCGCATCCTCGACCCTGATGATATCCAT
>CAYRXK010000120.1:0-4780 GCA_964428265.1 uncultured Treponemataceae bacterium
ATGCCCCGGCTGGCACGGGTGCGCCGGCCGTCGCCCGTGCCGCCAGGTCGCCGATCCGCGCGATCCGGGGTCCGGGCAAGCGGTTGTTGAGCGAACCGGTGGATCCGCCTTTCAGGCCGAAGTTGCCGGTGGCGAGCTGCAGGGCAACCGTAAACCGTATCGCCTCCTCGCCTCCCCATACCCGCTGGATCGAGTACCCCGGGACCAGCATCGCGGGCTTTGCGCGTGCCCAGAGCCGGGCGAGCCCCCTGATTTCCTCGGCATCCACCCCCGTGATGCCCTGTGCCCAGTCC
Organism: uncultured Treponemataceae bacterium; assembly: GCA_964428265.1. GTDB lineage: Bacteria > Spirochaetota > Spirochaetia > Treponematales > Rectinemataceae > CAYRXK01. Next base: position 294 of record CAYRXK010000120.1, read on the forward strand.
GCGTCGCGGGGGCCTGAATCGCGGTCCGGATCGCGGTCCGGATCGCGGCCCTGGCCGGACGAGTTCCCATAGGCTTCGTCACGCAACGCCTCGAAACCCGTCGCCCGCGCGCGGTAGAATGCTTCGTCGAAAAGCCCTTCTTCAAAGAGCGTGTGCAGTATGGCCAGCATCAGGGCCGTATCGGTGCCCGGCCGCAGGGGAATCCATTTCGCGCCGGGGATGCGGGCCGTGGAGGTCCGTCGCGGATCGATCACGATCACCTGCGCGCCCCTCGCCGCAGCCTCCATCAGGCGAGAAGGCATTTCCGATCCGAGACGGGTATCCAGGATATTGGCGCCCCAGAGGATGATGAGGTTCGAGTATCGCAGGGTCGCGGCGTCGAACCCCGACAGGCCCGCCGCCGACCCGAAAAGCCAGGGAAGCATCGTGCCCGCGGCCTGGCTGGAATAATTGCCGCGCAGGGTCGTGCAGCCCCCGCAGGCGTTCAGGAAACGCGCGGTCAGGGTTTGGGTCGAGTGCAGCGCTCCGATGGAACCCGCGCTGGCCAGCGCCAGGATGGAGGCATCCCCGTACCGCGCCCTGATCTCGGCGAGATGCGATGACACCAAGGCGAGCGCCTCGTCCCAGCCGGCTTCGCGGTAGTGCCCCGAGCCGCGCGCCCCCGTGCGGACAAGGGGCGACAGGATGCGCATTTTCGAATAGTGGAAGGCGGGAAGATCGTAACCCCGGCGGCAGCCGCGAATGTGCTGGCCGGCCGCGGGGTTGTGCGCGATGCGGACGACGCGTCCGCCTTCGACCTCGGCAAGAAGGGGGCAGGCGTCGCCGCCGCAATCGTGGCCGCAGAACACGGGTTTCAGCATGGGCGGCAGTATACCCTGCCCGCGCGCACGCTCAAATGCCCCGCGCCCGATTGAATGCCCGCCGCGACCGCGCCGCGACCGCGCCGCGTCAGGTCACAGCCCGAGCGCGATGTCCAGCACTTCCTCCATCCGCGACACCGGGTGGAAGGTGATGCCCTTCTTCACGTGCTCGGGTATCTCGTCCAGGTCCTTTTCGTTCGCCTCGGGGATTATGATGTCGCGGATCTTGTTGCGCCGCGCCGCCACCGTCTTTTCCTTCAGGCCGCCGATCGGCAGTACCTGGCCCGTGAGCGACAGCTCGCCGGTCATCGCGAGGTTGGCCTTGATCTTCTTCTGCACCACCAGCGACACCAGCGCGGTGGCCATCGTAATGCCCGCGGATGGACCGTCCTTCGGGGTCGCTCCTTCCGGGATGTGCAGGTGGATCTGCCGGCCCTCGAAATAGTCCGCGCCGATGCCATACCGCGACGAGGCGATGTGGCGCACCCAGGTGTACGCGATGCCGGCGGATTCCTGCATCACGTTGCCCATCTGGCCGGTCAGCTTGAACCCTTCCTTGCCGGGGTTGGCCACCGCCTCGATGATGAGCGTGTCGCCGCCCATGCTCGTCCAGGCCAGGCCCACCGTCATGCCGGGCCGCGTGGCCTTCTTGATCTCGTCCTCGCGGAACAGCGGCTTTCCGAGATACTTCTGCACCGCCGCCTTGTCGATCGCGAACTTCGTCTTGGCCTTGTTCTCCAGCACGATGGTCTTGGCCAGCTTGCGGTGGATCTTGTCCAGCGACTTCTCGAAATTGCGCACACCCGCCTCGCGCGCGTAGCTTTCGGCGATGGCCATCAGCGCGTCGCGCGTGTAGCGCACCTGCGTCTTCTTGATGCCGTTCTTCTCGAGGCTCTTGGGGATGAGGTAATTGCGCGCGATCTCCAGTTTTTCCGTATCCACGTAGCCCGGCAGCTGGATCACCTCCATCCGGTCGATCAGCGGCGTGGGGATCGAATCGAGCGTATTGGCGGTGCAGATGAACACCACGTTGGAAATGTCGAAGGGCAGGTCCAGGTAATGGTCGCGGAACGAAAAGTTCTGTTCGGGGTCCAGGGCCTCCAGCAGGGCGCTGGAGGGATCGCCCTGGTAGGAAACGCCCATTTTGTCGATTTCGTCGATCATGAAGACCGGATCGCGTTTCTTGGTGATCTTCAGGCCCTGCACGATCTTGCCCGGCAGCGCGCCGACATAGGTGCGGCGGTGCCCCTTGATTTCGGCCTCGTCGCGCATGCCGCCAACCGAGAAGCGGAAGAATTCCTTGCCCAGAGCTTTCGCGATCGAGCGCCCCACCGACGTCTTTCCGACGCCCGGGGGCCCCACCAGGCAGAGGATGGACCCCTTGGAATCCTTCTTCAGCTTGCGCACCGCCAGGTATTCCACGATGCGGTCCTTCACGTCCTTCAGGCCGTAGTGGTCCGCCTCAAGCTGGGCCTGCGCCTTGGCCAGGTCGAAATCCGTGGTCAGCGTCGTGCGCCAGGGCATGGAGCAGACCAGGTCCAGCCAGTTGCGCGTGACCATGTACTCGCTGGACGAGGGATCCATCAGGTTGAACTTTTCCAGTTCCTGTTCGACCTGTTCCTTCACCTCGCCCTCGAACCCGAAGGACTCGATCTTTTCCTTGAATTTCTGGTAGTCCGAGCTGCGGGCGTCGGTCGGCATGCCGAGTTCCTGCTTGATCGCCTTCAGCTCTTCTTTCAGGAAGTACTCGCGCTGGCTCTTTTCGATCTTTTCGTTGATCTCGGCCTGCACCTTTTTCTGGATGCGCAGGAGTTCCTGTTCCTTCTTGATGAAGATGAGGACCTTTTCCATGCGCTCGCGCACGTCCACCATCTCCAGGACCTGCTGCTGATCGCGCTTGTCGATGTTCAGGATGCTTGCGATGAAGTCCGCGATCTTTCCCGGATGATCGATATTGATCATGTTGAGGCGCATTTCCTCGGAAAAAAGCGGATTGTTCTCGGAGATCTGCTTCATCTCTCCCAGGAGCGCGCGGGTGAGCGCCTTGATCTCGTCCGTATCATCGCCGACATCATCCAGATACGAAACCGCGACCACGATGGGCGCTTCGCGCGACAGGAACTTGCGGATCCTGAACCGTTTGAGCGTGGAGATGAAGATGTTCACGCCGCCGTCGGGAAGGTTTATGCGCTTCACGATCTTGGCGACGGTGCCGACGCTGTACAGGTCTTCGGCATCGGGATTTTCCACCTCGGTTTTCTGCAGCACCAGGCCGACCATGCCGTCGCCGGCGATGGCCTGCTCGATCACGCGGACGTCATTGGCGTTGCCCACCATGATCGGCGAGAAAATGCCGGGGAAAATGGGTCGGCCGAGCAAGGAAATGACGGGAAGCTTGCCGGGAAGGATTTGTTCGATGGGGACTATCTCGTTATCGGGCATCATTACCTGCCTTGGATGGTTTTCACCTGCTAATTTACAGGTTTTGACCTCTTCGGGGCAAGTTTCGCCTTGTCTAGGAACCGATATGACCGTGCATTGAGGTTCGCAGCAACTCTGGATCGAACCGGGTGCCGAAGGTCCGCAGCAGAACCCCGGCCGCGATGCTGCCCGCGCCCAGACAACGCTCCACGGAGTCTCCCGAAGCGAGGCCTGCCAGGAAGGCCGCCGCGAAAGCATCACCCGCTCCGGTTTCGTCAACGACATTCACGCCGGGCGCGGGGGCGTGCTCATGCGTCGCCCCGCGAAGGGCATCAACCCCATCGTGGCCGCGCTTGCGCAGGATGATCGTGCCGGGATTCGCCAGGGCCGCGCGATCGGCGCCTCCGAGCGCCCTCCATTCCGCATCGGTGCCGAATACCGTATCGCAGTACCCGAACGCCGCGCCGATCGTATCCGCCCGCGATCTCGCGATGCCCGGCGTGGACAGGTCGATCGATACCAGCATGCCCGCCGACCTGGCATCCGCAGCCATGCGCCGCAGGCGTCCCGGCGACCGGGATTCCAGCAGGGCGTCCATATGCAAGATAGCGCGTGTCCCGCTTCCCCGAGGGGCCATGCGCCCGATGTTCATGGATTCGGGCATATCGAATGCCGCGCCGGGCGCCACCACCAGGGTCCTGCACCCCGAAGGCTCCGCCAGCAGTACAAACACGCCGGTCGGGATCGCGGACTGATGCAGGACTGCGTGCACGCCCGCTGCATCGAGCCCTGCCCTGAACAGGTCGGCGCGCCGGTCCATTCCGACGGCGCCGCAGAACCGGGCGCCATATCCCAGCGCCGACATGACGCGCGCGGCCACCGCCGCACCGCCTCCCGCCGATGTCCGGATATCCACCGCACCCGCATGCGCAAGGCGCGAAATCCGCTCCGCGAGCGCGGCGCCGCGCTCCGGGTCCACGTGCGACACGGCGCCGGGTAAAAACCCTTCGTCCTCCGCGAATCCGTCCTGAACACACACCGCCAGATCGAGCAACGCGTTGCCCGCTCCGGCAAAGGCGATATTACCGGTATCCATCAGTCTTGACCCCGTATCCGCGCACGTGGTAGCGTGTCGCCGCAAGCAAGTTGGGGCGCTTGGCTCAGCTGGTCAGAGCGGCTGGTTTACACCCAGTAGGTCGGGGGTTC
>CAYRXK010000121.1:0-1858 GCA_964428265.1 uncultured Treponemataceae bacterium
AGGATGAAGCCGTAGATGGTCTGGGTGAGCGGCGCGCCGGCGAAGGCGACCAGCAGGAAGGAGGCCTGCTTGTTGGCCATGTAGGAGCGCTTCCACGAGCCGATGGCGGCCATGCCCGCGATGCCGGCGCCGATTGCCGAACCGATGGCGGAAATTCCCAGGACGCAGGCCGCTCCGATCATTGCGATATTCATTTCGTATCCCCTCTTTCCCGCAACGGGTCGTATTTGTAGCCCGACCATTCCATGCCCAGATGGCTGGAGAATTCGAGCGTATTGAGACGAATGCCGTGGACGATGACCGACAGGACGCTCATCACGAGGTTGAGCCCGTGGCCCACGGCCAGCAGGATCACGCCCATGAAGGCGCCGACGACAAAGGTGATGCTGCTGCCGGCCGGTCCGCCGAACATGCCGGAAGCCATGCCGTTGACGGTCTGCGAAATGGCGAGCCCCGCCAGGCCGACCGCCCAGAGGCGTATGTAGGACACGATGTCGGCAAAGACGCTGACCGTGCCCAGGAAGGTCGGGATGATTCCTTTCAGCCCTTCGAGGATGCTGGTAAGGATGTTGCCCGTCCAGCTTCCGAAGATGAACACGAGCGCGAAGCCGATGCCGATGAGGGCGAGTGCCCAGGTCTGCAGGGGAAAGCGTGCGGGATCTATGACGAGGTTGAGCACGGCGTTGAACATGCCGAAGATCAGCAACAGCGACCCGAGCTGGGCCAGGAACTTCGGGTTGGGGAAATCGCGCCTGATGTTCTTGACGTGCGCGACGGTGAGCTGCAGGGCGCCGAGCATGAAGCAGAAGATCTTTATGTTCGTGCCCGAATCGGGGTTGCCGTTGCTTATCCAGGGTATGGTGATCGCGCGCAGCGCGCCGGGCAGGGATTCGTAGGGTATGGCGAACCAGGTGCCCGTGACCGCGCCCCAGAGTACGGTAAGGCCTCCCAGGAGATACAGGAGCTTCAGGGCGTCCGGCAGTTTCTTTCCCGCGCGCGCGGGCCCCCGCGTGGCGGCGAGCGCCCCGAGCAGCATGATGACGCCATAGCCGCCGTCTCCGAAGATCATGGCGAAGTACAGCGAGAAGAATCCGAGGAACCATACGGATATGTCGTATTCGCGGTAATTCGGCACCGTGCCGAGGAAATCGAAGACCGGCTGGATTATGCGCACGAGGGGAGAGTTTTCTACCTTGGTGGGAGGCAGTTCATCGTCCGCCGGATCGTCGGCGGCGAGCGCCCACTGGCGGCGCGCGGCTTCTTTCTGAAGGGCGCCGAGGTCCGCGGCGGGGATGTAGCCGCCGAGGTAGCGCAGGTTCTCGTGCGAGGGCATGCCCGAAGCAAGGTGCTCGAGGCGCAGTTCGGCTTCCTTTTCGCGGATGGTACCTGCCAGCGCCGGTGCCTGCGGGGCCAGGAGGTCGAGCCGTTTTTCGGCATCGGACACCGTCGCTGCCAGTTCGGCCACCCGGCGCTCCATCGCGGAGAGCCGTGCCGCCGGCGGCATGAATTCGGAGAATTCGGGCGGAACGGCGACCATGCCCGGCACTCGGGCGTCTCCGGATACCGCGAACCTGGCCTTGCCGCGCGGAGCGGCGAGCCGTACGACCTCGGTTTCCGCCGGAATGCCGGCGACGGCCTTTTCCGGCCCCTCGTACAGGCGCAGACGGATGCCGGCGGCAGCCAGCGCCTGCAGCGCCTGCGGATCGAAATCCCCCCAGCCGCGCACGCGATCGATTTCGCGCCCTATGCGGGCCGATTCCTCGCGCGCGGTGGCTATTCGTGCGGACAGGTCGATGGTTTCGGCGGCGACGAGATCGGCGCCGGCGGCGGACGCGGCAGGGCCCGGTTTCGCCGACGC
>CAYRXK010000121.1:1958-4741 GCA_964428265.1 uncultured Treponemataceae bacterium
GGTTTCGCCGACGCAGCCGGCGTCGCGGGCTTTTTGATCGCGCGTGAACTCAGGATGCCATGCGCCATCCGCAGGTCGCGAAGTTCGGCTTCAAGGGCGGCGCAGCTCTCGCCCGAACCCCGCAGGGCCTCGACATGGGCCACCCCCAGGGCGCGCAATTGGCGCGGCGCATGCGCGGCGTCGGGCCCCCAGACCACCAGCGTGAATTTCTTCATGGGCGCGATCATCGGGCGGCACCCTCCACTTTCTTCTTGGCGATCTTGCCGCGCACGACCTGGGCGGTCTGCTGGTCGCCGAGGTAGATGCGTATGCGCTTGATGTGCGCCTGGGTTTCGGGAATCTTGACCTTCTCGAAAAGGTTGACGCGCTGGGTGGTGGTGCGGAGTTCGGCCTGCAGGAGCAGGCGCTGCTCGTCCACGACGCGGCGTTCCAGATCCAGCAGGAGGGCTTCCTGCAGGAGATCGAGCGCGCGGTCCACCCAGAGCGGCGTGGCATACAGGTCGTAGGCCGCGCGGTCGAATTCCGCGCCGTCGAATACGGGAATCTGCACGCCAGCGATGTTGCCGCGCGACACCCTGACCTCCCGAACGGATACGAGGGGAAGGCCGGCGGCCGTGCGCGCGCTGCCTTCCTCCGCGAAGACTCCGATCCAGGCCTGGAAGTCGCGTTCCAGCGCGTCCTTGCGTGCCGCGAGTTCGTCCATGCGGGCTTCGACCCCGCGGATTTCCATCTGGAGTTGCTGTTTTTTGAGCTGCAGGGTCGGAAGGTAGCGCTGGTACATTTTCAGCGCGTCCTTCTGCTTCTTCAGCTCGTTCTTGGTCAGCTTGATTTTCGCCATTTCCGCGCCCCGCCCCTTGCGCCGGCCAGCTTCAGGCCGTGGTTCCGGCCGCGGTCCCGCCAGAGGTTCCGGCCGGCCAGAATTTCTGGATCAGGTCGGTCCTCAGGCCGGTTTCGCGCGGTTCGAAGCAGTCGGCAAGGATCCTCCACCCTTCGTCCAGGGCCTTTTCCAGGGGGATGTTGACCGAGAGGTCCATCATGCGCGACTCGAAGAGCTCGCCGTACTTCAGGAGCTTGCGGTCCCACGCGGTCATCTGGAAGCCCATGGACTTCTTTTCAAGGGTGTCGCGGTAGGCGGCGAAGAGCTTGATCATGCCGTCCATGATGGCGCGGTGGTCCTCGCGTGTCTTGCCGTTGACCATCTGCTTCAGGCGCGACAGCGAGCCGAAGGGTTCGATGCGCCCGCCCTTGAGGTAGAACTGGCCTTCGGTGATGTAGCCGGTGTTGTCGGGCACCGGGTGCGTGACGTCGTCGCCGGGCATGGTGGTGACCGCCAGGATGGTGATGGAGCCGGAATCCGCGAAGTCGACCGCCTTTTCGTAGCGCGCGGCCAGCTGCGAGTACAGGTCGCCCGGGTAGCCGCGGTTGGACGGCACCTGTTCCTGCGTGATGGAGATTTCCTTCAGCGAATCGGAGAAGTTGGTCATGTCGGTCAGGAGCACGAGGACGTTCCTGCCCTTGAGCGCGAAGCGTTCTGCCACCGCCAGGGAGATGTCCGGCACCATAAGGCATTCGACCACGGGGTCGGAGGCGGTGTGCACGAACATGATCGTCTTGGACAGGGCGCCGCCCTCGTCCAGGGTGTCGCGGAAGAACAGGTAGTCGTCGTACTTAAGGCCCATGCCGCCCAGGATGATCAGGTCGACCTCGGCCTGCATGGCGATGCGCGCCAGGAGCTGGTTGTAGGGTTCGCCGGACACGGAGAAGATCGGCAGCTTCTGGCTTTTCACGAGGGTGTTGAAGAGGTCGATCATCGGGATGCCGGTGCGCACCATTTCCCGGGGAATGATGCGGCGGTACGGATTCACCGAGGGGCCGCCGATGGTGATCAGGTTTTCGGTCAGCTCGGGCCCGTTGTCGCGGGGGCTGCCCGCGCCGTCGAAAATGCGTCCCTGAAGGTCGTCGGAAAAGCTGACCCGCATTGGGTGGCCCAGGAAGCGGACTTCGTCTCCGGTGGAGACGCCGCGGCCGCCGGCGAACACCTGCAGAAAGACCTTGTCGCCGTCAAGGCGGATGGTTTCGGCAAGGGAGGTCCCGTAGCGGCTGCTCACCTCGGCCAGTTCGCCGTAGGCCACCTGGTCGGCTTTTACCGAGATGACGTTGCCGATTATCGAATCGATGCGCGAATAGATCTTGTTCACGGATCACTCCACCAGGGCCAGCGCGGCCTTTCCATCATGGCTCATCCCGCCGGAGCGCCCGGCGAGGGTCGCCTCCAGCGTGGCCAGCAGTTCAGAGTATTTCTTGGATTCGGTCGATGTGCCGTTCAGGTCCAGGAAGGACTGGCGCAGCCCGTAGAACCAGGATCGCGCGTCTTCCTTGTCGGCAGCGCTGATCTTGGAAGCCAGGATCTTCAGCACGAGCGCGAATACGCGCTTCTGCCGTTCCGGCGACACGGAGGCGTCCACCGGATCGAAGGAGTTCTGCTGCAGGTAGGCCGCGTCGAGGAACTCGCCCTTGAGGTAAACGATGTAGTCGTCCAGGCTGGTGCCCTCTTCGCCGACGACCTTCATCATGGCGCCGACTTCGGACGAGCGTTCAAGGAAGCCATGCGCCCAGGCGACCGCCTTGCGCGGCATGATGCCGCCGTATTTGGACCAGGAATCCAGCGGGTGTATGGCCGGGTACTTGCGGGCGTCGGAGCGCTCGCGCGAAAGGCCGTGGAAGGCGCCGACGACCTTCAGGGTGGCCTGGGTGACCGGTTCCTCGAAGTTGCCGCCCGCGGG
>CAYRXK010000122.1:0-4546 GCA_964428265.1 uncultured Treponemataceae bacterium
TCTTCATCAACCAGATCCGCATGAAGATCGGCGTCATGTTCGGCAATCCCGAAACCACCACCGGCGGCAACGCCCTGAAGTTCTACGCCTCGGTACGCCTGGAAGTCCGCAAGGTCGAAACGATCGAGCGCGGCGACGACGAGGCCATCGGCAACAAGGTGCGCGTCAAGGTCGTCAAGAACAAGGTCGCGCCGCCCTTCCGCAAGGTGGAAATGGAAATCATGTTCGGCAAGGGCATCTCGTGGTCCGGTTCCCTGATAGACGCCGCCGTCAAGTGCGGCATCATGGAAAAGAAGGGCTCCTGGTACACCTGGGGCGAGGAAAAAGTCGGCCAGGGGCGCGAAAACGCCAAGATGTACCTGGAACAGAACCCCGAAAGTTCCGCCGAGCTCGAACGCCTGGTGCGCGCCAAACTCTTCGGCAAGGACAAGGGGGAAGGGGAGGCCGCCGCAGGAGCCGCGGGAGCCGCGGGCGCCTCGGGCAAGGCCGCTTCCGGTGCCGCCGTGGCCGAAAAGCCCGAGCCCCTGGTCGTGCCCTTCGGCACGGAAAAGGCCGCAGCCGCGGACGACCTCTTCTGACCATGGAACGCGTGTGGCTTGCCCTGGGGTCGAACCTGGGCGACCGCGCGGGGTATCTTGACGCCGCGATCGACCGCCTGGGCTCCGACGGGGTGCTCGGGGGGCCGATCGCGCGCTCAGGCCTCTGGGAGTCGCGCGCGCGGTATTACACGGAGCAGCCGGACTTCCTGAACATGGTCGTGCGCGGGGATACCGCGCTGGAACCCGCGGCCCTCCTGGCCGCCCTGCAGCGGATAGAAACCGACCTCGGGCGCCTGCGCGACCCGGGCCTGCCCAAGGGCCCGAGGATCATCGACATCGACATCCTCCTGTACGGCTCGCGCATCATCGTGCAGGACCGCCTGGTCGTGCCGCATCCGGGCATGCGCGACCGCAAGTTCGTGCTGCTGCCCCTGCTGGAACTTGATCCGCAGCTCAGCGACCCGGTCTCCGGCAGCCGCTTCGCGGAACTGCTTTCCATACTGCCGGCGCAAGGTATTTACCCGTGGCGCGCCTCCGGGTATGATGCCCCCTACCCATAATGAGCATCCCGGAACCCGGCGAAATCGCCGACGGCATCGAACAGGCGTCAGGCGGCAGGCAATTCAGGCTCAAGGACTTCGAAGGCCCGCTGGACCTGCTCCTGTACCTGATCCGCAAGAACGAAGTCAACATCTACGACATACCCGTCGCCGCCATCACCGAGCAGTACCTCGGTTACCTTGAATCGGGCGACGGCATCGACCTGGACGACCTCTCCGAGTTCTACAACCTCGCCGCCACCCTCCTGTACATCAAGTCCCGGATGCTCCTGCCCGACCCGGTCCTGCCCGAGGACGAACTCGACGACCCGCGGCGCGAGCTGATCGACAAGCTCATCGAATACCAGCGTTTCCGCAAGCTCTCCGAACTCATGGTCGAAAAGGAGATGGAGGTCGAGTGGACGGTTGAGCGCAGCACCATGCAGCGCCCGCTTCCCTTCGCGGCCGACGAATCCGTGGACCTCTGGCAGGACCTGGACGTCTGGCAGCTCCTGAAGGCCTTTTCCTCGCTCGTGCGCAACATGAGCTCGGAGCGCATCGTCGACATGTACGAGGAAGTGTCCATCAACGAAAAATTCGCCCTGATCGCCGAAAAGCTCGCCGCCGCGCCCTCGTTCTCCTTCACGGAACTGATCACCCGGCCCCGTTCCGCGCTGGACCTCGCCTGCGCCTTCCTGGCCCTGCTGGAGGGCGTGAAGTACCGCATGTTCAGGCTGCGCCAGCACCGGCTCTTCGGCGACATCCTCATATTCCGCACCGAACCGGAGACCGCCCATGTCCGAAACCCTTGATGCCGATGCCTCGCTGGTCGGGGCCATCCTCTTCCTGGAAAGCGAGGCCGCCGACGAAGCGCGCCTTGCCCGCCTCAGCGGCCTTCCGACCGAACGCGTCACCGCCGCGCTGGAACGCCTGGTGGCGGAGTACGAGGACGAAGTCCACGGCTTCGCTCCCGTGCGCTCCGGCGGCGGCTGGATCCTGGCGCCCAAGGTAGCCCTCTGGGAACAGCTGAAAGACCGCTACGGCAAGAAAAACGAAGCCAGGCTCTCGCGCGCGGCCATGGAAACCCTGTCCATCGTGGCCTATTCCCAGCCCATCACCCGCGCCGAGATCGAGGGTATCCGCGGGGTCGGCGCCGACGGCATGATCCGGCTCCTCCTGGACAAGGGCTTCATCGAGGAAACCGGCAGGAAGGATGTGCCCGGCAAGCCCGTGCAGTTCGGCACCACCAGGGAATTCCTGCGCTACTTCAGGCTCGGTTCCATCGCCGACCTGCCGCGTCTGGACAAGGTCGAGGAAGACCGTTTCCAGCGCGGCGAGGATGAGCAGGGATGATCAAGCCCGACATGCGGCTGCAGGCATACCTGGCCTCCTGCGGACTGGGATCGCGCCGTTCCTGCGAAAGCCTGATCACCGAAGGACGCGTTACCGTGAACGGTGTGAAGCCCGAACTCGGCGCGCGGGTGCCCGAGGGCGCCGAGGTCCTTCTGGACGGCAAACCCGTCCGGCCGCAGGATCGCCTGCGCTACATTCTCCTGAACAAGCCCGCGGGCTACCTGTGCTCGATGTCGGACCCGGAGGGCAGGGCGCTCGCCGTCGATCTCCTGAAGCCCGGCGTACCCGAACGCGTCTACCATGTGGGCAGACTGGACCAATGGTCGAAGGGGCTCCTCCTCTTCACCAACGACGGCGAACTCGCCGCGCGCATGGGCCACCCCTCGGGCGGCACGGAAAAGGAATACGAGATCGTCGCCGACAAACCCATCCCAGACGGCTTCTTCTCGGGGTTCGCGCGCGGCGTCATCGTAGACGGCCAGCGTTACCGCGCCGTCTCGGTCACCCGTACCGGCGAGCGGGGCGCCCGCGTCACCCTGGTCGAAGGCCGCAACCGCGAGATACGTCGCGTCCTGGCGCACTGGGACATCCGCGCGCTGTCGCTCACGAGGGTGCGCATCGGCCCCTTGCGACTGGGCGGTCTTGCCGAAGGCGCCTGGCGCGACCTCGATCCGGAAGAAATCGCAGCGCTGCGCGGCGCGGCCGCCACCGAAACCACGCCCCCAGGAGTCTGACCATGGTAATCGCGATCGACGGCCCGGCCGGTTCGGGTAAATCCACCATCGCCAAAATGATCGCCCGTCGCATGGGCTTCACCTACATCAACTCGGGCAACCTCTACCGCGCCCTGACCCTGCGCGCGGTGCGCGCCGGCATCGGGCTGGACCGTCCGGACGACCTGGTGCGCTGCGCATCGGAAGCATCGCTGTCGTACGAAAAGGACAGCCTGCGGCTCGACGGCGTGCAGGTCGACGCCGAACTTCGCGGCGCCGATGTCGACGCCGTCGTCGCGCAGGTGTCGGCCATCCCCGCCATACGCGACATCGTGAACGCCGCCGTGCGCGCGATCGCCGGCGGCATGGATGCCGTGGTCGAAGGTCGCGACATGACCACCGTCGTGTTTCCCGATGCCGGCTGCAAGATTTTCCTGGACGCTTCGGCCGATGCGCGCGCCCGCCGCCGCTTCGCGCAGGGCCTTTCGGACATGAGCCTCGACGAGATCCGGAACAATATCGAGATGCGCGACGCCATCGACCGCGGCAAGAGCGTGGGAGCCCTCAAAATCGCGCCGGACGCCCTGTATTTGGACAGCTCAGACTTGACCTTGGATCAAGTCTATGAGACAGTATACAAGAATATCCTACACACTAACGGGGAACACATGGCTACGAAGGAAGTGGAAATGGAAGCCGCCGCACCCTCCCGGGACGACATCCAGACACAATTGCAGGAGCAGTACCTCAAGAGTTTCGAGGGCCTGGAGGAGGGAGATCTCATCGACGGACACGTCATCCAGGTTACCAACGATTTCGTGTTCATCGACGTCGGTTACAAGTCCGAAGGAAAGATTCCCGCGATCGAATTCGGGGAATCCATTCCCGCCATCGGCGAGGTGGTCAAGGTCATCCTGGTTACCAAGGAATCCCGCAATGGCGAGATCGTGGTATCCAAGAAGCGCGCCGATGAAAAAGTCTACTGGAAATCCGTCGCCAACGCATTCAAGGATCACGTCCCGGTCGAAGGCAGCATCGACAAGGAAATCAAGGGCGGGTTCGAGGTCAATCTCGGCCATGGCCTGAAGGGCTTCCTCCCGGCTTCCAAGGCCGACGTGCAGCGCATCGAAAAAGGCGACTATCTCATCGGCCTCAAGACCATGTTCTATCTCGAGCGCCTGTACTCCGAGAAAAAGGTCAACATCGTCCTCAACCGCCGCAAGTGGATGGAAGAAGAGATAGATCGCCACCGCAACAACTTCTTCGCCAACGTCCAGATCGGCGACACCGTCCGCGGCGTGGTCAAGAGCTTTACCAGCTTCGGCGCCTTCATCGACCTGGGCGGCTTCGACGGCCTCCTGCACATCAACGACATGAGCTGGGGCCACGTCACCCGCCCGAA
>CAYRXK010000123.1:0-4537 GCA_964428265.1 uncultured Treponemataceae bacterium
GGCACCGTGACCAAGGCGGTCTACCTCGGCTCCTACATCGAATACGAAATCGAATCGGCCGACGGCAAAGCCATTTCCGCGGTATCCTACGACCCCGTGGACGGCAGGTTCCACCGCGTCGGTGACCGGGTCGCCTTCTCCTTCCCGGCACGCGCCGCGCACATTCTGCCGCTGCGCTGATTTCCGCGGCGCCGCCGCGGTTTATCGCGGTTTGCCACGATTTTGCCACGATGCCGCACGATACTGTAGGTGGAGGCATCGTATGAAAAGAACGATCGCATTCCTCATCGCCTGCATGGCCTTCCCGCCCTGCGTGCCGATCGCGGCCGAAGAAGGCCCCGAAGTACCGGAAGTACATCCCGCCGAATGGTTCAACAGCACCGTCTGGGACGGAGGGCCCTCGTTCACCGAAGACGGGCTCGCCTGCTATTTCCACTCGGACCGCGATTCCAAATACCACACCGAGGATATCTTCGTGTCCCGGCGCGCGGGACCGGACGCGCCATGGGGCAGTCCCGAAAAGCTGGGCGCGCCGATCAACACCTTCGGCGAGGATTTCTCGGCCTACATCCTGAACGGCGAACGGACCCTCTACTTCGCCTCGAACCGGATCGGAGGCATGGGCAACTACGACCTGTACATGAGCGAACGCGCGAGCCCCGCCGACCCCTGGGGCACCCCCGTCAACCTCGGCCCCGCCATCAACTCGCGATATACCGAATCATCGCCCAGCATCACGCCCGATGGCCTGGAACTCTATTTCGCCGACTACCGCGACACCGTGCCCAGGCCGGGCGGCATGGGCCGCGCCGACATCTGGGTATCGCGCCGCGCCTCGGCCGACGCGCCCTGGGAACCCGCGGTGAGCCTGGGCCCCCCGATCGACAGCCGATGGGACGAAACCAGTCCGCGCGTGTCGCCCGACGGCCTCATCCTGTTTTTCGCGGTGGATCGCGACTTCGAGTGGCAGTACGACATCTGGTACAGCACCCGCGACGCGCTCGGATCGCCCTGGCGCGAACCCAGGAAACTCCGTGCCCCGATCAACCTTCCCGATTCGGACGACACCGGCGGGGTCATCAGCCCCGACGAGAAGTTCCTGTACTTCGCATCCAGCCGCCTGAACCGGAAATCCAAGGACATCTGGTACGCGCCGATCCCCGGACCGGAGATTTTCAGGTAGGCACGCGCCGCGGCCCGGCACGCGCCGCAGGAACGTTTGGGCGACGCCCCGCAACCGCGCCCGGCAACCGCGGCCGGCTCGCGATTGGACTTACGCGGCCGTCCGGCAGTACTTTCATGCCGCGCGCCTTGCGCGATATCACGAACCGGAGCCCGCCGCATGAACATCCTCGCCTTCACCGACCCCGTCTGCACCTGGTGCTGGGGCAGCGAACCCGTCCTGCGCGCCCTGGAATGGCGCTACGGCGCCGACCTGAGTATCGACTACGTCATGGGCGGCCTGGTGAAGGACATCCGCGAATTCTTCGATCCGTACCACGGCATCGGGGGCGATCCGGAACGCTCCAACGCCGCGATCGCACGCCATTGGGTCGAGGCTTCGGAGCGCCACGGGATGCCCGTGCGCTCCGAAGGCTTCCGGCTCTTCAGCGCCGACACCGTTTCCACCTATCCGCAGAACATCGCGTACAAGGCCGCGCACATCGCCACGCCGGCGCGCGCCGACGCCTTCCTGCGCCGCATGCGCGAGGCGACCGCCGCGGAGGCGCGCGAAACGGGCCGCCGCGAAGTGCTCGTGGAGTTGGCCAGCGAATGCGGCGTGGACCTCGCGCGCTTCCTGGCCGCGCTTGACGACGGCAGCGCGGAAGAAGCGTTCCGCGGCGACCTCGAACTCACGCGCCGGTACGGTGTGCGGGGCTTCCCCACCTTCCTGTTCCGACACGACGGCCGCGAAATGCTCGTGCGCGGCTACCAGAGCCTGGAATCGATGGAAGCCGTGATCGCGTCGCTCTCGGGCGGCGCGATCAGGCCCGCGGCACGCGTGGCGCCCGCCGAGCCCCGCGGCGACGCGCCCGCCGATGCGGAAATCATGCAATTCCTGGCCCGCTTCGGCCGCGCCGCGCCGGTGGAACTCGCGCTGGCCCTCGGCCGCCCGCGCGCCGCAATCGACCTCGACCTGGCGCGCCTGGAATCATCGGGCGAAATCCGCCGCACCGCGGCGGGCAACGGCCATTTCGTAGAACCGGCGCGCGCCGCGATGTGCGATCCGGTCACGGGCCTCTGCGGAATGGGCGCGGGCTTCCCCCTATAGCAGGAAGTACTCCGCCCCGATGTACACGGCGGAATAATCGGGCAACGCCGCGCCGCTGCCATGCAGCTCGGCGCCGGCATACACGAGGAAGTCCTTCGCGACGAAGTACCCGGCCTCCGCTATCGCCATCCAGGAATAATTGAAACTCGACCCGTCGAAAAATCCGTTCGCCGTCAGGACCTTGTCGACCCCGAAATTTCCCCTGGCGCCTGCCGTCATGATGAGTTTTTCGCCGACATGGCTGATCGACGCCGCAAGCAAGCCGGTGGAGGTAATGTCATACGAATCGAATGACGCGGGCACGCTCGCGTTCAGGATATCGAGCAGCGCGTCTCCCCGCAGCCAGATGCGCCGGCCCAGAAGCAGCGCCGCCTGCAGGGACCCCGTCAGGCCGGCGTACAGGTCGGTCACGCCGGCGCCACCTTCCAGCAGACTGCCCGCGGACAGGCCGCCCTTCAGCCCCGCGCCCGCGCGGATTCCCTTGTGAAAATCGGCATAGTGTTCGTGCAGCGTGAATTCCGTCATTTTGTTCAGGGGATACCAGTTTAGATACCCCTCGGCCGCCGCGCTGGTCCCGTCCGCGGCCGTCTTCCTGCCGCTCACCGTCAATCCGGTTTCCACCAGCGACGTCGGGGCGTCCTTCAGGCGGTAATTCAGCCAGCCCTGCAGCGAAGGAAAGACCCCGTCCGGCGCGGTGCCGATTTCGTACGGCGCATTCAGGCCCAGATAGGCCCCCGCGGTCAGGCGGTCCTCCGACAGCCTGCCGTGCTGGTACTCGGCATACGGATACACGACATACGCAAGATTGTCCGGCACCGCGATATCGTGCAGGTTGTGCGCTTCCGACCACATCCCCACCCGCAGGATCCGGTCGGCCGCGAACAGCGGCACGTCTGCGATAGCCATGACCCACAGCAGGACGATGAGAAATTTTTTCATTATTGCACCTCTGGGGCTAGTATTTCCCGAATTCCCTCGCCGCGTCCACCATCGCCAGGATATTTTCCGGCGGCACCTCGTTCATCACGGTATGCACCGCGGCCAGCATGTAGCCGCCGCCGGGCGCCAGGATGTCGATCACGCGCTTCACCTCGGCGCGCACCTCGGCGGGCGTGCCGAAGGGCAGCACGCGCTGCGTGTCCACGGCGCCGCAGAAGGTTAGGCGATCTCCGAACTGGCGCTTCAGGGCCGGCAGGTCCGACATGCGCCCCGCGCCCGACTGGATGGGGTTCAGGATATCAACGCCGATTTCCACCAGGTCGGGCACGATGTCCCAGATGTCGCCGTCGGAATGGAAGAATATTTTCGCCTTCGTTTTCGATTTTATGAACGAAATAAGGTCGGCGTGGATGGGCTTCAGGATTTCGCGGTAGGTGGTCGGAGAAATCAGCATGTTTTCCTGCATCCCGAGGTCGTCGCCGATTTTTATCATGTCGAGCTTGTCGCCGCCTGCATCCAGGAAGTGGCCCATCAGCGTCTTGCAGAGGCCCTCGATCTTCCAGAGCATGGCCGCGGCGAATTCGGGCTCGCCCGCCAGGTCGGCCAGGAAATTGTCCAGGCCGCGCATGGCCTGCGCGCGCTCCAGCGGAAAGAGCAGCCAGGGGCAGCCCAGTGTCGCATAACGTCCGTCGGCGACCAGCGCGTCCACCTCGGCGCGCACGTGCGCCACGCGCGTGGGATCGTCCATGTCGGGCCATGGGTAGGCCTCGATATCATCGATCCCGGTGGCGTCGGCCATCGGGTGAATGCCCGGATACCAGTGGCCCGGCGCCACTTCCTTGTTGCCGGTACCCCAGTCGTCGATGAAGTCGTCGTGCGGCCCGCGAGCCCGGGCTCGTTCCACGATGTGCTCGGGAAAGCGGTCCAGCACCGCGCGCACGTCCGAGCCCAGGCGCTCCAGCACCGCCTCGGAGGGCAGGGCCGTGCCCAGCTCCGGGAAATCGTACAGGTAGCGCTCCGCGCCGCGCGCGCCCCCGGTCGACTCGGGAAACGGGTCCAGGCCCAGCATATCCGCCAGGGCTCGGTACGGCTTCATCTTGATGCCCGTCGCGTTGGTCCCGCCGATCACGATCGGCACCCGATCCGGCTCCTCGTGCGCCAACGCCGCCAACACCCGTTCCCGACCTGTCATCATGGTACCCCCTAGCCAGCCAGCATAGCCTCCCCACCTGAACAGTGCCAACCCGCAACTAGGGGCTCCTGAAGAACTTCCCTTTCTTGGCTAACCCAGATTCGCGGCCAGAATCACTCGCTGGAAGGCCATGA
>CAYRXK010000124.1:0-4515 GCA_964428265.1 uncultured Treponemataceae bacterium
TCCATCAAATGAGCGCGCAAACAGGCACGGAGCGCCCGGTTTTCGGCGCGGAGCGCGCGGCGCCGCGCATGGATCGACCGTCGGCCTTGCCCTGGTGGAAGGAGTGCGTCGCGTACCAGGTGTATCCGCGCAGTTTCCAGGATTCCGACGGCGACGGGGTTGGCGACATACCGGGAATAATCTCGCGGCTGCCCTATTTGGCCTCATTGGGCATCGGCGTCATCTGGCTTTGCCCGATGTACGAATCGCCCAACGACGACAACGGGTACGATATTTCGGATTACCGGTCGGTGGCTGCGGAATTCGGTACGTTGGGCGATCTGGAACGCCTGATCGCCGAGTCGCGGAAGCTCGGAATACGGGTGATCCTGGACCTGGTGGTGAACCACACTTCGGACGAGCACCCGTGGTTCATCGAATCCCGCGCTTCGAAAAGCAGCGCGAAGCGCGACTGGTACATCTGGAAGCCCGGCCGCGCCGCGCCGGCCGCAGCGGCTGGCGGCACTGCCGCCTCGCCGGAAGGCGGCCTGCCGCCGACCGACTGGCCTTCGATATTCGAGGGACCGGCGTGGGAATATGACGCCGCGACCGGCGAATATTACCTGCATACTTTCTCGCGCAGGCAGCCGGACCTGAACTGGGAAAATCCCGCGGTGCGCGATGCGATATGCGACATGGTCGATTGGTGGGCGGAACGCGGGATCGCGGGATTCCGCGTGGACGCGATCACCTTCATCAAGAAGCGGCCGGATTGGCCGATCGCGATCGACAAGCCGCCGCACGTGCCCTGCAACGAGCCTGGAGTGCTCGACCTGCTCGCCGAGCTGCGTGACCGCGCGATGGCCCCGCACGGCCTCATGACGGTCGCCGAAGCGCCCAACGTATCGCCGGAAGCCCTCGATCCGTACATCGGGGAGGGGCGCGGCGTGTTCAGCATGATATTCACGTTCGACCATGTGGATATCGACATGCGCAAGGGCAGGCGATGGCATCGCGATCCCTGGACGCGCGCGGAATGGAAGCGCGCGATGACGTCGTGGCAGCGCGCCGCGGGCGAATCCGGCTGGCTGGGAATCTACCTGGAAAACCACGACCAGGTGCGGTCGGTCTCAAAATTCGGCGACGATGGGCGATATCGCGCCGAATCCGCCAAGTGCCTGGCGACCTGGTATTTCCTGATGCGCGGGACTCCCTTCATCTACCAGGGTCAGGAACTCGGCATGCCCAACTGCGATTTTTCGGGACCGGACGAATTCCGCGACGTGGCGTCGCGCAATATCTGGCGCGAGGCGCGCGCCGCCGGCATGCCCGACCGCGAGGTGATGGAGTACCTGCGCGCGCGCAGCCGCGACAATTCCCGCACGCCGATGCAGTGGGATTCCTCGCCGAACGCGGGATTCAGCGCGGGAACGCCGTGGATACGCATGAACCAGTCCTGGAGATCCATCAACGCGGCCGCGCAGGACGGGGATCCGGCCTCGGTGCTGAACCACTATCGCGCCCTGGCGCGCCTGCGCGCGGCGGAAACGGCGCTGCGGCGCGGCGGATTCGAGGAACTGTGGGCCGACTCCGATGAAATCGGAGGATACATACGGACGCTGGGGCGGCGGCGTATCATGGTGGCGTGCAATTTCACGGGTACGGCGACGAGGATCGCCGCGCCTGAAGAGGCACGACAGGTCTCGGGCAGGGTCTTGCTGGACAGCGCAGGGCTGCTGGCGCCGGGTTCGGAATTCGCGGGAGTGGAATTGGCGCCCTGGCAGGCGCTGGTGGTGGCGCGATAAAATCTTCTGTGTCGTGCAGTGCACTACATACGATCAAGCGCGGCGTCAAAAAGCGTCTCGGTCTGCAGTCCCGCGAGCCAATCCTGCGCGCGCCGCACCCTGATCCGGGTTTCATCGCGTTCCAGGCGCAGGTCGCCCACGAGCTGCAGCCCGGGCAAGCCGTATTTGCCGCAGAAATAGGAGAGGTCCGGCGATATTTCCCGATCCGTTGATTTTACCTCCACGGCAAGTCGGGGCGAATCCTCCACGGCGACCAGGAAATCGGTCTCGCGGCCCTCCTTGGTCCGCAGGTACCGCAGGGTTCGTGGTATCCCGTCCGCATCCTCGCGAAGCGCGAGCTCCTTCAGTAATGCCAGCGCGACATGGTTTTCCAGTTTCGGACCATGACCCCGCCCCACCAGTCCCGTATCGAAGAAATAAAGCTTGGGCTGCTGCAGCAGCGAGCGCGCGATCGATTTGTGATGCGGGTAAATCCTGAATACGATATAAAGCGCTTCGAGAATTTCAATGTAGTGCTTGACTGTGTTGGGTGAAATACCGATGTCCTCCCCGAGGCCCTGGTAGCTCAGGGGAGAGGCGACCCGCTCGCGAAGCAACTCGACCAGGAGATTCATTGACTTCAGTTCGCGGATATTCTCGAAACTGAGGATGTCTTCCCGGATGAGCCCGTCAAGGTAAAACCGGCGCCAGCGACCAGCCTCGGTGTCCGTTTCGGCGAGGAAAGGTTCGGGAAAGCCTCCACGGGAGAGAAAATGGTCGAGGGTCCCCGCTTCACCCGTGGCATGTACTTCCGAAGGAGTCAGCGGGAAGAGGCGATGCTGGAAGAAGCGGCCTGCGAGGCTTTCGCCGGATTGCCTGAAAGTTTCCAGGCGGGCGCTGCCTGTCACGAGAATCGAGTTGCCGGCCGGTTTGGTATCGTATACGCCCTTCAGATAGCCCTTCCAGCCTTCCATCTTGTGGATCTCGTCGAAGATGAGAAGATCCGTGGTGGATGGCCAGGCTTGGCGCAGCAACAGGTCGCGATCTTGCGGATTGTCGTAATTGAGGTACAGCGGACGTGAGAATTCGCGTGCAATATCATTGGCCAACCACGACTTACCTACCTGCCGGGGGCCGGAGAGCAGAACCATTTTCTTGCTGAGGTCTTTCAGGATCCGATCGTGCTGAAGACGTTCCATGTGACTATTATTATCCTTGTTGCGGAATAGTCAAGACTTTTCCGCAACAGGATGCAAAACGGGTTGATGATGAAGCGATTGAGGACTACCGTAGTACCATGAAGATTGTTGCAGCGATTGATGGCGGCCGGATTCTGGTTGCGGTGGGCGACCTCACGGAGTTCGAGGGCGACGCGATCGTGAACGCCGCGAATTCCGGGCTGCTCGGCGGCGGCGGGGTCGACGGCGCGATCCATGCCGCGGGCGGGCCGGAAATCCTGAAGGAATGCAGGGCGCTGCGCGCGGGCGCCCTGAAGGACGGCCTGCCGGCGGGTCAGGCGGTGTCCACCGGGGCGGGTAGGCTTGCGGTGCGCCGCGTGCTCCATACCGTGGGGCCGGTCTGGCACGGCGGCGGGCATGGCGAAGCGGAAACGCTCGCGTCCTGCTACCGGGAGAGCCTGCGGATCGCCGAGCTGGAAGGCCTGCGCCACGTCGCCTTTCCCGCGATATCCACCGGGGTGTACGGCTATCCGAAGGATCCGGCCGCGGTCGCGGCTATCTCGGCGGTGCGCGCCCACCTTTCGGCGCACGCGATCCCGGAGCGCGTAACGCTGGTGTTCCGCACCGATGAAGATGCTTCAGCGTTCCTGGCCGCCGTCCGCGCCGCGGGATCGGCATAGCCACAGGAGGCCGCAGGGCGGCAGCGCCATGGGTTCCGAAATCGAATAACGCATGCCGGTCATCAGGTCGATCCAGGCGGCATCCCGGGGATCGCCATCGGAATCGGGGTCTAGCGGCGCGCACGTAGCGGCCTGTTCCGCGAAGTTTCCGATGACGATGAGCGATTCGGTGCCGCCGTCCGGACGCGCGGCGGTCTTGCGGTACGCGAGGACCGAGGGGTGCCCCGTTTCGAGGACTTCCAGTCCCGGCGCCGAAAAGACGTCATGCGCCGCGCGGATTTTACCCATCTTCACGAAGGCGGCGAACACGCGGCCGGTCACGGTCGAAAGATCATGGCGCTCGCGGGCGAGGGCCTCCTGCCATACGGGGCGGTGCGTCCAGCGGCTGTCGCCCATGTGCGCGGGGTCCTCCGCCCAGCGCTCGTCATTTTCGACGGCGAGCTCGTCGCCGAGGTAGAGCAGGGGGATGCCGCCGGCGGAGTACGCGATGCCGTGCAGGAGCAGCAGGCGGCGCAGCGCGGTTTCGCGGTCCTTTCCCGGGTCGCGGGAGGAGTCGCGGTCAATGCCGGCGAGCGAGGCGGCGGTGCCGCAGATTCGCCGGTCGCCCGTATCGGGATTGTACTGGAAGCTCACGCCCCGGGCGAAACTTCCGGGGAAGCTCCCCATGTAGAAATCGTTGAGGAATTTGCGGTGGTCGCCGCCTTTCATGCCGAGCGCGGCGGCGTCCTCGTCGGCGAAAGTCCAGCCGATATCGTCGTGGCAGCGCACGTAGTTCACCCAGGCGCAGCCTGCGGGAACGTCGTGACGATGCCAGATCGAATAACGCAACAGTCGGACATCCTTGGTGGCCGCGGCCTCCCACAATTCCGCCATCAGGAGCGGATTGTACGAGAG
>CAYRXK010000125.1:0-4493 GCA_964428265.1 uncultured Treponemataceae bacterium
GCGCGGTTGCCGTGTATGCGATGTATCGCGAGGGGTTCCTCGAGCACGTCGCGTATCTTGAAACGCGGATTCATGGACGCGTAAGGGTCCTGGAAGATCATCTGCACCTTGCGGCGATACGCTTTGGCGATCTCGCCCTTGGCCGCGGTGACATCCTCGCCATCGAACTCGATCCTGCCCGATGTTGGTTCGATGAGTTTCATGACCAGCTTGCCGATGGTGGTCTTTCCGGAACCGGATTCGCCGATGAGACCGAATATCTCGCCGCGCCTGATGTCGAAGCTGACGTCGTCGACCGCCCGGACTACCTTGCGGGGCGCGGCGCCGAGCGACTGGGCAAGGCCCAGGTGGGGCGCGAAATGCTTTTTCAGGTTGGTCAGCCTGAGGATCGCCGCGCATGCGGTGGATGCGGTGGATGCGGCGGCGGTGCCGGCGGAGCCGATGTTGGTTTCGCTCATAATGCGCACCTCCAGCACGCGGCCTTGTGCCCCGGCGCCACTTCGACGAGGGGCGGTTCTTCCTGCAGGCAGCGCGGCATGACCTTGTGGCAGCGCGGATTGAAGCGGCAGCCCGCGGGCGGCGCCACGAGGTCCGGAGGGGTGCCCGGGATGAAGGAGAGATTGTCCACCTTTTTGTGCAGGAGGGGGGTGGCCTGCAGGAGCTTTTCGGTGTAGGGGTGCGCCGGCCCGGGACTGCCGTAAATGCGTTCGCCGGGGCCGATTTCGGCGATCCTGCCCGCGTACATGACGCAGAGCCTGTCCGCGACTTCGGCCTCCAGGGCCAGATCGTGGGTGATGAAGATAAAGGACAGGTTGAAGGTCGCCTTCAGGCTTTTGAGCAGGTTGATGATCTGCGCCTGCACGATGACGTCGAGCGCGGTGGTGGGTTCGTCCAGGATGACGATCTCGGGCTTCAGGAAGAGCGCCATGGCGATCACCACGCGCTGCTTCATGCCGCCCGATAGTTCGTGCGGATAGCGCTGCGCCACTTCGGGCGAAAGGCCCACGTGGCCGAGGTACTCGGCGATGAGGGCCTGCGCCTGGGCGGGCGCGATGTCGTCGCGGTGCTCCTTCAGGGTTTCGAGCATCTGGCGTCCGATCGTGTAGACGGGAGTCAGGCAGTTCATGGCGCCCTGGAAGACCATCGCGATCTTTTCCCAGCGGATTTCGCGGCGCACCTTCGTGTCGGGAAGCGGAATGATGTCCTGGCCGCCCAGGAGGATGCGCCCGCCCTGGTAGCGCCCCGGAGGCGAAGGCATCCTGAGCAGCGAGGTGCCCAGGCTGGTCTTGCCGCAGCCGGATTCTCCCACCAGGCCCAGGGTTTCGCCGCGGCGGAGTTCGAAGTCGATGCCGTCGATGGCGCGCACCGCGCCCTTCGACGTGAAGTAATGCATGCGAAGGTCCTCGACCTTCAGCACGGTATCATTCGTGGTTGCCATCGGAGTTGCCATCGGATCTCACCTCGTCTTGAGCTTCGGATGCAGGATCTTGTCCATGGCGAATCCGAGGAACGCGAAGGTCATGCCCATCACCGCGATTAGGAGGCCGGGCGGCAGCACCCACCACCAGACCCCTTTCAGGATCGCGGCGCCCTGCATCGCATCGTGCAGGATCTGCCCCCAGGTGACGATGGTGGCGTCGCCCAGCCCGAGCAGGCTTACCGAGGATTCGTACACGATGGCGCTCGGCACCGACAGGGCCATCGACGCGAAGGAATACGGTATCAGGATGGGCATCATGTGCCTGAACAGGATGCGCCCCGACCCGGCGCCCAGCGCCCGGGCGGCCTCGATATAGGTCTCTTCCTTTATTTGCAGGGCCATGGAGCGAACCGTCATGACCGATCCGGTCCAGAAGAATACGACCATCACCGTGATCAGGAAGACGATGTTCGGCTTGAATATGGCTGATATGACGATCAGCACGGGAAGCACCGGAATCGAGTTCACGATCTGGTAGAAAAACATCATGACCGTGTCTACGATGCCGCCGAAATAGGCCGCGATGATGCCGTACATGACGCCGATCAGCACCGAAACGGCCGAGGTGAGCAGGCCTATCAGCAGCGCCCACTTCAGGCCCGCCATCAGGCCGGAAAAGAGGTCGCGCTTCATGTCGTCCGTACCCAGGATGCCCGACACCGAACCGACCACGGTGAACCTGAGATCCTTCGCCTCGTAGGCGCCTGGATCGAGCACCATGGCCAGCGCGACCAGGCGGTATTCGCCGTTCAGCGGAATGAAGTCGCGGGCCATACCCTGTCGCACCGTGCTGAAGAGCACGCTGGCGGTGCGGAACGAATCGGTGGTGATCGACGCCATGCCGTCGGCGCTCTCGTGTTCCTTCAGGAATGCGAGCGCTGAAGGCTTGCCGTCATTGTCAGCGGAAACACGGATATCCTGGCCGGAAAGGCCCTGTTCGAAACGCTGGGCGACCTCGATCACCAGCCCGTCGGGCCGCTCGATCTGGATCGCCAGGGGAATGTCGCCGGAGAAGGATCCGTGAAAGATCAGGTCCAGCGGCGCCTTGCTGACGGAGTACCGGAGGGGGAACACGTAGCGCAGCAGCTTCACGCCGCCGTCCAGTTCGACTTCCTCGGTTTCGTGCGCGCGCAGGGTCTGGGTGACCGGCGCCTTGTCGGCGCGGAACCAGTTGGTCCACACCGGGGGGGCGTTGGGGGAATTGTCCTGCCAGTAGTCGATGTTGCGCCATTTGGTGTTGACCTCGGGGTACGGCAGGACCAGGGGCTCGAACAGCACCACGAGCATGGCCAGGACGAGGATGCCAAGGCCCACCAGCCCCCAGGTTTCCTTGCGGAATTCAGCCCAGAATTCGCGCAGGCGGTACGCGGCGTCGCGGAAATTCATGCCTTGCCTCCCACCTTGATGCGCGGATCCATGAAACCGTAGGTAAGGTCGAGGGTGATCAGGCCGGCCTGGTAGAGACCGACCGTGATCGCCAGGTTGCCCATCAGCACGGGAATGTCATTCTGCTGCACGGCGATCCAGTACAGGTTGCCCAGCCCGGGCCAGGAAAATATCCCCTCGAAGATGATGGCGCCCGATATCGAACCTAGGAGCGAGAGGAGGGATATGGTGATCAGGGGCGGCGCGGCCGTGCGCAGGGTGTGTCCGAACAGCACCTTGTTCTCGGGAATGCCGCGCGCGCGCGCCGACATGATGTAGTCTTCCTGCAGGATGCCCAGGACCACGTTGCGCACCACGAAGGAGATGCCCCAGAACCCTATCATCAGCAGGGTGATGAGCGGCAGCGCGAGGTGCCAGAGCATGTCGAGGTAGTACATGAACCCCGAGGGGGGCGGCACGGAATGCATGCCGCCCGAGGGAAAGAGCTTGATCTGGTACACGAAGAAAAGGATCACGATCATGGCCAGCCAGAAGGTGGGCATGCCGTAGACGAACATGGTCATGAAACTGGTGGAACGATCCAGCAGACCTCCAGGATTCTGGGCCTTTTTCATGCCGATCGCGATACCCACCAGTATTTCGATGCCCGCCGCCAGGGTGAAGAGGATGAGCGATCGGGGCAGCGCTTCGCCGATTATGGTCAGGACCTCGCGGTCGCCCCTCGACGATTTTATTATGGTGGATTTGCCGAAATTGAAGGTGATGGTGTTCACCGTCCGGAAAACGATGCGTTCCATGAGCGGCCTGTCCAGCCGGTACAGCGTGATCAGGTCGGACCGCCGCTGTTCCTGGAACTTCGCGATTGCCGTGGGCTGCATGTTCTTCAGCCTCGAGGATTCGGCGCGCACCTGCTCCTCTATGCCGGACCTCATGGTCTTGTCGTTGACGGCGTTGAAGAGCGCCGAAAGGATGAAAACGATGAGCACATACATGAAGACGCCCTTCAGTATGCGCTTTGCCGCGAACCACTTGTACATACCACCACCTGGGAGGACCGGCTGGCAGGACCGGCTCCTACGGAAAATGCGATTCATGCGCAAGGTGCCGCCGGCCATCAGCCGGCGGCACCTTGCGGAGGATCGCGCGCCGCCGCAAGGCGGCGCGCGTACTCATGGAAACGGGATCAGAACACGACGATCGTCGCGGGCTGCACCGACGGCGCTTCGGAACCGAAGACGGACTGCACCACGACAGTGTAGCTGCCGGGTTTCAGGGTGCCCAGGTCCTTGGCGGGAATGGCGGCCTGGAAGGCGCCGGCCGACACGAACTTGGCCGTGTAGACCTTTTCGCTGCCGTCGGGCATCTGCAGGGCCACGGTCACCTTTGCCTTGGCGTCGGCCGCCTTGGAAGTGTCGGTCGGATACGTCACGGCGGAAACCGCGACATCGATCTTGGCATCGGCGGTGCGCTGCGCTGTGGCGGGGACCTTCACGTCGTCGATGCGCGTCAGCGTGGTCTGGAAGGCCTTGGGCCAGAAATCGGCCTTGTACGGGTAGTCCCTGAAGGCTGAGAGTTCGATATAGTTGGCGTTGTAGTCCACCTTGCTGATGAAGAAGGGGCCGTTGGA
>CAYRXK010000126.1:0-1849 GCA_964428265.1 uncultured Treponemataceae bacterium
CGCTCGTGCTCGGCGCCTGTTTCATCCTCATGCTCTGCCTGGGCACCGTGTACGCCTGGAGCTATTTCCAGCCCCTGCTGGTAAAGGACTTCGGCTGGTCCAACCGGCAGGTTTCGCTGACCTTTTCGCTGGCCATATTTTTCCTGGGGGCGGCGGCGTCGGCGGGCGGGCTGATCCTGCCCAAGGTCGGCCCCAGGCCCCTGGCCATTGCCGGCAGCGCCCTGTTCGGCGCCGGGCACCTGATCGCCGCCTGGGCGCTGCGCGCATCCTCGCTGACCCTGCTGTACGCCGGATACGGGGTGGTGGCCGGCATGGGCCTGGGCTTCTGCTACGTCACGCCGGTGGCCGTGGCGTCGAAATGGTTTCCCGAGCGCCGCGGCCTGGCCTCGGGCTTTGTGGTCATGGGTTTCGGCCTGGGCGCCCTGATGATGAGCAAGCTGCTGGCCCCGCTCCTGCTGGGCGCGGTGGGACATGACATGTCCCGGCTTTTCCTGGTGCTTGGCTTCCTGTTCCTGGCCGCGACGCTGCTGGCCTCGGCCTTCGTGGCGAACCCGCCGCGCGCCGCCGATGCCGCGGCCTACTGCGAGGATCCCGACACCCCGCGCCACGCTGACTATTGCGGCCACCGCACCGTCGACCTCATCTTTTCGCCCCGGTTCGCCCTGTTCTGGCTCGTGTTTTTCTGCAACATTTCCGCGGGCATCGCCATCATCGGATTCCAGTCGCCCCTTATCCAAGACCTCATCCGGCAATCGCGCCCCGCCACCGACGCAGGCCGGCTCGCCAGCCTCGGCGCCACGCTGATCGCTGTCACCTCGCTGTTCAATGGCCTGGGGCGCTTTGCCTGGGCCGCGGTTTCCGACCGCATCGGGCGCGTGAAAACCTTCAGGATCCTGGTCGCCAGCGAACTCGCGGTGTTCGCCGCCCTTATCGTGGTGCGCGACCCCTGGGTTGTCGCGGGCCTGCTGTGCTGGGTCCTGTTTTGCTATGGTGGAGGGTTCGGCACGATGCCGGCCTCCATTCTGGAAGCCTTCGGCCCCGTTAAAATGGCGGCTATATACGGCGCCGTGCTCACCGCCTGGTCGGCCGCCGGCCTGGCCGGTCCGCAGATCACCGCCTTCATAAAGGATACATTCCCGCGCGATGCCGTGACGCTCTCCTTCGCGGCGGGGGCGGCCTTCGCCGCGCTGGGCCTGGTGGCGGCCTTTCTCCTGCCACGCGATCGCGAAAGCTCCGCCGGAGGATGAATCATGGAACTCATACGCAACGACGGGGGCCGCGTGGCCTCGCTGGTGGAATACCTCGGGCTCGTGAAATCGGGGCCGGTCCTCCTCGATACCTACAGGAACTACGAGGCGGTCCTGGCCACCGCCACCGCATCCGAAGCCAACGACGCGCTGGACGAGGTCCTGGCCGGAGCCGACGCCGCCGGCATCGAATCATGGAAAATTCCCGTGTCGAGGTTTATCCGGTCGATTTCTGTGGGCCTTGAATCGGTCGCTCCCCCGGTATATCCCACGGGCGGCGTTGTGGACCGGATGCGCCGCCAGAACGAGGCGGTCGCGGCAGGACTTGCCGCCCTGCAGGACCTGACGCGGCGCCTGCACGCCGGACTGGCGGGCCAACCGGGCGGCGCTGGCTCGAAGCCACGCGACCGGATTCCCCTGACGGAAATCCGCGCCCGCCTCGCGCGATTCACCGTTCTGCGGGACCACTACGTCGCCCTGCAGAACGAGCTCTTTCCCCTGTTCGAGCGCGCCACCCCCCGCCACGCCTGCGTGAAGCTCATGTGGGCCATCCAGGACGATGTCCTGGCGCTGAAAGCCGCGCTGGAAACGTGGCCCGATCC
>CAYRXK010000126.1:1949-4350 GCA_964428265.1 uncultured Treponemataceae bacterium
TCCGGGCCCGATCCGTCCGGGCCCGACACGGCAAATGGCGCGGCCGACGCCACGTCCGGCAAGGATTTCTGGGCGGTCTTCGGTCGCTTCTACCTTACCGCGAGCGCCCTCGAATACCGCGAACGCCTGATCCTGCTTCCGGTGGCGCACCGGATGCTTGCCGACCGGGATG
The DNA here is from genome assembly GCA_964428265.1 of uncultured Treponemataceae bacterium. Taxonomy (GTDB): domain Bacteria; phylum Spirochaetota; class Spirochaetia; order Treponematales; family Rectinemataceae; genus CAYRXK01. The sequence continues at coordinate 2,122 of CAYRXK010000126.1, forward strand.
CCGCAGCATTCGGCGCACCAGCCGCAACCGGCACGACAGCCGCGGCCGCCCTGCCCCCGGGGTTCAGCAGCCCCACCGGATCCGTCTCCTCGCGGGACCTCGACGCGGCGCTCAAGGCCCTCCCCTTCGACATATCCTTCATCGGCCCCGACGACCGCGTGCAGTATTATTCCGACCCGCCCGGGCGCATATTCCCGCGCAGCCCCGCCGTCATCGGCCGGCTGGTGCAAAACTGCCACCCGCCCAAGAGCGTGGCCACCGTTCAGGAAATCCTGCGCTCCTTCAAGTCCGGCGAGCGCGACAGCGCCGAATTCTGGCTGGAAAGCCGCGGCGCCTTCATACACATCCAGTATTTCGCCGTGCGCGACGACTCCGGCGCCTACCTGGGCACCCTGGAAGTATCCCACGACGCCACCCACGTCCGCTCGCTCCAGGGCGAAAAGCGCCTGCTGTAGGAGTTGGGCCATGTATTTCGCGGTGTTTCTCGTGGCGCTTCTGGCCGGCATCGTGCCCGGGCCCGACTTCGTGGTGGTGGCGAACAATACGGTGTCGCACGGAAAGCGGGTCGGCATCGCCTCTGCCCTGGGGGTCGGCGCGGCGCTGACCGTGCATGCCGCCTACTCCATCCTGGGCTTGGGTTACCTGCTGGCCGACCGGCCGGTCCTGTTCGGCGCGGTGCAGCTCGCGGGCGCCGCGTACCTGGCGTACCTCGCCATAGGGTCGATCATGTCGAGCTTCAGGATTTCCGCCGATGCGCCGGTCGCGCCCGGGTTCCAGGGGAATGCCTCCGCCCCGCCTGAAGCGCGGAAATCCTTCAGGACCGGATTCCGCGACGGCCTCTTGTGCAACCTCCTGAATCCCAAGGCCTATATCTTCTTTCTCAGCATTTTCTCGCAATTCATGACCCCCACCACCCCGAAATGGGTCGAGTGGATCTACGGCCTGGAAGTCGTGCTGGCGGTCGCCGGCTGGTTCATACTTCTGGCAGCCGCGCTTTCGACCCGGGCTTTCAGCCGCCTCTTCGCCCGATCCAGGAAATGGATCGAGCGCCTGCTCGGCGTGGTCCTCATCGGCTTTGCAGGAAACATCGTCGTTTCCGTGATCGCGGCTTCCATCGGCGCGCGCGGGGCCTGACCGGCGCAATCCACCACCGCAACAGGTCCCAAACGCTGGGCCCGGGCTGACAACTGCAGGTACATGCAGGTGTACGAGCCACTGTACAGGCCGCTGTACAGGCCATTGTACAGGCCGCTGTACGAGCCGCTGTACAGGCCGCTGTACAAGCCGCTGTACCTACAGTTGTACCGGCTGCTGTACAACAGCTTGTACAAATGGATGTACAGGGAATTGTAGGGCGGAGCCAAGCGCGCAGGCCGATCTGTCGAGGCCCCGCGTCTCCTTGCAGCTCACGCGCCTCGTTGCCGGAATGCCGTGCGCCGGAATGCCATGCGCCGTGCGCGCGCCATCCCCTCAACCCGAATAAAAAACTTGACAGATAGTCGAAATCGTCCTATCAAGGGAGTAGGATGTCATACAACGCCACAAGCCCAAGCCCGAGCCCAAGCTCGAACCACAAACCCAAAAGCCGCTCGACCGTCTACGAGGGCATTCACATCCACAGCGCGGAACTCATCCGCGTGCATACCGCGAACGGCCGCATCGTCACCGTCGAGCGCCTGGCCGCCAACGTCGCCCCGGACGTGGCGGGAGCGGGCGGGTGGCCATGGCTCTGCCCCGGTTTCATCGACCTGCAGCTGAACGGATTCGCCGGCATCGACTATTCCGCGCCCGGCCTGGGCACCGTCGAAATCGAAAAGGTCATCCGCGCGGTGGCCGCCTCGGGAACAGTGCGCCACCTCGCCACCATCATCACCGGACCCCGCGACCGCATAACCCGCAATTGCGCAGCAATCGCCAGGGCGCGCCGCGAGAGCCCGCTCGCCGCCATCGCCATCGCGGGAATCCATGTCGAGGGGCCGTACATCTCCACGGTCGACGGGCCGCGCGGCGCCCACGACCGCACGCATGTCCGGAACCCGGACTACGGAGAATTCCGCGAATGGCAGGACGCCGCCGAAGGCGCCATACGCATTGTCACGCTCGCCCCGGAAACCGAAGGCGCGCTGGAATTCATCGAAAAAATCACCGCCGACGGCGTCGTCGCCTCCATCGGCCACACCCAGGCCCCCGCCGAGGCAATCCGGGCGGCCGTCGCCGCGGGCGCGCGCC
>CAYRXK010000127.1:0-1158 GCA_964428265.1 uncultured Treponemataceae bacterium
AAGTAAGCGCGCTGTTCATCCGATCCGAAAAAAAGGACGGCCTTGTCGGGCCGTCCTTTTTGTCTCTCTCGCGTCCGCGTCCCGATCGGGATCGGCACGCCAGCACGCGGGTTGGATCAGTAGCCGGGCATGTCGTAAAGCCCGCCGGCGTTCACGACGTCGGCGAAGCCGGACATTTTCAGAAGGCGTGCGCCCATCGCCGAGCGGGCGCCCGAGGCGCAATAAAGAACGACCGGCTTGTCCTTGGGGCCGATCTCGGCGGCGCGGGCGGCGAGCTCGTTCACCGGTATGTTGCGCGCGTCGGGGTAGTGCTCGTCCTCGAATTCCTCGGGGGTCCTGACGTCGATGATCGCCGCTCCTGCCTTGATCCTGTCCATGACGGGGTCTGCCATTTCGATTTCCTCCGTGTGCGGTATGCGCTGCTGCGCGCGGTATGCGATCCGATGGGCCGGTTCAGGCCTCTTCGGTGTATCCCTGTTCGAGCCTGAGGCTGGTGATGCCGCCGGAGACGTACACGACGTCGGCGCGGCCGGCCTGCTTCAGGATGCGGGCGGCCAGGTGGCCCTCGAAACCCGCCTTGGAAACGATGACCACGCCGGCGTCGGCCGGAACCAGGTCCAGGCTGTCGCGCAGCTCGTCCAGCGGGATGTTTTCCGAGCCCGCGGCGCGGCCCTTGCGGAACTCGCCGCGCGTGCGCACGTCGAGCAGGAAGCCGCCCGAACCCTTCAGTTCGAGCGCTTCGCGCGCGGTGATCGAGGGCGAATACCCCGAAAGCGAATTCTGCGCGGCGTAGGCGGCCATGTTTATGGGGTCGTTGGCCGAGGAGTAGGGCGGGGCGTAGGCCAGGTCGAGCTCGGAAAGGTCCTGCAGGTCGAATTCGCCGTGCAGCGCGGCGGCGAGCACGTCGATGCGCTTTTCCACGCCGGCCTTGCCGAAGGCCTGGGCGCCCAGGAGCCTGCCGGAGGCGTCGTACACCAGCTTCAGCGAAAGCTCCTGCGCGCCGGGGTAGTAGGACGCATGGTCGCCGCGGTGCACCGTGGTGGCGCGCACGTCGTGGCCGGCCAGGCGGGCGGCCTTTTCGGAGAGGCCCGTCATGGCGAAGGTGTAGTCGACGGCCTTGAACACCGAGGTGCCCATGGCGCCGCGGTAGCGCATCGA
>CAYRXK010000127.1:1258-4349 GCA_964428265.1 uncultured Treponemataceae bacterium
GAAGGCTTCCGCCGCTTCCAGGCCGATGAAGCCGCCGCCGACCACCACCGCGCTTTTGGCTTCGTTCGCGCGGATGTAGGCGTCCACCGCGTCCATGTCGGGGATGGTCCAGAGGCGGAACACGTTGGGCGATTCGATGCCCTTGACCTGAGGCACGAACGGCGTGCCGCCCTGGGCCAGAATGAGGGTGTCGTACGGAAGGTCGCGCTCGCCCTCGGGAGAGCGGACGCGCACGGTTCGCGCGGCGCGGTCGATGGCGATGGCTTCGGTTTTCAGGAGGACCTGCACGCGGTAGCGCGACTCGAAGCCTTCAGGCGTCTGCAGGATCAGGGCGGAGCGCTTTTCGATGTCGCCGGAGATGCGGTAGGGCAGGCCGCAGTTGGCGAAGGAAACGTAGGCTCCTTTTTCGACGATGGTGATATCGGCTTCGGCGTCCAGCCGGCGCGCGCGGGCGGCGGCGGTGGCGCCCGCGGCCACTCCACCGATGATCAGCAGTTTTTTCGCCATGATTTCAGCCTCCCTCATGACGGTCGCCGCGGAGGGCGCCGTATCGGTATAGAAAGTTTGATAAACGATATATATAGATTTCCATATACAAAGTCAAGCGGGCGGTTGCCGCGGCGTGGCGATTCCCGCATTCGTCCGCGCGCCGAGCCGGTACATGAAGATCGCCGCCGCGGTGGCCACGTTCAGGGAATCGGTGCCGGCGGCCATGGGCAGGGTGACGCGATCGTCGCAGGTGCCCGCGAAATCGGGGCGCAGGCCGTACGCCTCGTTGCCCATGACAAGCGCCACCGGTTGTTCCGGGTCGAGGGCCGCAGCCCAGCGTTCGAGCGGCACGGCGTCGGGGGCCAGGACGCAGGCGGCGATGCGGAACCCCGCGGTGCGCAGCATGGCGAGGGTGGCGGGAGCGGCGGCGAGCGCGGAAGCGCGCGGTTCGCGGGCCCAGGGCAGGCCGAGCGGGGCGCCCATGGAAACGCGCAGCACTCGCGGCGAAAGGGGGTCGGGTACCTTGGGGCCGAGAATGAGCAGGCGGGCCCCCAGGGCGGCGGCATTGCGGAAGCAGGCGCCAAGGTTTTCGGGGTCGTTCAGGTCGGGCAGCCAGAGGGCGAGGGGGCGGCGTTCCGCGTCGGCGGACGGCCCTGCGGTTGCGATCATGGACGCAAGGTCGCAGGCGGCCGGCCGGGCCGCGCGCACCAGGATGCCGCGATGGAATGGGTAGCCGGCGATTTCGGCGAGTCCGGCTTCGGGCAGTACCCGGACAAGGCCTGCCGCTGCGGCGTCGGGAAAGGTTTCCCGGGCCCAGGATTCGCGCGCGGGCACGCAGGCGATGTCAAGGATGCCAAGGCCCGCGGCGGCGGCGCGTTCGGCCAGGAAGGCGCCTTCGAGGATGATGCCGCGGTCGTCGGAAGTCGCGCGATCCGGTTGCATGGGTGCGAAAAGTGTACACGGGCGGGATGCGTCCGCGCTATACTGGGCCTCATGATCTTCTCGACCCGGACAGGATTCGGCACTGCGCCGGTCATCGCCGCCGCCCCGGGCGCCCCGGGCGGCGCGGGCGCTCCTGCCGCCAACGCGCTGTCGATCCTGCGCGCGCGCCTGAAGACGGCGGGCCGGCAGATCCTGGACCTGTCGGTGAGCAACCCGACCGCGGTCGGGCTGCTGCACGACCCTGCGCTGCTCGCGCGCGCCTTCGGCGATCCGGGCAACAACCGCTACGATCCCGACCCGCGCGGCATACGCAGGGCGCGCGAGGCGATCGCCGCGCATGTCTGGGGCGCCGCGCACGCATCGCAGGCCGCAGGCGCGGCCCTCGACCCGGATAAAATTTACCTCTGCGCCTCGACATCCGAGGCCTACGGCTGGCTGTTCAAGCTGCTCTGCGACCCGGGCGACGCGGTGCTGGTGCCGCGGCCCGGCTACCCCTTGTTCGACCACCTGGCCGGGCTGGAATCGGTGCGCGCCGTGGGGTATCCGCAGGAATATGCGCATCCGGCGGGCTGGAGAATCGACGTGCAGGCCCTGCGCGACCTTCTGCGGGCCCCGGGCGGCGACCGGATACGCGCCATAGTGCTGATAAATCCGAACAACCCCACCGGCGCCTACGTGCGCGAATCCGACCGGAGCGAAATCCTGGAACTCTGCGCGCGGGCCGGCCTGGCGGTCATCGCCGACGAGGTGTTCTTCGGCTTTCCGCTGCGCGACGGCCAGCCGCGCCGCTCCTTCCTGGGCGAGGAAGCGGTGCTTACCTTCGTGCTGGACGGGCTGTCCAAGCGCCTGTGCCTGCCGCAGGCCAAGCTGGGCTGGATCGCGGTGTCGGGGCCTGCCGAGGAAGTGGCGCGCGCCCAGGCCCGCCTTGACATCATCGCCGACGCCTACCTGTCGGCCGGCACGCCGGTGATGCGCGCCCTGCCGGTCCTGCTGGCGCAGGAAGCGTGCCTGGTGGCCGGGGTGCGCGCGCGCATGGCGGAAAACCTCGATACATACCGGACGGCGCTGGAACATGCGGCATCGCCGCATCGCGTGCTGACCTGCGAAGGCGGCTGGACCGCCCTGCTGGAAAGCCCGCGTTTCGCCGGCGAGGAAGAGATCGCGCTGCGCCTGCTGGACGAGGAAGGGGTATTCGCGCAGCCGGGCTATTTTTTCGACATAGATCGCGAACCGCATTTCGCGGCGAGCCTGATCATCGAACCGGATCGCGCGCGCGAGGGGATCGGGGCCTACCTGCGCCTCTTCGGGCGCTTGTCCTTGTCCTGAGACGAAAAACTTCTTATAGTTTGGCGGGAATCATCCGGTCTGGCGGGAACTTTCATCCCTCGGAGGCGAATCATGGCGGCGAAGATCATAGACGGCAAGGCGGTGGCGGCGCAGATGCGCACCGAGATCGAGGCGAAGGCGCGGTCCCTGGCGGCCAGGGGCGTGACGCCCGGCCTGGGGGTGATCCTGGTGGGAGAGAACCCCGCCTCGGTGTCGTACGTGACGGCAAAGGAAAAAGCCTGCGCCGAGCACGGGCTGGCCAGCTACGAAAGGAAGATGCCCGCGTCCACCACGCAGGACGAACTCCTGGCAGCGGTGCGGGAGTTCAACCTCG
>CAYRXK010000128.1:0-4324 GCA_964428265.1 uncultured Treponemataceae bacterium
TCTGCAGGTGGCGTTCCAGCCAGGCCACGGTTTCGGCGTCCAGGTGGTTGGTAGGCTCGTCCAGCAAGAGGATGTCCGGCTTGCGCAGCAGCAGGCGGCACAGGGCCACGCGGCGGCGCTCGCCTCCGGAGAGGTGGTCCACCACCTGGTCGGCGGGCGGGCAGCGCAGGGCGTCCATCGCGAAATCCAGTTTCGAGTCCAGGTCCCAGGCTTCGGCGGCGTCCAGCTTTTCCTGGATCTTGGCCTGCTTTTCGGCCAGCTTGTCGAAATCGGCCTCGGGGTCGCCGAAGGCTTCGTTCACGCGGTCGAACTCGGCCAGCAGGTCCACGATTTCCTGCACGCCTTCCTGCACGATTTCGCGCACGGTCTTTCCGGGTTCCAGGTGGGGCTCCTGCTCCAGGTAGCCGATGCTGTAGCCCGGCGCCAGCGAAATCTCGCCGCCGAAATCCTGGTCGACGCCGGCCATGATGCGCAGCAGGCTGGACTTTCCGGAGCCGTTCAGGCCGATGACGCCGATCTTGGCGCCGTAATAGTACGAAATGCTGATGTCCTTCAGGACCTGCTTCACGCCGTGGCGGCGCGAAACCTTGTACATCGTGTAGATGATTTTCTTGTCGTCGAATGTGCTTGCCATGCTCGCATCATAGCGCGGACCGGCGGGTTTCGTCGCCCGGTCGGGTTGGTGTAGGATGGCCGTCATGCGCAATCATGTAAAGACAGCTTCCGGATGTGGTTTTAGGGTTTGGTTCGGGTCGAGGGTTTCGCCCGTGTCGAGGGTATGGCCCGTGTCGAGGGCCGCCGCAGCGGCCGTGCTGGCGCTGCTGCTGGCGCTGGGCGCGGCCGGAGCGGCCTGGGCGGATGGCGCGGCGTCGGCTGGCGGACGGGTCGTCGAGGTCCGCGTGCGGGGCGGCACGGTGGCTTGCGCCGTGGCGGGCGAAGGGCCGGCGGTCATGCTGCTGCACGGGCTTTTCGCCCAGAAGGAACAGTGGGACGGCCTTTCCGCCCGTCTGGCGGCCTCGGGCCGCATGGTCGTGGCTCCCGACCTGCCCGGCTTCGGCGCCAGCGCGGGATTCGCGATCGCCGACCATCAACTTGAACGGCAGGCCGACCTCGTCCTCGCGGTCGCCGACGCCCTGGGCATACCGCAATTCGACCTGGCCGGCAGTTCCATGGGCGGCGCCATCGCCGCGCGCATGGCCGCCGTAGCGCCCGGACGCGTCCGCAGCCTGGCCTTCCTGGGCTCGCCCCTGGGCATCGCGCCCTGGGCGCCCGGCGTGCGCGACGCCATCGCCTCGGGCGTGAATCCCTTCATCCCGCTGTCGGGGCCGCAGTTCGGCACGGAACTGAACCTGCTCCTGGCCGCGCCGCCAACCCTCGATCCATCGGCGATGGATGCCGCCGCGGCCCCCTACCGCAACGACGAGCGCCGCCACCGGCAAATATGGGACATCGTAAACCTCTACGGCGACGCGCTCCGCGATCCGGCCTTCCTTCCCGCCGCCTTCGCGAACCGGCCCGCCCCGATGCCCGCGTACGCCCTCTGGGGAGCCGCCGACCGCATTTTCGACGCGCGCCGCGCCGAAGACCTGCGCGCCGTTTTTCCCGGCATCGCGCTGGACGTACTTCCCGGCGCCGGCCACCTGCCCTTCCTGGAAAATCCCGACGCGGTCGCCGCGCGCTACCTGCCCTTCCTGGCCCGCGCCGCGGCGCAGGTTTCCGGCACCGCCGCGGCGCAGACGGCCGCGGCACCCTCGACCCAAAATCCGCAAAGCGCCTATGGCGGCGGCGTCAGTTCGCGCATCCTGGCCAAATCGACGCTGACCTCGGCCGGCGCCCCGATAGACTACCCCGACGATTCCTTGCCCGGCGGCCCGCGCGCGGAGGTGACCATCGCCGAAGTGCGCATCGCGCCCGGCGCCGAAACCGGCTGGCACCTGCACGACATCCCGGTGTACGCGGTGGTCGTGTCCGGCCGGCTCGAGGTGATCCGCGAAGGCGGCGCATCCTCGGTATACGAGCCCGGCCAGGCCATCGTCGAGATGGTGGGCATCGCGCACAACGGCCGCGTCGCCGGTGCGGAACCAGTGGTGCTGCACGTGGTGTACACGGGCATGGCGGGCATGCCCCTGTCGCGGAAACAGTCGCCCTGACGGGCTTGCGCATGCCGCTGCGAACCTCTATTACAATAGCCCCATGATGATCTCCAGCGAAGCTGCCGGGAATGCCCCGTGCCGCGCGGAAATGCGCCTGATGAGGGAGGAAATCGAGCGCCGCGCCGGCTATGAACGAATCCTGCTGAAGAGCGCCTCGATCCTCGTCGGCACCCGGTACGACCTCATGGAACCGGTGGTCACGGAAATCCTCGGAGAGATCGGCGGCTACGCCGGCGCCAACCGCGCCTACATCATGCGATTCGATTTCGCCGGGGCCATGAAATCCATGGTGAACGAATGGTGCGCGCCCGGCGTCGATCCCGTGCGCCGGGACCTTCAGGGAGTCCCGCTCCGCAGCGGCTACCCCGCGCTCATAGATTCGATCCTGGCCGGCCATGAGATCTACGTCGAGGACATCGCCGACCTGCCCGACGGATGGAGCGCGGAAAAGGCGAGTTGGGCCGCTCACGATGTCGTCAAGGTTTTCGCCGTGCCCATGATGCACGGAGCCCGCTGCCTCGGATTCCTGGGCATCAATTCTCCTTCGGGCACCCGAACCTGGCCCGATGGTTCGCGCCAGCTCCTGAAAGTGCTGGCGGACACCATCGCCTCGATGTGGATCCGCGCCGGACAGGACGAATCCCTGCAGGCGGCTTCGGTGCACGCCACCGAAATCGCGCGCAGGGCCGAATCCGCCAGCCGCGCCAAGGACGCCCTGCTGGCGGAAATCATCCATGACAGCCGCCAGGCCATCGACGAGATAATCGCGCAAACCTACCGCCTCCCGGAATCCGGGCCGGCCCTCACCATACGGCGACACGCCGGGGACATCCTGGCGATGATGGAACGCTACCTCGACTATGCGCAAACCGATCGCCGGACAGTACCGGGAAACCGGGAATCCACCGGGTCGATCGTCGCCCGCCTGCGCCATTGCCTGGAAAACCAGGAGCCGGGCGAATGCCTCGATCTCGCCGACACGCTGCAGTGCCGCTGCCTTCCCGGCGAAATGGAGCGGGCCGTGGCCGGCATCATGGACGCTGTCGCCGAATTCCGCTTCGCCGACGCGCTGAAAGCCCTCGACCTGCTCTCGCCGCTGCAGGAAGACGAACCGAAGGAGTACGGCTGATCGTGTCCGCCATCAGGATCGACATCCGCAGCATCCTGGTCATGCTGGCGCTCGGGTACGCGACGAATGCGCTCCTGCTGTGGGCCTACCGTTCGAACCGGGTAGAGCGCGCCCTGCGCCGGTACATGGCAAGCCAGGTCCTGCTCGCCTGCGCCTTCGCGTCCTTTTCGTTCTTCGATGCCATTCCGGGAGCTCCGTGGGTAAGCGCGGTTTCGCCCGTCGCGGGCCGACTGTTCAGCCTGCTGGGCATGATGCTGTACCTGCGCTCCGTACTGTCGATCCTGGAACCGACGGATGCGCGTTTTACGCGCGTGGCGCGCCGATACCTCGCGGTTGCCGTGCCGGTCATCATCATCACGGCGCTTATCGGCGCGCGGATGGCGGAACGCATGCTGGCGTTCAGCGCGGTAATCGGAGCGCCCGTCATCTACACTGCCTGGCGCTATCTGAGATTCCGGCCGCGCTCCAGGTTGCAGACCCTCCTGGGCGCAATCACCCTGGTGATGAGCCTTTCGTTCCTTGCGCGCTTCGATATCATGATTTCCGATGCCGGAACCTACACCTACCTTACGCCGACGCCGGGCCAGATCCTGTTTTTCCTCGTCCAGTACCTCTTCATGATCCTGGCGGGCATCGGGATCATCCTGTTCTTCAAGGAAAAGGACGACCGGCGCCTGTACGAAGCCGCCACCCGCGACCCCCTTACCGGCGTCCTGAACCGCGGCAGCTTCGACGACCGCGCCGCGCGCGCGATTTCGCTGCTCTGCAGGGAAGGCCTGCCCTTCAGCCTCTGCATCTTCGACCTGGACGATCTCAAGCGCATCAACGATACGATCGGCCATCACGCGGGCGACGCCGCCATCGGGGATTTCGCGCGCGCGCTGGGCTCCGCGCTCGGAAGCGGCGACCTGATAGGCCGTTTCGGGGGCGACGAATTCATGGTGCTGCTGCAGACCGCCGATGATTCGGCGCTGGAAGCCCTGCGCTCGCGCCTTTCGGGCGCCGTCGGCCTGCAGGACGGCACCGTGCTGGACTACCGCGC
>CAYRXK010000129.1:0-4322 GCA_964428265.1 uncultured Treponemataceae bacterium
GCCCGGCGAAAGTCGCGGTCCTGTCCAGCGCCCTCATGGGCACCGTCTCCGGTTCTTCAGTGGCCAACGTGGTGGGTACCGGCTCCTTCACCATTCCCATGATGAAGCGCCTGGGCTACAAACCCGAATTCGCCGGAGCAGTGGAGGCCACCGCATCCACCGGAGGACAGCTCATGCCGCCCATCATGGGCGCGGCAGCCTTCCTCATGGCCGAATTCACCAATATCCCCTATTCGCGCATAATCGGCGCGGCTGCCCTGCCCGCGCTGCTCTATTACTTCGGCGTATGGTCCGGCGTGCACTTCGAGGCCAAGAAACTCGGCCTGAAAGGGCTGAATCGCAGCGAATTGCCCAAGCTGAAGGCCATCCTCCTGGAACGCGGGCACCTCATCATTCCCCTCATCGCGATCGTGTACCTGCTCGTATCCGGCTTCACGCCGATGAAAGCCGCCTTGTGGGCCATCATCCTCTCCATTGGTTCCTCGATGCTTCGCAAAGCCACCCGGATGAAGCCCATGGAGATAGTCCGTGGTCTTGAAGCGGGTGCCCGGGGCGCATTGGGCGTCATCGCCGCCACGGCCTGCGCCGGCATCATCATCGGCGTCGTAACGCTCACCGGGCTCGGCCTGAAACTCGGGTCGGTATTGGTGGACCTGGCACAGGGCAACCTGCTGATGACCCTGTTCTTTACCATGGTTACCTCCCTGATCCTGGGCATGGGCGTACCCACCACGGCCAACTATGTCATCACCTCCACCATCGCGGCCCCAGCGGTCGTCATGCTGCTGTCCAAGACCGCCGGCCTCGATCCCAACGTGGCGGCACCGGCCAGCATCATCCTGCCCGCCCACATGTTCTCGTTCTATTTCGGCATCATAGCGGACGTGACTCCGCCGGTGGCGCTTGCCGCCTTTGCCGGCGCGGGCATCGCGAAAGCCAATCCCATGAAGACCGGCTTGCAGGCTTCCAGGCTCGCCATCGCCGCCTTCCTCGTACCCTACATTTTTGTCATGAACCCGCAGATGCTGCTCTTCGACGTAACACCCGGCAAGTTCATCTGGATGATCATCACCAGCCTGACCGGCATCACCGCGGTTGCAGCCGGCATCGGCGGCTGGTTCCGGACGAACATGCCATGGTACCAGCGCGTGCTTGCCGTAGTCGGCGGCGTCATGCTGATAGATCCAGGTCTTTTCACCGATGCCATCGGCATGAGCTGCGCCGTGATCGTGTTCATCCTTCAGACCCTGCAAGTGCGCAAGGCGCGAAGTATCGCCTGACGTTCGTATCCTCGCGTACGAAAAAGCCCTTCCGGTCATCGCCGGAAGGGCCTTTTTTTGCACTACGGCTGCGATGCCGCATCGGGTTACAGGTGAGGGGTTCCCTCCTCCCCCATCCATGCGACCACGCCCTCCGGAACCCGGCTCAGGCGCCCGCGCGCGCTATCCTGACTATGTCGGCGAAAACCCCGCCTGCGGTAACTTCGGCACCGGCACCGGGACCTTTCACCACCAGCGGGAGCTTGCTGTACCGATCGGTGGTGAACACGACCATGTTTTCGGTGCCCACCAGCGAATTGAAGGGGTCCGAAGGCGGCGCTTCCCTGAAGCCCAGGGTCGCGCGACCGTCCTCGGTAATGAGCGAAACATAGCGCAGCACCGCGCCATGTTCCTGGGCCAGGCGCCGGCGACGCTCGAACTCGTCGTCGTACCGCTCCAGCGCGACGTAGAATTCCTCGACCGTGGGCGCCTCGAAACATTCCGCGGGAAGGATGGGATCGATCACGATATCGGAAAAACTCATCTGCATGCCCATCTCGCGCGCAAGGATCAGGGTTTTGCGCGCCGCATCGGCCGCGGACAGATCGTCACGGGGATCGGGCTCCGTGTAGCCGAGCGCCTTCGCCTCGCGCACCAGCGCCGAAAAACGCTTTCCTTCCGTGAACGAGTTCAGAATATAGCTGATGGTTCCCGAAAGGACCGCTTCAATCCTGCGCACGCGGTCGCCGCATGCCACCAGGTCCTGCAGCGGGCCGATGATCGGCAATCCGGCCCCAACCGTGGTCTCGTAGCGGTAGGGAATGCCGTTTTCACGCGCCCAGCCGCTAAGGGTGTGGTAGCGGTCCAGCGGTCCGGCGTTGGCACGCTTGTTCGGGGTCACGATGGCTACGGCGGCCTTCAGCACTTCCTCGTAATATTCGGGCAGGACATCCGATGCGGTGCAATCGCAGAACACGCTGTCCGGCATGTTCAGCGCCTTCATCCGGGAAACGAACGATCGCAAGTCGGTCGGTTCGCCCGAGCCGAGGGTGTCGCGCCAGTGCACCGGATCGATCCCGTGCGGCTTTATGGCCATGGATTTTGAATTGCACAGCCCCACGAGGTCGATCCTGATCTTGTGGCTGGCGAGCAGGGATTTGCGCTGCGCGGCCAGCTGGGCGAGCATGGTGCCGCCGATGGTACCCGTGCCCACCAGGAAAAGCTTGATGGCGCGGGTCTCCGAGAGGAAAAAAGCGGTGTGCACGGCGATGAGCGCCTTGCCCTCGTCTCTGGAAGCCACGACCACGGAAATGTTCAGCTCGGATGAACCCTGCGCGATGGCCACGATATTGACGCCGTTGCGCCCCAGGGCGCCGAACAGCCTGCCCGAGATGCCGGGACGGCTTTTCATGTTCTCGCCCACGGCGGCGATGACGCAGAGATCCTTTTCCGAAGCCGGCGGGTCGATAAGGCCAGCCTTCATCTCGATGGCGAACTCGCGCTTGACCGCGTGCACCGACTTGGCGGCATCCTCGGGACTAACGGCGAAACAGATCGAATGCTCGCTGGAAGCCTGCGAGATGAGGATGACGTTGACACCCGCCGTGGCCAGGCAACCGAACAGCCTGCCGGCGATGCCCTTTACCCCGATCATGCCCGACCCCTGCAGCCGCAGCAGTTCGATGCGCTTGATCGAGGCCACGCCGCGCACCGGATGCGGGCTGGGCTTGGCGCTCGCGGCGATCCGGGTGCCGGGGCACTCGGGATTGAAGCTGCTGCGGATCCTGATCGGGATGCCGGCGCTCATGGCGGGGCGCACGGTGGGGGGATGCAGCACCTTGGCGCCGAAATGCGTGAGCTCCAGCGCCTCCTCGTAGGTGATTTCCTCCATGAGGAAGGCTTCGGGCACCAGGCGGGGGTCGGCGGTCATGATGCCGTCGACGTCGGTGAATATCTGTATTTCGTCGGCGCCGAGCGACGCGCCCAGAATGCCGGCGGTAAAGTCCGATCCGCCACGGCCCAGCGTGGTGGTAACGCCTTCGAGGGTGCTGCCGATAAAGCCGGTAACCACCTGGATGCGTTCCGGTGCGGCCAGGCAGCGCAGCACCGCTTCCTTCGTCTCGGCTTCGAGGTACCGGGCCTGCCCGAAATTGTCGTCGGTCTTGATGAAGGCGCGCGAATCGACCGCTTCCGCGGAAATGCCGCGCGAAACGAAGGCTTCCGCGATGATGGTAGATGAAAGGCGTTCGCCGAAGCTCATGACCAGGTCAAGCGCGCGCGGTGACAGTTCGTGCAGGAGCGAAATGCCCAGCAGCACGCCTTCGAGTTCGGAGAAAATGGCATCCAGGACCGGATTCAGGCGCGCGTGCGCTGATTCCGGAATGAGGGCTCCCGCCATGTCCATGTGTCGGGTCTTAAGTTCCGCCATCGCCGTACGATGGGAAGCATCGCCTGCAAGGGCGTGCCGGGCCGCCTTGACCAGGCTGTCGGTAACGCCGGAAAAGGCTGAAACCACGACAATCCTGAATCCCGACGCATCGACGATACCTATGAGGCGATCGATCGCCTCGGGCGTACCGACGGAAGTACCGCCAAACTTGACAACCTTCATGACCAGCTCCGATCCGGCCTTCCGCATACCGGCCGCGGGCCGGGCTAGGCTGGAGTTTTCGGGACTATAGCACGGGGATTCGGGGATGTGCGAGGGCCGCGACGCGCGCAATCAAGGGTGTTTCCGGTTTTTGGGGGGAGAAAGGGGCTGAAACAAAAGCGCGCCCCCTGCCGGAGGGGGCGCGCCTCGATCCATGAAAAAAGAGATCAGCCGAGCACGGAGAGCAGGACGCCCGCCGCGATCGCCGATCCGATGACGCCGGCCACGTTGGGGCCCATGGCGTGCATGAGCAGGTAATTCGTGGGATCGGCCTCCTGGCCGACCACCTGGGAAACCCGCGCCGCCATCGGAACCGCGGATACGCCCGCTGAACCGATCAGCGGATTCACCTTGCCGCCGGTGGCCAGGTACATGAGCTTGCCCAGCAGCACGCCGCCCGCGGTGCCGCAGGA
>CAYRXK010000130.1:0-4281 GCA_964428265.1 uncultured Treponemataceae bacterium
GGTGTTCGCGCTGTTCCCGCGCCTGAAGGAGCGGATCGGACAGCTGGCCGGCACGCTTTCAGGCGGCGAGCAGCAGATGCTGGCCATGGGCCGCGCGCTGATGACCAACGGCGACATCGTGCTGATGGACGAGCCGTCGCTCGGCCTGGCGCCGCTCCTGGTGCAGACCGTGTTCGATATCATCCTGAAAATCCGCTCGCTCGGAAAGACGATCCTCCTGGTCGAGCAGAATGCGTTCAAGGCGCTGGCCATCGCTGACCGCGCCTACGTGCTGGAACAGGGGCATATCGTGAAGTTCGGCCCGGCCGCCGAGATCGCGAGCGACCCGGCCGTGCGCGCCGCGTACCTGGGATCGAGGTCGGTCGCGCGCTAGGTCGGTCGATCGCCAGATCGGGGCGCGCGCCAGGAGTGGCGCGCGATGCGGCGTGTCGCGCGCTAGTACGGGGCGCGAGGCGCGACCTCGCCTGCTAGATCAGGCCGGCCAAGTTCAGCCCGGACAGCACCGTCAGCGTCAGCAGCACCGCGGCCACCCTGCCCGCGGCCCGGTGCGCGCGCCGCAGGGCCGCCGCCCGCTCCTTGGGCTTGGCCTTCAGCATGTAGCTGCCCAGCGCGGGCAGGGCCACCATCGCCAGCAGCGTGAGCGCGCCCAGGAAGGCGTGCGGCACCCGCAGGTGCGGCCCGCCCGACTGCGCCACCATTATGAAGGCCGCCGCGAAACCCGCCAGCGCGGCCGCGGCGCCCGAACCGGCCAGAGCGCGGTGCGTCTTCAGCCACCATTTCTGTTTCCGCGCCAACCGCGCCACCCCGATGCCCGACAGTACCGCCACCAGGCTGCAGCTCATCAGCCCCGCGTGAACCCATATGATGCCCACTATCGACTCCTTCACAGCGACAAGATCAGCGCTTCGTAAAACCGGGCGCAGCGGTCCAGTTCCGCGAGCGCCACGCGTTCGTCCCGCGCGTGCACGCGGGCGAGGTCTTCCTTCGTCTGGCGCACCGGCACAAAGCGGTAGGTCGCCTCGGTGACGTCTCGGTAATGCTTGGTATCGGTTCCCGCGCTGAACAGGAAAGGCACCGCCCGGGCCTCGGGATGCGAAACCGCCAGCGCTGCCGTGATCGCCTTCCATCCCTCGGTGTCGCAGCCCGATTCGTCGGATGCTTCTTCGACCGCATCGTCGTGGCTGAACCGCGCCGTTACCCCGAAGGGTTCAACCAGCCGCCGTATCCGTTGCAGGGCTTCCGCGGAGCCGGATCCCGGCAGAAGGCGGATGTTGAGGTTGGCGGTCGCCCGGTCGGCCAGCACGTTTTCCTTGGGACTTCCGGACAGCATGGTGGGCGCCGACGTCGTGCGGATCAGCGCGTTGGTTGTCGGCGAAGCGGCCAGCCCGCGCAGGACCACGGGCGCGGTCAGGCCCAGGCGCGAGAAGAAAAAGCGGTACGGCTGGCGCGAATGCGGCGCCAGCGCGGAAAGGAAGGACCGCGTGGTCGCGCAAAGCCGGGCGGGGAAGGGCGACCGCTCCACCGCCGCCACCGCGCGGGCGAGGTTGCCCGTGGCCGTGCGCGCGGGCGGCATGGATGCGTGCCCGCCCGAGCCCCGCGCCTCCAGCATGATGTCGCAGTACCCCTTTTCGGCCACCCCGACGAAGGCGATCGGCGCGTCGGCGAAGGACAGCATGCCCTCGCCGATCGGCCCCCCCTCGTCCAGAAGGAATGAGGCCCGAACCCCCCGCGCGGCCAGCAATTCCGCGATCCGCCGCGCGCCGCGCATGCCGCCTGCTTCCTCGTCGCCTCCGAAGGCGAACAGGATCGTGCGCCTGGGCCTGAATCCGCGTGCGAGCAGCCGCTCGGCCACTTCCAGGATCGTGGCCATGCAGATCTTGATGTCCTGCGTGCCGCGGCCCCAGAGTTCGCCCCCGGCGAAGTCGCCGGAAAAGGGGCCATGCGCCCATTCGGCTTCGTCGGGGGCGGGCACCACGTCGAAATGCGCGCAAAGGATGGCCGGCGGCAGCGTTTCGTCGCTGCCGCGCCAGGTGTACAGCAGGGCCCGATCGCCGGGTTGTTCAAGGTCGAGGCGCCCGTGGGCGTTCGGGAAGAGGGCGGGCAGTGCTCCGACCAGGCCCGCGAACTCGGCATCGTCTTCCCGCGCGGGATCGAACGACGACACCGTGCGCCAGTGCACCATGGCGGCCAGTTTTCCGGGCAGCGCCGGGAATGCCTCCTGCATCATGCGGCCACTATGAAGGACGCTTCCGCCTGCGGTCAATGCGCGGGGCGTCGGCCGCCGAATAACTCTATAAACGCAAAAAACTCCAAAAAATCTAGCAATCCACGCATGCCCAACCTATACTGTAGCAGAGCACTACAAGTGGAGGTGGAGAATGCGCGCAGTCAAATGGCTCGTACTGATCCTCGTGGTACTATCCCTCGGATCGTGCGATATCGTGCTTAACCTTTTCCTGAAAACCGGAACGGTCACCGGCATCGTGTACGACTCGACCAACTCCGGCGTCGGCCTGTCGGGTGTCACGGTTACCGTGGTCGGAACATCGACCAGCACCGTGTCGGGGTCCGGCGGCTATTTTACCCTGAACAATGTCGAGGAAGGCACGGTGGTCCTCAGGTTTACGCGCACCGGGTATACGTTCCAGGACGTGACGGTTACGGTGGTCGCGGATACGACGGTGACCGTGGAAGAAGAGATAGTCGCCTATACGGTGCTTTCCAGCGGCAGGTACCGCTTCGTCCTGACCTGGGGCCAAAATCCGAGCGATCTGGATTCGCACCTGTACGTGCCCTTGTCGGGCGGTGCGACCTATGACGAGGTCTACTATGGTGACAAGGTCGCTTCCGACTCTTCGGCAAACCTCGATTGGGACGACACGACATCCTACGGGCCCGAAACCATCACCATCACCACGCGGAACACCGGCACCTACTACTACTCGGTCTACAAGTATTCAGGCAGCGGCGACATAAAGACATCCGGCGCGGTGGTCAAGGTCTACGGTTCGTCGGGCCTCATCGCCACGTACAACGCTTCGTCGGCGGGCGGCAGCTCCTCCGATCGCTGGTGGCGCGTCTGCACCCTGAACGGCAGCACCCTGACCGGCCTGAACACCTTCTCCAGCACGGGCAAATGATGACCCGGCCGGCGGCGGGCGATCCGATCTCCGGATGCGCCGGTTCCGCCGGCGTTTCGTGTCGAATCACGTCGCTTTTTCCTTGCACCCAGAGCAGGGACCGATAGACTTAATCATATGGTGACGTGCGTCCCGGCCGCGAAGGGCGTGCCGGAGAGGCGCCGTCAGGAGGAGCGCGCATGAAACGCAAAGGAATCTTCATCCTGCTCGCATTCATACTCATGGCCGGTTCCGCGTTCGCGCAGAACCCGGAGGCCGAATTCGCGCTGTTCAAGCGGACGATCTCGCCGGTCATGAAGTGGGGCGACAACGGCATCCTGACCGTGCCGAAGGCCACGACGATCGGCAAGGTCAATTTCTACACCTCATTGCAGGGGCAGCAGGCCGGTGTGCTGGAAAACCTCCAGCTGTACAACACCTCGCTCAGCCTGATGGCCGGCAGCTCGGAGGACGTGGAACTGGGCTATACCCGGCGCCAGCTGGTTTGGGAAGACCTCTATTTCTCGGATCTGTCGATGGACACCTTCCATCTCAAGGCCCGCGTGTTCAATTTCGGCGACTACTTCATACCGCAGGTCGCCGTGGGCATGAACGCCGTCTCGCTGGTGGACAACCAGTTCACCAACAAGGACGACATCCTGTTCAACGCGTACGCCACCGCCACCTCCCAGATTCCGATATTCACCCCCCAGATGCTGCTGTCGGTCACCGCGATGGCCGAAACCATAATGAACGAGGGTGACTTGGGCACGCTGCTGTTCTCCGGCGGCGTCGACTTCAACTTCTTCAAGTTCCTGTACGCCATGGCCGAGGTGCAGGGCGTCAACTTCGCCAAGGCCAACAACGAGGTAATCAATCTCGGCGCCAAGGTCAGGCTCGGCCCGATTTCCGCGGGCGTCGGGATGTTCAACATCGCCCGCACCAGGGATCCCACCGGCACCATCATCCAGAATATCGAGTCGTCCGGATTCCTGTTCGAAACCGCGCAGTACGTCGCGACGCTGGCGGTCGAAATCAACCTCGGCGGCAAGAAATGAGGAGGCACCACATGAAAACCATGCGGAAATTCGCGCTGCTCATGCTGGCGCTGATCGCCGTGGGGCTCCTCGGTTCCTGCGACCTTCTGCAGAGCAGGATGAGG
>CAYRXK010000131.1:0-4132 GCA_964428265.1 uncultured Treponemataceae bacterium
CGCTCCGCGCCGAAAACCGGGCGCTCCGTGCCTGTTTGCGCGCTCATTTGATGGAACCCGCCACCATGCCCTTCACGATGCTTTTCTGGGCCGCCAGGAATGCCGTGATGACCGGCAGCATGGACAAAAGGATCGCGGTCATGATCAGGTCCCACTGCTTCACGTAGGCGCCCGCGAAGTTGGACACCGCCAGGGGCACGGTCATCAGCTTTCCGCCCTTGGACAGGATGAGCAGCGGCAGCAGGTAGTCGTTCCAGATCCAGATGCCGTTCAATATCGCCACCGTGGCGTGGATCGGCTTCAGGATCGGAAATACGATGGTGTAGAAGGTCTTGTAGGGGCTGCAGCCGTCGATGGTGGCCGCCTCCTCGATCTCCAGCGGTATGCCCTTGATGAAGCCGTGGTACATGAAAATCGACAGCGAAACGCCGAATCCGACATACGCGAGGAACATACCCTGGTACGTGCGCAGCAGGCGGATGCCCGTCAGGTCGAACACCGTCCTGAACCACGTCACCAGCGGCAGCATGACGATCTGGAAGGGTATCGTCATGGAAGCCACGAACACCAGGAAAATGAATCCGGACAGCTTCGTTTTCGTGCGCACCAGGGCCCAGGCCGCCTGGGCGGAAAGGATACCGATCAGCAGCAGGCTTCCCGCGGTGACCAGCAGGCTCGCCACGAAGGAAGACTGGTAGCGGATGTTCTTGTCGGTCCAGATGTGCGAAATGTTCTTGAAAAGGTTGCTCCAATCGGCGGGAAGGCCGAGCGGATTCTGTGTTATTTCGAAGGGCGTCTTCGACGAGCTCACGATCACGATGTAGAACGGGAACAGCACGAGCAGGAAGCCGGCCGCGGTGAGCAGTTCGAGGCCCCAGGTGCCCCAGGCGAGTTTCTTTTTCACAGCTCGATCTCCTTCTTCTTGTTCACCAGCACCTGGATGGTCGAAATGACCACCAGCACGAGGAAGAAGACCACCGCCCGCGCCTGGCCCTGCGCCAGGTTGTTCGCCTGGAATGCCGTGTTGTAGATATTGAGCGCGAGCATCTGCGTACCGGCGATCGCCTGTCCCTGGAACATGACCGACGGGCCGCCCGAGGTGAGCGAAACGTTCACGTCGAACTGCTTGAACGAATTGATCAGCGTCAGGAAGGTCGTCACCGTGAAGGCCTGCGCCACCATCGGAATGGTGATCGCCATCAGCCGCCTGCCCGGACCCGCCCCGTCGATCTGCGCCGCCTCGTGCAGCTCGTTCGGCACGCTCTGGATGGCGGCGAGGTAGATCATCATGATGTAGCCGGCGCCCTGCCAGGTGCCCACGATCACCAGGCCCATCACCGCGCCGACATTGCTGGCCAGCAGGTAATTTGTCGGGTCGGCCAGGTAGTCCAGCCCGATGTACGGCCCCACCATGGGGATGACCGAGTTGAAAATGAATTGCCAGATGAAGCCGAGCACCAGGCCGCCGATCAGGTTCGGGATGAAGAATCCCGCGCGGTACACGTTGCGGCCCTTGATCGCGCTGGAAACCAGGAGCGCCATCGCGAACGCGGTGACGTTCACCGCCAGCATGTTCAGCACCGTGTACACGGTAGTGACGCCGAACGAATACAGGAAGCGGAAATCCGTGAAGCTCTTCACGTAATTGGCCAGGCCGATGAACTTGAGACCCTCGCTGCTCGAGGCCGACGATGTCCAGTTCGTGAAGCTGTAGAAGACGCCGAGGAAGAAGGGTATGCCGATCACCATGATGAAGGCGAACAGGACCGGCGCCAGGAATACCCAGAATACGCCGCCATGCGCGGCTTTCTTTGCCATGAACCACCTCCTTCACCCGGGTACAGGCGCATCCGGCCCGCACTGCGCCAAAAAAGCGGCCGGTCGGAGAATCCGACCGGCCGATCAGTCGGCGTGGAAAGATCGAGGAACGCGCGCGGCCGGTCCGCCCTCGGGGAACCGCACCGCGCGCCGCCTTCGCCTTACTTCTTCAGCCCCGCCACGGCCTTGGTGAACAGGTCGATGAACTGGGCCTTGGTGATCTGGCCGAGCGCGAACTGGTTGTAGATCGGCGCCAGGACCTGGTCGCGGAATTCCTGCGGCAGGATGTACTGGTTCCATCCGTAGACCTTGCCCGCGGCGGTCCACTTCTGCACCGACTGGGAGAGCGGGCCGGAGGGCTGCAGCTTGATGTTCGCGAAAGCGGGGATCATGCCCGCTTCGGTCACCTGGAACTTCTGGCCGGCCTCGGTGAACACCATGTCATTCAGGAACTTCTTCGCCACGGCGATGTTCTTGGATTCCTTGTTGATCACGTAGTAGGAGGGCGGGCTCACGAAGATGCCGTCCGTGACCGCGCTGGACGAGCCGTGCGGCGCGAAGGCAGCCTTGAACGTGATCTTGGCGTCCTTCAGGTTGGGATCCACCCAGTTACCCTGGTGGAGGAAGGCGGCCTTGCCGGCGGCGAACGCGCCGACCTGGGCGTCGTAGTTGCCGGTCGTCAGCACGGCTTTGTCGGCGTACTTGAACAGAAGCTCTACCCAGTCGGCGTAGTCGGCCAGGCGCTTGGCGTCCACCTTGCCCTGAAGGGCCATCTCGGCCACGGACTTGTCGCCGTACTTGAGGCCGTTCGAGAGGTAACTGTTCACGTTGTGGTGGGCGGTGACCCAGAACATTTCCATGCTCGCCGCCATGGACACCACGGACTTGAGTCCCAGCTTGTCCTTCTGCGCGTCGATCTTGGCGAAAGCATCCTTGTAGGCTTTCAGGCTGGTGAGCTTGGCGGGATCCACCCCGGCCTTGGCCAGGACGTCGGCGTTGTAGGCCATTCCCCAACCCTCGATCGCGACGGGGAATCCGATGACCTTGCCGTCCGGCTGCTTGTAGGCGACGCTGGTCTGCGCGATCCACTTCTCACCCGTCAGGTCGGCGATGATGTTGACCCACTGGGCCACTTCGGCCGGTCCGGCCACGGTGAAGATGTCGGGCATGTCGCCCGCCGCGTAGGCGGCCTTCAGTTCGGTGCCGAGGTCGTTGCCGCCGCCGCCGACAGTCTTTATGGTTACCTCTACCTTGTTGGCCTTGCCCCAGGCCGCCGCGTATTCCTTGAGTTGCCGGTCTATTTCGGGCTTTCCCTGCGCCAGGGTGAGGGTTCCCTGGGCGAAGGCCGAGGCGGCCACCAGGACCAACGCTGCCACTGCGAGCCATCTTTTCATGATGATCTCCTTATGAGGAGGGCGGCATCTTCCGGGCCGCCCAGCCGTGGCCGGATCCCCACAGGGACGCGTGTGTGCCATCGGCTTGCGCCATACCCGGGCGCCTTTTGAAAATAGAGCCGCTTCCACGGGAAGTCAAGCTTCATTCGCATTTGTTCCGCTACCGCAGCGCCCGCTCGAATCCTCCCCGGTCGATGTAGTTCGATTCATGCGCGAGGGCGCCGTTCCGGTAGTACCGCACGTAGGGAATCTCGCGGTTGCCGAAACTGTCCTCCTTGAAGGTCCTCAATTCATCGAAAAACCGCTCCCGGTCGTACTCAACCCAGAATACCGTCGTATCGGGCGCCGCAGCGACCGCGTCCAGGTACTTCCGCATCCAGGTCCACTGGGGGCACCAGCTCTGCGTCAGCACCACCGCCACATGCGGCGCCGCATTGCGCACGTCCTCACCGAAATCGCCCATCGCGATGGCCGATTTGCACTGTCCCTCGTCCAACTTGCGCATCATGCCGCATACCTCTCCGGATCCGTCATTCGAAAGTCCCGCGCATCAGCGCGGACCCGTCCCTTACCGCCAGCCGCCCGCCTGAGACCACGTGCCTGACCCGGCAATCGCCGTCCAGCACCACCAGGTCCGCGTCGGCCCCTTCCGCGACCACGCCCTTGCCCCGCAGCTTCAGCACCGCGGCGGGCGCCGACGTGAACGGCGCAAGCGCCCTTTCCAGAGGCAATCCCGCCCCGGCCACCAGCGCGCGCAGCGTCTCAGCCAGGCTCGCGCAGGTTCCCACGTCCATCCGTTCAAGCCGTCCGTCAGGCCCGAACACCGGCAGGCTCCCCTGCCCGTCCGAACTCATCGTTATGCGATTCGACGCCTGGCCCCCGCTTGATTCGAGCGCGCGCAGGTAGGCTTCCGCCGAACG
>CAYRXK010000132.1:0-4110 GCA_964428265.1 uncultured Treponemataceae bacterium
ATGCGTTCCTTGGTCAGGTGGAAGCGGTCGCCGATTTCCTTCAGGCTCATGGCGCGGCGGCCGTTCAGGCCGAAGCGGTATTCGATCACCTCGCGTTCCTTGTCGGTCAGGGTGGTCAGGACGTCGTTGATGTCGTCCTTCAGGCTGATCGCGGTGACGTAGGTTTCCGGGCTTTCGTACTGGTCGTTTTCGATGAAGTCGCCCAGCACGGAGGCGTTGCGCTCGTCGAAAACCGGGGATTCCAGCGACACCAGGTCGCGCGACACGGCCACCAGGTCGGCCACATGGTCGGCGTCCATGTCCAGGAAGCGGGCGATCTCGCGGATTTCCTCGTCCTCGGACAGGGAACCCTGGATCATCTTGCGCGCTTTCTCGATCTGGACGAGTTCGTTGGCGCGGTTCAGGGGCAGGCGGATCATGCGCGACTTTTCGCACACGGCCTTGAGGATGGCCTGGCGGATCCACCAGACGGCGTAGGAAATGAAGTGGTAGCCCTTTTCGACGTCGTAGCGCTCTATGGCGTTCATAAGGCCGATGTTGCCTTCGGAGATGAGGTCGATCAGGGGCAGGCCCTGGTTCTGGTATTTCTTGGCGACGTTGACGACAAAGCGCAGGTTGGATTTGACGAGCATGTCCTTGGCGAACTTTTCGCCGGCGGCGGCGCGGCGCGCGTAGTCGTTTTCCTGATCGCGGGTCAGGAGCGGAATGCGGTTGATTTCCTTGAGGTATATGGAGAGGACGTTGTCGTCGGAAGAAGCGGTGCGGAAGGAAGCGGTACTTTTGTTGGTGTTCATCGTGACCCCCGTATGCCCTACCTAATGCAGGAATCGTGCCAACTTTACGACCATGCCGGGGGCCAGGCGGCATACCCTGGATATATCATTATGGCATAAAAATATAAATATCAAAGATCGAGGGTGGCGCGCGGTGGTGTGCGGGCGGAAGGCGGGGCGGGAGTGGCAGGCGACTGTTCCGTAATGACACAGCGGCTGCGGAGGCATTCCAAACTGTATCAAAAAGAAACAGAACGAAGGGTCACTGCTCCGAAAGGCCGCGTGTCCTGCGGCAGCAGCGGGCAGAATCCAGGCCTGAACCGCAGGTGCAGCGCCCGGGCGATCCGAAGCTGGCCCGGATGATGCGGGTGCCGGCAACTTTGCTGCCTGCAACTTTGCTGCCGGCAACCATGCTGCCGGCGGACATGCCGACACCGTCGAAGCCGGGCTCGACCTGGCGGAACACGATGAGCTTGGCGCCGCATTCCATGCCGTGAAGGCGGCCTGAACGCAGCAGGTCCTTCCAGGCCTGGGCGACCAGGAGGGTAACCGCCTCGCGCTCGACATGGGATTCGAAGCGGGCCCGGTGCTTGCGCGCCAGGTAAGCGGCCATCTGGATGCTGGCGAAGGCGTAGAAGTCGTCGAGTTCCGGCGTGGGGCGGCGCGGCATGCCGTATTCGTTGGACCGGGTCAGGTAGGCGCTGCGCGCGAAGCCGCGGCGGCGGAGTTTCTGCGCCGATGCCAGGCTTTTAACGCCGAGTTCCTTGCGGTCCAGGCGGAAGAGCGCCACGGAGAGCCAGTACAGGGCGCGCGAGAGGCGGTCGGCGCAGGCGGCGGGCGTGGCGTCGACGGCGGCGCGAAGGTGGGCCAGCGCCAGGTCGGGCCGATGGCGCGCAAGCTCCCTCAATCCGAGGCGGATTAGGGTTTCGGCGTCGATCCGTTCGCTGCGTTCCATCGTACTGACAAGATATAAACTCGGGAGCGCGGCGGCAAATGGCGCGGGGCGGTGTCCGGCTATGCGAACAGGGTCGGGATGTCACGCAGCGGTAGGGCGGTGACGCTGCCGGGCAAGGAGTACCGATCGGAGCCGGAGGAGTCCCCGGTTCCCGGGTAGACGATGAAGCGCCTGGATGCGTGCAGGTCCTCGCATGCAAGAAGGAATCCCCTTGGGGGTTGTGGCGCCGATGAATACTTGATTTCCATCGCGGTCGTTTCCTGTGCCCGGTTCATGAGGAGGAGATCGATCTCCGCTCCGGCGGCGGTGCGGTAGTAGAAGGGCTGCCAGCCGTCCGGTATGGCCGAGAGGATCTGGGTGATCGCGAAGCCCTCCCAGGAGGCGCCCAGCGCGGGATGCGAAGCCAGCGCATCCGCGGTATGCAGGTCCAGGAGTGCGTGCAGGAGGCCTGTATCGCGGATGTACACCTTGGGCGATTTGACCAGGCGCTTGCCGATGTTTGCCATGTAGGGGCGGAGTTGGCGGACGATGAAGGTGTCGTCGAGGATGTCGAGGTAGCGCTGCACGGTCGGCGCCGAAATCCCCATGCTGGCAGCAAGGCGGCTGGCATTCCACTGCTGGCCGTGCAGGTGGGCGATCATCGTCCAGAAGCGACGGAGTTGGCCTGCCGGTACCTGGATACCGAACTGGGGGATGTCGCGCTCCAGGTAGGTCGAGATGAAAGACTGTCGCCATTCCAAGCTGTCGGTGTCATCCGTGGCGAGGTAGCTCGGCGGATAGCCGCCGCGAAGCCAGAGGGAGCGGTATCGGTCCGGTCCGACTTCAGCCAGGCTGAAGGGAGCAATCTCGAAGTAGCGGATCCTGCCAGCCAGGCTTTCCGAACTGTGGCGGATAAGCTGCGGCGATGCGGAACCGAGGAGCAGGAAACGCCCCGGACGACGGTCCCTGTCCACGAGGGCGCGAAGCAAGGGGAACAGGTCCGGCCTGCGCTGCACTTCATCAATGATGACGAGGGTGTCGCGTCGGGATTCGAGGTAGAGTTCCGCATCCACGAGCTTGTTGGCATCGGAAGCGAGTTCGAGGTCCAGATACAGCGATCCTGAGCCATGTTCGCCTGCGGATGCGCCGAGCCGCGCGGCTATCTGTTTCGCGAGGGTGGTCTTTCCGACCTGTCGTGGACCGATCAGGGCCACCACCGGATTCCTGGAAATGGCTTGGAGGATGGAGGGGAAGAGATTTCGGTCGATCATCCTTGCATTTTAAAACATGGTCGTTCAATTTACAAGGTTGTGAGGAGCCGCGCTCAGGGTCCGGCGATCAGGAGGACGAAGGAGCGCGTGGCGACGGCGTAGGCGACGGCGCTGTTTCCGTTTCCGGAGCCGATGCCGAAGCCGGACGGCAGGGGGCGGCCGTCGGGAACGATGTCGTCCGGCGAGGGGCGGGACGTGTCGATGGCGATGCGCCAGGGCAGGCCGCGCGGATGCGGCGGCACGGTGAACGCGGTAGATTCGTCGGAGGCGCTGAACATGAGGTAGAAGTCCGTGTCGTCCTTGTCGCCGAAGAATTCGGCCTTCGATCCGTCGATCCGGGCGGCCAGGCGCGTGGTGAGCCTGGTCCAATCGGGGGCGGCGCCCTCCTCGTCGAACCAGGTGATGTCGGGCATGTCGTTGTGGTCGTTGTCCTCGCCGGTGAAGAATTCGGGGCGGCGGAAGGCGGGGTGCGCCATGCGGAAGCGGATGAGCTCGGAGACGAAGCGCGTGAGGGAGGGGCCGGGCTCGAGGGCGTCGCCGGCGGCGGCGGGGCCGACGGTAGCCGCGGCGGTGGCGGCGGCTGTGCCGCGCGCCAGGTCCCAGTCGTACCAGCTGGTTTCGTTGTCCTGGCAGTAGGCGTTGTTGTTGCCGCCCTGGCTGCGGCCGAATTCGTCGCCGCCCAGGAGCATGGGGGTGCCGATGGACAGGAGGAGGGTGGCCAGGTAGTTCTTGGCCTGCCGCAGCCGGGCGTCGCGGACGGCCGGGTCATCCGTCGGGCCTTCGACGCCGAAGTTCATGGACAGGTTGGCGTCGGAGCCGTCGCGGTTGGCCTCGCCGTTGGCTTCGTTGTGCTTGCGCTCGTAGGACAGGAGGTCGGCCAGCGTGAAGCCGTCGTGCGCGGTGACGAAGTTGATGGAATGGAAGGGCTTGCGGCCGTCGCGCAGGTAGAGGTCCGAGGAGCCGGTGATGCGCGTGGCCAGGTGTATGGCGCCGGTGGAGGCTCCGGACCAGAAGCGGCGCACGTCGTCGCGGTAGCGGTCGTTCCACTCGGCCCAGCGGCCTCCGGGAAAGGCGCCGACCTGGTAGGCGCCGCCGGCGTCCCAGGCTTCGGCGATGATCTTGGTGTCGCGCA
>CAYRXK010000133.1:0-4084 GCA_964428265.1 uncultured Treponemataceae bacterium
TACGTGCCCAAATTCTGGTTGGTCGATCCGCAACAAGCTTCCGGGTTCTAATTACTGAATGAGCATGGCGTCGCCGTAGCTGAAGAACCGATATTCCCGCTCGATGGCTTCTTCGTAGGCCTTCCTGATGCGCGCCTCGCCGGCGAAGGCCGACACCAGCATGAACAGGGTGGATTTGGGCGTGTGGAAGTTGGTGAACAGGCGGTCCACCACGCGGAACCGGTAGCCCGGATAGATGAAAATGCGCGTGCTCGCGGTGCCCGCGGCCACGCTGCCCCCATCCGGATCGTCGGGATTGTCGGAATCGCTGACGAAGGCCGATTCGAGGGTCCGCAGCGAGGTGGTGCCCACGGCGAGCACCGGCCTGCCTTCGCGTTTGGCCAGGCGAACCGCGTCGGCGGTCTCGGGCGGAACGGTGTACCATTCCTCGTGCATGCGGTGCTCTTCGACCGTGGCGCTGCGCACCGGCAGGAATGTGCCCAGGCCCACGTGCAGGGTGACGGTGGCGCGGATGGCGCCGCGCCGGTCCAGCGCCTGCAGCAGTTCTTCGGTAAAGTGCAGGCCCGCCGTGGGGCAGGCGGCCGAGCCGATTTCGCGCGCGTAGACCGTCTGGTAGCGAGACTCGTCTTCGGCGCCGTCCGGGCGTCGGATGTAGGGCGGCAGGGGGATGTGGCCGTGGCGCTCCAGCCAGGCGTCGTCCAGCGCGGGCGAAAATCCGACGATGCGCTCGTCGTCCGCTTCGGCCAGGATGCGGGCGCGCATACCGCCGGGCAGGGTGTAGGTCCTGCCCGGGCGCTGGCGCTTGGCCTTGCTGCAGACGGCGCGCCAGGCGTTCGATCCTTCGTGGGTCGCGGTCGAGGTCGAGGTCGAGGTCGAGGAGGCGGCAGGCGCGGGCGCGGCGGCCGGCGCGGACGCGGCGGCGGGACCCAGCAGCAGGAATTCCACCTCGGCGCCGGTATCGTCGGCGATGCCGAGCACCCTCGCCTTCCGCACTTTGGAATCGTTGAACACCATCAGCGTTCCCGGTTCGATGAAGTCGGGCAGTTCGCGCACCATGGCGTGGCGCATGTCGGCACCGGCATCGCCGGCGCCTCGGTCCAGCACGAACATCCGCGAATCGCCGCGGCGCGAAGCCGGATGCTGCGCGATCAGGCGCTCGGGAAGCTCAAAATTGAAGTCGTCCGTCTTCACGCGGAATCTCCATGCCGAGGTGTCGGTAGGCTGCCTGGGTGGCCACGCGGCCCCTTGCGGTGCGCGCCAGGAGGCCCGCCTGGATGAGGAAGGGCTCGTAATAGTCCTCCAGGCTGTCCACGCCCTCGCCCACCGTGATGGCCAGAGTCTCGGCGCCGACCGGGCCTCCTGCGTACTTCAGGATGACGGCCTTCAGGATTTCGCGGTCCAGGCGCTCCAGGCCCAGCGCGTCCACCTCCAGGCGGTCGAGGCCCGTATCCACGATGGCGCGCGTGACGGTGCGCGAACCCTCGACCTGGGCGAAATCGCGCATGCGCCTGAGGAGGCGGTTGGCGATGCGGGGGGTGCCCCGGCTGGTCGAAGCCAGCAGGGTGGCGGCGTCCGGCGCTATGTCCATGTCGAGGATGGCGGCCGAACGGTGGATGACCATTTCCAGTTCGGGCGGGCTGTAATATTCGAAGCGGAGCGATATGCCGAAGCGGCTGGCCAGCGGGGCCGAGACCATGCCGGCCTTGGTGGTGGCGCCCACGAGGGTGAAGGGCGGCACCGGCACGCGCACGGTGCGCGCCGCCGGGCCCTGGCCGATGATCCAGTCCAGCTCGAAATCCTCCATCGCGATGTAGAGCATTTCTTCGATGGCGGGCTTCAGGCGGTGGATCTCGTCGATGAAGAAGACCGAGCCGGGGCGCAGGGTGGTCAGGATGCCGGCCAGGTCCTTGGGTTTTTCGAGCGCGGGCGCGCTGGTGGGCTTGAAGTCGGCGCCGAGTTCGGTGGCGGCGACCAGCGCCAGGGTGGTCTTGCCCAGGCCCGGCGGGCCCATCAGGAAGAGGTGGTCCAGCGGTTCGCCGCGTTCGCGCGCCGCACGGATGAAGAGCGAGAGGTTGTCCTTAAGGCGCGACTGGCCCTGGAATTCGGTCAGGCGGTGCGGGCGCAGGGTAGCTTCGCGCTCGTCCTCGGCCGGATCGTATTCGGGTACCATCGTACCCTGCCTGATGCTGTCGGATTTCACGATGCGCCTCCGGCGGAGAGATCCATCAGGGCGCGGCGGAAGAGTTCCTTTTCGGTTGCGGCGTCGGATGCCGCGGCGCCCTTGCCGGACTTGGCGCCGGCGGTCGCGGCCTCTGCAGCGCCGATGGCGGCGGCTTCCCGACGCACCACCGCCTCTACCGCGCGGCGGTCGAATCCCATGTCCACCAGGGATCGTGCCAGGTCCGCCCATGGGCCCAGGGTCGAGGCCCCGGCGGTGGCGCCGCGTTCGGCCTCGGGGCGCTCCACCAGCACGCCTTTCAGGGCCAGCACCATCTTCTGCGCCATCTTGGGGCCCACGCCGGGGATTTTCTGCAGGGCGGCCAGATCGCCTGAATCCAGGGCGCGGCCCAGGTCGGCCGGCGCGATGCCGGACAGTACTTTCAGGGCCTGCTTCGGCCCGATGCCCTCGACCTTCATCAGGGCCAGGAATACGGCGCGTTCCTGCAGGCTCGGGAAGCCGAACAGCTTCATGCCGTCCTCGTAATGGTGCAGCCAGGTGTAGACCGTCACCTCCGACCCTTCGGCGCCGAAGCCGGCGACCGCCCGCGCGGGCACGCCGATATCCCACTCGATCCCGCCCGAGCGGACCCAGACGTAATCGGGCCCCCTGCCGGAGAGGATTCCGGTGATGCTGTTGAACATGATGCGGGTCAGTATAGCAGATTCTACCTGCCGAGGGCAGGTGGGAACGGGCTCTCGGCGGGGCTTATGTGGTGCAGGCGGCAAATCGCCGCGGCAAGGGCGTCGGCGGCATGGTCCGGCTTGGGCAGGTCGGAGAGGCCCAGAAGGATGCGCACCATTTCCTGGACCTGCGCCTTGTCGGCGCGGGCGGACCCGGTGACCGATTTCTTTATGTCGTTGGGCGTGAACTCGGCAAGCGGGACGCCTTCGTGCGCGAAGGCCAGGCGGATTACCCCGCGCGCCTCGGCGACCGGCAGGGCGGAAGAAACGTTCCGGAAGAAAAACAGGGTTTCGGTGCCGCCCGATTGCGGTTTCCAAGCGGCAAGAAGTTCGCGTATGCCGCGGTATATCAGGTCGAGGCGCTCGGCTGTGGGCAGGTCGGCGCGCGTGACGATGCAACCGTGATCGAGACGGGCAAGGGCGCCGCGCGATTCGCGCACCACGCCCCAGCCGACCGATGCGAGCCCGGGATCGACCCCCACGACGATCCGTTCGGTCGGATCGCCGGCGGGCGGCTTCCCGGGCGGGAGGGTCATTCCTCGTCCGATTCGGGCAGCTCGATGTTGTGGTAGACGTTCTGCACGTCCTCGCACTCCTCGAGCTTGTCGATCAGTTTCTGCACCTTCGCGGCGTTGTCGGCATCAGGGGTAACCCAGGTGTCCGGGATCATGGAGATCTCGGCGCCCAGGGTTTCGAATCCGGCGGCGTTCATGGCGTTCAGCACGGCCTCGAAGGAGTTCGGGTCGGTGTAGACCTCTATTCCGCCGTCCTGGGCGAGCACGTCGTCGGCGCCGGCTTCCAGCGCGGCTTCCATCACCTTGTCCTCGGTGTATTTCTCGCCATCGTAGGAGAGGATGCCCTTGCGCTTGAAAAGGTAGGCGACCGAACCGGTGGCGCCGAGATTGGAGCCCGAGCGGGTCAGGATGTTGCGGATTTCCGCCGCCGCGCGGTTCTTGTTGTCGGTCAGGACTTCGATAAGCATGGCGCCGCCGCCGGGGGCGTAGGCCTCGTAGTTGAGTTCTTCGTAGTTGACGCCTTCGAGCTCTCCGGTGCCCTTCTTTATGGCCCGGTCGATGTTGTCCTTGGGCATGTTGGCGGCGCGGGCCTTCAGGACCGCGGTGCGCAGGCGCGGGTTGGAATCGGAATCACCCCCGCCCATGCGCGCGGCGATGGAAATTTCCTT
>CAYRXK010000134.1:0-2768 GCA_964428265.1 uncultured Treponemataceae bacterium
CTGGGGCGCAGCGCCGGCGGCATCGAAGTGCCCGCCGCCTACCTCGAAGACCTGGACCTACGCCTCGGGCGGCGCCTCTGAGCGGTCGCGATCGGCAGCATCCCCCTCGTCGCGGCTCGGCGCGCCGGATTCGATCTTGTCGTACAGATCCACCGCCGCGAAGAACACGATCAGCACCAGCGGGCCCAGGATCAGGCCGTTTATGCCGAACATCCTGACCCCGCCCAGAATCGCGAAGAAAATCAGCAGGGGATGAATCTTCAGCCGCTCGCCCAGCACCATCGGCCTTATGAAATTATCCAGGGTCGAGACCAGCAGGGCCGCCAAAATGCCGAACAGCGCGGCCTTCCACAAGGGCCCGGTGAGCGCCAGCACGATCGTCAGCGGGCCCCAGACCAGGCCGGCGCCCACCATCGGCACGAACGAGGCGATCACCGTCAGCACCGCCATCACCAGGGGGCTTTTTAATCCCAGCGCCATGCTGAGCAGGAACATCACCGTCGCCTGGTACAGCGAAACCAGGAAAAAGCCCTTCACCAGCTGAATGCCGGTTTCGCGCATTTTCTTCAGGAACATCGAGGTCATGTGCCGCTCGATGGGAATCGCGTGCA
Organism: uncultured Treponemataceae bacterium; assembly: GCA_964428265.1. GTDB lineage: Bacteria > Spirochaetota > Spirochaetia > Treponematales > Rectinemataceae > CAYRXK01. Next base: position 612 of record CAYRXK010000134.1, read on the forward strand.
CCACCAGCGCGATCAGGTGCTTGCCGTCAACCAGAAGGAAGTACAGCGTGAACATCATGAAGGCGACGGTGAGAACGCCCGAGCCGAGATTCTTCAGTATTTTCGTCGAGAAGCCGAGGATGCGTTCCGAGCTTCCGCCCAGGATTTCCTTCAGTTCGCCGATGACGTCGAAATTCGACAGGTCGATGGCGCCGCCTGAGGCCCGGAAAATCCACCCTCCCAGCGGGCTTGCCGGCGAAAGGTCGAAAAACTGCGGATGGGTATCCAGGAAGGCCAGGGTATCCTTTGCGATGTCGAGGATCTGGCGGGCGAGCGAGAAGGCGAGGGCGAGGATAGGCACGACGAAGGCCGCCACGCCCAGGAAGGCCGCCAGGCCAGCGATGAAGGACTGGCCCAGGTTCCGCTTGTCGCTGCCGCCCCGTATGCCCGCGATCCGCTCGTACAGCGGCGAAATCATCACATAGATGAGTCCCGCCCATACCAGGACGGTGAGGAACGGATAGAAGAGCCGCGCGACCAGCAGGAACAGGGCGATGAACGCGAACAGGAACACCGTGCGCTTGATCCGTGGTTTTTCCATGACGGACAATTATAACAGACCGGGGGCCTGCCCGTAATCCCGTTCGCGCGATTGACCAGCGCCGCTTCCGTCGCGATACTTCAGCACGGAATGGCTACCCTCTACCTTGTCGCCACGCCGATCGGCAACCTCGGCGACATCACCCTGCGCGCGCTCGAAACCCTTAAGGGCGTCGACGCCATCGCCTGCGAGGATACGCGCCACACCCTCAAGCTGCTCACCCATTTCGGCATACGCAAGCCTCTGCTGTCCTGCCATGCCAACGACGAACGGCGGGGCGCCGCCCGCGTCGTCGAACTGCTCGCGCAGGGCAAGGACGTCGCCTACTGTTCGGACGCCGGCACGCCCGGCCTCTCGGACCCGGGAGCAATCCTGGCCCGCGCCGCGCGCGAAGCCGGTCATGCGGTCAGCCCCATTCCGGGCCCGTCGGCCTTCGCCGCCTTGGTGTCGGCCTCGGGATTCGGCGGCAGGACCTGGCTGTTCGACGGCTTTCCATCGCCCAAATCCGGCAGGCGGGCCGCCCGCGTCGCCGTACTCCTCGGGCGCGGCGAAGCCTTCGTGCTGTACGAATCGCCGCACCGCATCGGCAGGCTCATGGCCGATATCGCCGCCGCGGAACCCGGGCGCATGGTCTGCATCGGCCGCGAAATGACCAAGCTGCACGAGGAATTCATCGTGGGCAAGGCCGCGGATGTGGCCGCGCGCTTTGAAGCCGGCGCCGCGGATCCCGCCATGGCCAAGGGTGAGTTCGCCGTGCTGGTTTCCGCTTCCTCATCCTCGGCCGCAGAACCGGAGGACGGGGCGCCGTGACGCGCGATTCCAGCCCCGGCCGCGATGCCCGGGTTGCCCGGGGTTCCCGGCCGATCCGCAAAGTCGATCCCGCCGAGTACGCGCGGGCCGTCGCGCTCGCGCTGGCCGCGCCCGAAGTCCGCGAAGACCGCATCGCCGACCTCGCATCGCGCATCCGCGACGCGGCCTGGGCCGAGCGGGCGCTCGCCAGGGAATTGCCCGACAGCCTGCTCGACGCCCTGCTCGGGAACGCCGGGTCCGCCGGACGCGCCGGATCCGAACCGTGATCAGCCTGCCCAAGCTCGCCACGCTCCGCGGAAGGACGCTGACGCGCAAATGCGCCGTTCTCCTCGAAGGATTGCAGCGTTCCCTGTGCTCCGCTTCCGATGTACCCGGGAACGGGGGTGGTATCCGGATCGAGGGTGACCAGGCCGCCGACTACGCGCGCGGCATCGCGAAAATCCTTGCCGATTCGCCCGCGGCCGCCGCGGATCCGGGTCTCCGCGCCGCGGCGCTTCGCCTTGCCGCATGCCGGCCGGACATGTCCCCCAACGGTGGCGAGTCCGCGTACGCGTCCGCCGATTCATCCGAAGGGTACCTGCGCGCGCTCGATGCCCTGCGGCATGCCTGCATCCGCGCCTCGGGCCAGTCATCTGCCGACTGGGACCTTCTGCCGCCCCGCGCCGCAGGCCCGGGATCGCCGTCCGTGACTGCCGCGACTCCGGACAGCGGCCTTCGCGCCTACCTGGAGGACATCCGTTCGCCCTTCAATGTCGGCACCATTTTCC
>CAYRXK010000134.1:2868-4076 GCA_964428265.1 uncultured Treponemataceae bacterium
CTTCGCGCCTACCTGGAGGACATCCGTTCGCCCTTCAATGTCGGCACCATTTTCCGCACCGCCGACGCCTTCGGCTTTTCGGAAATCCTCCTGTCGCCCGACTGCGCCGACCCCCGCCACCCGCGAGCCCTGCGATCATCCATGGGCGCCGTCGACCTGGTCCCCTGGAGGCGCGCCGCGCTGGACGAACTGGCCGCCTGCGGCCCCTGCTTCGCCCTGGAACTTGGAGGCGCCGACCTGGGCGCTTTCCGCTTTCCGGCGCGCGGCACGGTAATCCTCGGTTCCGAGGAGCTCGGCGTTTCGGCCCAGGCCCTCGAACTGTGCGAACTCGGCAAGGTCAGCATACCCATGCGCGGCGCCAAGGCCTCGATGAACGTGGCGGTGGCCTTCGGGGTGCTGTCCTGGGCCTGGAGCGCCGGTGTCGCCGCAACCCCCTCCGATCCGGCGGGAATCAATCCGGCGGGAATCATTTGACCGCAGCCCGAAACCGGGATATGATCTTGGAACTAACATAACCCCCCAAGGGAGGCATCATGGCCAAAGTAGAACTCAAGAAGATCGGCAAGGTGTACGAAGGCAACGTCCGCGCGGTCAAGGACGCCAACATCACCATCAACGACAAGGAATTCGTCGTGTTCGTCGGTCCCTCCGGCTGCGGGAAATCCACCACGCTCCGCATGGTCGCCGGCCTGGAAGACATCTCAGAAGGCGAACTGTTCATCGACGGCAAGCTGATGAACGACGTTCCTCCCAAGGACCGCGACATCGCGATGGTGTTCCAGAATTACGCCCTGTACCCGCACATGACCGTGTACGAAAACATGGCCTTCGGCCTCAAGATCCGCAAGCTCCCGAAGGAAGAGATCGACAAGCGAGTCAAGGAAGCCGCCCGCATCCTCGACATCGAAAAACTGCTCGACCGCAGGCCCAAGGCGCTTTCGGGCGGCCAGCGCCAGCGCGTCGCCGTCGGCCGCGCCATCGTGCGCAACCCCAAGGTCTTCCTGTTCGACGAACCGCTGTCCAACCTCGACGCCAAGCTCCGCGTGCAGATGCGCGCCGAACTGATCGAACTGCACGACCGCCTGCAGTCCACCATGATCTACGTCACCCATGACCAGGTAGAGGCCATGACCATGGGCGACAAGATCGTCGTGATGAAGGACGGCCTGGTCCAGCAGATCGGGTCGCCCCTGTACATGTACAACAAC
>CAYRXK010000135.1:0-4053 GCA_964428265.1 uncultured Treponemataceae bacterium
CCCCGCAAGCGGCTCCCCCTCGATCCCGACCGCGCCATCCGGCACCCCGCTTCGCGTGCTGACCTGGAACCTGCGCGACTGCGCGGCCACCCTGCCGGGAACGGGCGAACGGCTCAGCCTGCACGATGCCATCGCCGGCACGATCGCCGGCATCGCACCCGACCTGGCGCTTCTTCAGGAAATCCAGCAGGACGACGAAAAAGGCGGCGACATCGCGCTTCTGCAGGTGGCCCTGGCCAAGGCCGGCTGGTCCATGCCGTACCAGGTATCGGTGGAGACCGGAGGCCAGGACGACCTGGCGCTGTTCTCGCGCCACCCCATCCGGGAATCGGGTGCGGTGCTGCAGCCGGGCGGTACCGATCCGTGGCCCAGGCCGGGCCTGCGCGCGCTGGTCCTGCTCGGCCCGGCTGAACTGGAAGTGTACAATTTTCATTTCAAGGCGATGTCCGACGCGAAGTCGGAAGCCGCACGGGCAGCGCAGGCGAAGGCTGCCGCCGCCCTTCTGCGGAACAGCCTGGCGGAGCGCGGGGGTGCGGCCGCGGACGGCGGCGTCGGGGGCAGGCGGTATTTCGCCCTGCTGGGCGGAGACTTCAATACCATCAATCCGGGAGACCGGCAGGGCGAGGCTTCGACCCTGCGCAGCCTGACCCTGCGCGACGACCAGGATGCGTCGAACGATTTCGTGGCGCTGAACGAGACGCTGCTGCCGGGAGTGCCCACCTACGCGGACGAGCGCTGGCGCAGCGTCACCGACCACCTGATCGTGTCCGGCGACCTTGCCGGCGCCTCGGGTGGCCCGCCGGCGGCGGCGGTACGGATCGCCGGCCTGCCGCCGCCTGAACGGGGGGCGGTGCCGGTGTCGGACCACTACCCGGTGGTAGCCGACCTCCGGCTGCCTTAAAATCGCGTCGCCCGGCGGTGCTATTCGGCCAGTTCGTGCGCCCGCTTGGCGATGTACTCGCAGAGCGTCCGCACGTCGGACTCTTCCACGCTGGAGAATGCGACACGCAAGTATTTGTCCTGCATGGAAATGGTTCCGATAGCGTCTTCTTCTAGCAATTTCACGCGCAGCGCTTCCGCGGAGAATCCCTCGCAGATGAAGCTCATGAAGTAGCCGGAGTTGAAGGGCAGCGCCCGCATGCCCGCGGGAAAATCCACTTCGGCCAGCGCCTTCCTGAACGCGTGGTAGCGCCCTTCGAGCACCTTGCGGTAGTGCGCCTTCTGCGCCTCGTAGCCGGGGAATTCCAGCGCCTTGAGCAGGAGGTTCTGGCCCACGCTGGAGCAGTTGGACACCGATGAGCGCACCACGCCCATGAGTTTCTTGACCAATGCATCCTGGGCGGCGGCATCCAGGCCCTTGCCGCCGAAGGTGACAAAGCCCACGCGGAAGCCCCACACGTAGTCTTCCTTGGTGGGGCCGTCGGCCTTGGCCGCGAGGATGCGCGGGTGGGCGCCCACCAGGCGGGCGAATATGGATTCGTCCAGCAGGCCGTCGGTGTACCGCAGGCCGAAATAGGCGTCGTCGGATATCACCAGCACGTCGGCGCCGGAATCGGCGACGCGCGTGAGCGCGGCCACGATTTCCGCCGCTTCGGATTCAGTGGGCGTATAGCCCACCGGGTTGTTCGGGAAATTGAGCACGCAGATCGCCCTGCCGGTCTTGGCGGCAGCCTCGCGCAGGCGCGCCTCGAACCCCTGGACATTGAAACCGTCGCCCGAGAACAGGGGATAGGTGAGCCCGGTGGCGGTCTTGCGCTCCTCGAAAATAAGGCGGTAGTTCGGCCAGTGCAGGTCGGGAACCACGACGAGGTCGGTCGGTTCGATGAAGAGGTCGGCGATGTAGGACACCGCGGCGGTCAGGCCGGGCACCACCACGGGCATGGAGTAGGAGGCGCCCCTGAGCGAGTGGTTCTTTTCTTCCATCGCCTTCTTCCAGCGCTGGCGCAGCGCCATGACGCCGGCCGTGGAGGCGTAGGCCACCGCTTCGCGCGGGGTCAGGGTGGGCAGGCCTTCGCGCAGGGCGTCGAGCATCATGGGCTGGCCGTGCTCGAACGCCATGCCGATGGTGGCATTGAAGCGCTTTGCCTTGGTGTCGGCCTCGGCGCTCTGGGTCAGGAGGCCCTTCGGCATGTACATGCGGCGGCCCATGGCCGACAGAAGCCTGCCCGCGGCGTGCGGCGAAAGGATCGCGTTGAGTTCTTCTGCGAGGGTATTCATGGCGTTTACGCTACCACGTAATCCGGGCTCCCGCAAGATTGACGAGCAGGGTATCGATGCTTTAGTATCGAAACGAAAATTCGTTTTCCGGAGGATTACGTGAAGAAACTCATCGCAGTGGCGCTCGCTCTGTTCGTGGCCGCCGGCGCGGCGTTCGCGCAGGTGGATCTTTCCAAGATCAAGGACGGCACCTATTTCGCCGAATCGGCCAAGTACAGCTCGTCCGGCTGGAAGGAGCAGGTCGTCGTGAAGGTGGCGGGCGGCAAGATCGCCAGCGCGCAGTGGAACGGCGTTTCCAACATCGCCGGCGCCCTGGACAAGAAATCCCACGCCGCGTCCGGCAAGTACGGCATGGCAAAGGCGTCCAAGATCAAGGCCGAATGGGACAAGCAGGCCGCCGCCGCCGAGGAGTACCTGGTCAAGACGCAGGACGTGAACTTCGCCAAGTTCGACAAGTCCGGCAAGACCGACGCCATCACCGGCGCCACCATGACCGTGTCCGAATTCTACGAACTGGTCAAGGAAGCCCTGACTTCCGCCCCGATCGCCAAGGGCCCCTACGCCAAGGACGGCTGGTTCTTCGCCCAGGCCGCGGCCTTCGACAATTCCGGCTGGAAGGATTCCTCGCTGGTAACCGTCGTGAACGGCACGATCGTCGGCGTGGTCTGGAACGGCACCTACAAGGATGCGACCAAGAAGTCCAAGCTCGTTGAATCCGTGACCGGCAAATACGGCATGGAAAAGGCCGCCAAGCAGGGCGCCTGGCACCTGCAGGCCGAAAAGCTCGAAGAAGCCATCCTGAAGGCCGGCGATCCGTCCAAGATTACCCTGAAGGCCGACGGCAAGCCCGACGCGGTGTCCGGCGTGTCCATCACCGCCACCCTGGTCGGCCTTACCGCCGAAGCCCTGAAGGCGGCGCGCTGACGTTCCTTCGTCCGCGAAGATCGGGTACAATGACGGCCTCCCCGCGCGGGGGGCCGTTTTTTTACAGGGGGAATACCATGGAAAAACCCGATGATGTCGAGGCGCTGCGCGGCACCGGGCTGCACACGGCCGAAGCGGCCTATGTTTCGCCGCACGCGGTGCTGACGCACGATGTGCGCCTGGGCGGCGACTCGGGCGTGTGGCACCACGCGGTCCTGCGCGGCGACATCGCGCCCATCAGCGTGGGTGCGCGCAGCAATGTGCAGGACGGGGCCGTCCTGCACGTGGCGGCCACGGAACCCTGCGTCATCGGCGATGACGTCACGATCGGCCATGCCGCCATCGTGCATGGGTGCAGGATCGGCGACCGCTGCCTGATAGGGATGGGTGCGATCATCCTGAACGGCGCGCGGATCGGCGACGAGTGCGTCGTCGCGGCGGGTTCGCTGGTTACCGAACGGAAAAGCTTTCCGCCGCGCAGCCTGATCATGGGCAGCCCCGCCAAGGCGGTCAGGCAGCTCGACGATGCGGATGTCGAGAAAATCCTGGAATCGGCCGCGTCCTATGTTCGGCTTGCGAAGGAAGAGGCGCTCAGCGCGGCGCGCAGCTGAAGCCCATCGTCGCTTGGGCCCCCGGATCGAGCGGCAGGTCCTGCCCCGCCACCCGCGCGGGTTCCACGCAGAGCATGCGCGGGTAGGCGTCGGCTCCCAGGTCGGCCATGGAGGCGGCCTTTTCCCAGGGGTTCCAGACCACCGTCGAGGGGAACGCCGTGCGCGTCATTTCGATGCTGCGGCCAAGCGCCGGATCGCGGATGACCAGAGGTCCGGAGGCGTCGAAGATGCGGTCGATCGGGCCGGAGACGGCGAGGTTGCCCGATTGTACGCCGGTTGTGCCGGCGGCGCGGTCCTTCCA
>CAYRXK010000136.1:0-2460 GCA_964428265.1 uncultured Treponemataceae bacterium
CTTCCGCGGAGGCCAGCGCGATGCGGTTGGTGCCCACGAGCAGGGTTTTCGCGCCGGCCAGGGCGGGGTCGCCCGGTTTGGGTGTTTCCGGGATTTTTCCGGCGGCACCCGCACGGAGCCGGGCAAGGACGGGCGCGGGCATCGATGATTCCATGCCGTAGCGCCGGACGATTTCCAGCGCATCGGAGAATGTCGAGGGATCCGGCACCGTCGGACCGGAGGCGATCGCGTCCAGGTCGTCGCCGATCACGTCGGAAAGCACGAGCGCCAGCACGCGCGCCGGCGCGAGGGCCGCGGCGAGCCTGCCGCCCTTGATGGCGGACAGGTGCTTGCGCACGCAGTTCACTTCGGAAATCGTCGCGCCGGATGCCAGAAGGGCCGAAGTGGCGCCGGTCTTGTCGGCAAGGGTCAGTCCCTCGGCGGGCGCGCAGAGTATGGCCGAACCTCCGCCGGACACCAGCACGATGACGATATCGTCGGCGGTGAAGGCAACGCCGAGCTCACCGGAAAGGCCGAGCATGGCCCGCGCCGCGCGCGCCGAATGTTCGTCGGGCGTCGGATGCCCCGCCTCGATCAGGCGGATCCCGCGCAAGGTTTCCACATGGCCGTGCTTTACCGCGACGATGCCACCTGCGAGCGCGTCGCCGAGCGCCCGCTCCAGTCCCGCGGCCATGCGCGCCGACGCCTTGCCCATGCCCGCGGCGAAAATTCGCCCGCCCGTCGGCAGGGCCAAACGTAGTTCATCGAAGATTGTTGACGCCACCAGCACGCGTTCGCCTTCGGAACCCGGCTCCAGCCGTACTGCGGAAGCGATCAGGGGCTCGGGATCTACCCGCGCCACCCCGGCGCGGAATATGGCTTCGGCGTCAGCCCGCCGCAGCGCCGCATCAGTCTTGTCGTCGTACATGATTTTCCCTCGTCGCGATCGCATCCACGCCCAGGCCCGCGACATCGGCCAGGACCACCTGGCCCATCAGTATCGGCGCATCGGCGCGCACCGCGCGCAGGACTTGCATCGCATCCCCGACCCGGCCGATCGGAATCGCCCCGGTCAGCCGGACACTCGTCAGGGGCTCCTCGCCGCCGAGCACCCGTATCGAGGTCGAAAGCGTCCTGCGCGGATCGCGCAATTCCGCGGCGGCATAGGCGCGACCGCGCGCGCAGGCCGCACCCTCGACCCTGAGGACCTGCCCGTCGGAAGCGCCGCTCTTTCCCGGATCCCCAACCTCGACCCGCATTTCGCATCCGCGGGGGCACACGATGCAGACCACAATTTTCGATGAACCGTCAACAACCTTCGACATACTATATACGTCCCGCCACCACAACCTCCAGGTCGCCCCGCGCGTCCAGGATTCCGGCCTTCAGGGTCGCCTGCACGAGCTCCGCGGGCACGGCCTTGGCCAGGCGACGGGAAAACACGACGCGGCCGTTCTGCGTCACGCGCAGTTCGCACGCCCCCATGGGAGACGACACGCGTAAGGAAAGGTGGATGTCGCGGCCCGGATCGACGCGGCGCGGCACGACGTACAGGATGCCGGATCCTCGCCTGATGTCGAGCCGGACAGCGTCCGCGGAGGCGACCGCTTGCTGGCCGGTCGATATGCAGGCCTGAAGGAAACACGCCACGGACTCGGCCAGGCGCTCCGCCTCAAGTGACACATAGTCTACAAGATCGTGCACCTGCAGCACGTTGCCCGCCGCGAAAATGCCGGGCACGGTGGTCTGGTAGCCCTCGTCCACCACGGGGCCCCTCGTACGGTCGTCAAGCTCGACCCCGGCCATCAGCGACAGTTCGTTTTCGGGTATCAGGCCCACCGACAGGACCAGGGTGTCGCAGGGAATCCTGCGTTCGGTGCCGGAAATCGGCTGCCGGCGCTCGTCCACGCGGGCGACCGTGACCCCCTGAAGCCGGGCGGAGCCATGGATATCCACCACCGTGTGCGAAAGGAACAGCGGAATGCCGAAATCGTCCAGGCACTGCGCCAGGTTGCGCGGCAGGCCGCTCGGATACGGCAGGATTTCGTACACGCCCAGGACGCGCGCCCCTTCCAGCGTCAGGCGCCTGGCCATGATCAGGCCGATGTCGCCCGAGCCCAGGATCACGACCTCGCGGCCGGGCATGCGGTTGTGCAGGTTTAGGTAGGCCTGCGCGACGCCGGCCGTGCAGACGCCCGCGGGTCGCTGTCCGGGTATGGCCAGGGCGCCGCGGCTGCGCTCGCGGCAGCCCATGGCCAGGATCACTGCGTCGGCGCGATACTCGGCCATGCCGGTGCGCGAGGCGGTCCGCACGCGGCGCCCGGAGTCCAGTTCGACCACTGAGGTATCGGCAAGGATGGGGATGTAGCGCTTGCGGGCTTCCCGGATGAAGCGCGCGGCGTACTCGGGGCCGCTGAGCGACTCGCGGAAACGCGTCAAGCCGAATCCGTCGTGGATGCACTGCCGCAGGATGCCGCCGGG
>CAYRXK010000136.1:2560-4048 GCA_964428265.1 uncultured Treponemataceae bacterium
TGCCGACACCGCTCATTCACGCACCTTCCCGGCGAACATCCGCGAATCCCGGGCGCCCAACAGAATCCCCTCGTCGTCCAGGCACAGTTCGGCCTGCAGCAATGCCGTAATCCGCGTTTCGCAGTACCCGCCCTGGCAACGGCCCATCGTGGCGCGGGTACGGTTTTTCACGCCCGCCACGGTGCGCGCGCCTGGCGCGCTGCGAATGGCACGCAGGATCTCGGCCCTGGTTACGCCCTCGCAGCGGCAGACAACCTCGCCAAAATCGGGATCGGCCGCCACCAGCGCGGCGCGCGCCTGGTGATCCAGCTCCGAAAACCGCTGCGGCGCCTTCCGGGTCGGATCGAAGTCCGGATTTGGTTCCGGCCGTCCGCTTTCTTTGCGCATGCCATCCACCACCAGGGCCGCCGCGCGCCGCGCCAGCGGCAGGGCGCTCGTAAGTCCCGGCGACTCTATGCCGACCAGGTTCACCGTGCCGGGCGCCTCGGGCCGGGCTTCCACCACGAAATCCAGCACCTCGCCCGTCGCCGGGTCCACGCGCTTGGCGCGGATGCCCGCGAAAGTCCTGATGAAATATTCGGGTTTCACCTGCGCGAACATCCTCAACCCATCCTCGACCAATCCGTCCAAACGAACCTTCGTGGTGCCGAAATCATCGAAATCTTCAACTACATACGAATCCGGGCCGATCAGCACGTTGCCGTCCACCGTCGGCGTGGCATGCGTGGCGAAACCGCCATTCGCGTTGGGCGCGGGGTAGACCGGCATGTTCAGGTGCGCGCCCGCCTTTTTGTCCAGCACGAGGTATTCGCCCTTGAACCCGCGGATGGTGTAGCCCGGGATGCCCAGCATCGAGGAAATGCGCGCGCACTGCATGCCCGCCGCGTTCACCACCCAGGGCGCCCGGTACTCGCCCGCCGTCGTTTCCAGAATCCACGCACCATCGCCCAGGGTCCAGGTTGCTTCTCGCCGCGCCCCGATCACTTCGCGTCCGAACAGGAATTCAGCCCCGTTGGCCGCGGCGTTTTCCGCCAACGCCCAGGTATAGGCGAACGGATCCAGTATGCCCGAATCCGGCGAGTGCATCGCGAACTCTCCGCCCGCACTCGGGTCCAGCTCCCGCAGGCGCGCGGCATCGACCATCTCCAATCCGCGGACGCCGTTGCCCTCGCCCACCGCCTTGAATCGCAGCAAGCTTTGCATGTCCGCCTCGGTGAACCCCACGATCACCTTGCCGGTGCGCCTGAACGGCACGCCCAGCTCCGCGGCCACCCGGTCGAACTCGCGGTTGCCCTCGACGCAGCAGATCGCCTTGAGCGACCCCTTTTTGTAGGTAAAGCCCCCGTGCAGCACGCCTGAATTGCGCGACGAATTCCCCAGGCCCGGTTCGAGGGCGCGCTCCAGCACCCCGACCCGCAGCCGCCAGCGCGAAAGCTCGCGCGCCACCGCGCAGCCGATCACGCCCGCACCGATCACCAGCACGTCGTA
>CAYRXK010000137.1:0-4026 GCA_964428265.1 uncultured Treponemataceae bacterium
CTCCTTCAGGCGCGGGAACAGCGCGAACACCTCGTCCAGGTCGCGCGCGACCGCCTTGGCGTCGCGGCGCAGGTAGGCGCCGAGCTTCAGGTTGTCCAGCACCGTCAGGTTGGCGAAGACCAGGCGCCCCTCGGGCACGTGGCAGACGCCCGCCTTCACGATCTGGTCAGGCCTGCGCGGCAGGTCCTGCCCCCGGAACTGGATGCCGCCCTTGACCGGTTTCAGGAAGCCCGACACGGTGTTCAGCAGGGTCGACTTTCCGGCGCCGTTCGCGCCGATGATCGTCACGATCTCGCCCTCGTTCACCTCGAGCGATAATCCTTTCAAAGCCCGGATGCCCCCGTAGGAGACATGAAGATCCTTTACCGTCAGCATCGTCATTCCCCTTCCGCCGAGCCCAGGTAGGCTTCGATCACCTTCGGATTCGCGGACACCGCGTCCGCATTCCCCTCGGCCAGTTTCACGCCGAAATTCAGCACCACGATGTGTTCGCAGATGCCCATGACCAGGTCCATGTGGTGCTCGATGAGGAGGACCGCCAGGCCGAAATCCTTGCGTATCTTGCCGATCATGCGCATCAGCTGCTCGGTTTCGTCGGGGTTCATGCCGGCGGCCGGTTCGTCCAGCAACAGGAGTTTCGGGTCGAGGGCGAGCGCGCGGACGATTTCCAGCCGGCGCTGCATGCCATACGGAAGGTTGTTGGCCACCAGGTCGCGGCGATCGGTCAGGCCCATGATGTCCAGCAGCGCTTCTGCCTTGGCCACCAGTGCCTTTTCCTCGCGGAGGAAGCGGGGCAGGCGCAGGATCGCCTCGGGAATCGTGTACTTCGCGCTCATGTGGCAGGCGGTGAGCACGTTGTCGAACACGGTCAGATTCTTGAAGAGCCTGATGTTCTGGAAAGTGCGCGTGATGCCGATATCGGCGATCTTGTAGGGCGGCATGCCCGCGATGGAGGAGCCGCGGAAGCGCACATCGCCCGAGGTCAGGCTGTAGACGCCGGTGATAAGGTTGAAAATCGTGGTCTTGCCCGCACCGTTCGGCCCAATCAGGCCCACGATGCCGCCCTCGGGCACCGAAAAGTCCACTTCGTTCACCGCGGCCAGGCCGCCGAAGCGCTTGGTCAGGCCGCTGACCTGCAGGATGGGGGCGCCGTTCGCGGTGGCGGCGCCGCCGATGGTGGGGGCGCCGCTCATGCGTCGCTCCTTGCGGACTTGGCCGCCAGGCGCGCCGCCCGCGCCGCGCGCAACTTGCGGATGCCGGCGGGTGACAGCTCCATGCCGCCCATCAGGCCCTGGGGCCGGGAAATCATGATCAGGATGACCGCCGCCCCGTAGAAGACCAGGCGCCAGATCTCGAAGGCGCGCAGGATTTCCGGCAGGGCGGTAAGCAGGACCGCGCCCAGCACCGAGCCCGAGATGGAACCCAGGCCGCCGAAAATGACGATGATCGTCAGTTCGGTGGATTTGGTCATCGAGAACATCTTGGGCTGCAGGAAGGTCAGGTAGTGGCCGAAGAACACCCCGGCGACGCCCGCGTACACCGCGCTGACCGCCAGGGCGATCATCTTGTACTTGAACACGTCCACGCCCGCGATCTGCGCTGCCAGCTCTTCCTCGCGCACGGCGATCATGTTGCGGCCATGCCGGGATTTGACCAGGTTGGCAAGGACCAGGACGCCGATCAGGTCGACCAGCAGGATGACCGGAAAGGTGGACTTGGCCGGCACGCCGGGCCAGCCGCGCGCGCCGCCGAAGAGCTGCACGTTGTTCAGGATCAGGCGGATGGCCTCGCCGAAACCGAGGGTGGCGATGCAAAAGTAGTCGCCTTTCAGCTTAAGCGTAATGCGGCCGATGGCCAGGCTGACCAGGCCGGCCGCCGCGCCGCCTGCGACGATGCCGAATACGAAGGGCAGCCCCAGGCCGCCGGGCGTCGACGAGGGCGAAGCCGTCATGAGCGCGCCGACATAGGCGCCGATGGCCATGAAGCCCGCGTGCCCGAAGGAAAAGAGGCCGGTGAAGCCGGTGAGCAGGCTGAGGCCCAGCACGGCGATGAGGTTGATGCCCGCGAGCATCAGGATACCTTGAACGTAGTACCAATCCATGTTCCGCTACCGCCTTTCGCCTAGGCCTTGTCTTCGGTGCTGATGCCCATGATGCCCTGGGGCCTGAAGATGAGCACGCCGATCAGGATCACGAACGCGATCAGGTCCCGGTACTGGGACGAAAGGTAGCCCGCGACCAGGGTTTCTATGATGCCGAGGAGCACCGAGCCGATCACCGCGCCGGGCAGGCTGCCGAGGCCTCCGAACACCGCGGCGATGAACGATTTGGTGGTGATGTTGCCAATCTGCGGGTAAACCGTGTACTTCATGCCGAAGAACACGCCCGCCACGCCGGCCAGGAAACCTCCCAGGGCGAACACGAGAAGGATCACCCGGTCGGTATTCACGCCCATCAGGGCGCTCGCTTTCATGTTGTAGGCCGAGGCCTGGATGGCCTTGCCCGTGCGCGTCCCGTTGATGAACAGGATGAGTCCGGTCAGGCAGACCGCGGAAGCGATGAATATGATGATGTCCAGCCTGCCCACCGCCAGGGCGCCGAGCTGTATCGGCGAGCGGTCTATGACCGGCGGATAGGTGCGGAAGGTGGGTCCGATGGTCGCGATCACGATGTTTTCGAGCAGGATCGAGGCGCCCATCGCCGAAATGATGAAGTACAGGAAGGGTGCGCGCCGTTCGCGCAGGGGCCGGTAGGCGATGCGCTCCACCACCACGGCGAGCAGCATGGTCCCGGAGGAAGCCACAAGGAAGGCGGCCCAGAACGGCAACTTGAGCAGGGTGAGCGCGAAAAACCCGAAGTAGGCGCCGAACATGATGACGCCGCCGTGGGCGAAGTTGGAGAAGTTCATGATGGAGTAGACAAGCGAGTACCCGACCGCCATGAGGGCGTAGACCGAGCCGATCGACAGGCCGTTCACCATCTGCTGGAAGAATTGGGCCATGGTCCTTCCTTATGGGCGCATAACGTCGAACGGCAGGCGCCGTGGCCTGCCGTTCGATCAATGGAATGTCCGCTTACTTCGCGGCGTACTTTTCCTGGAAGACGTACTTGCCGTCGACGATCTTGATGATCGCGGCGTCCTTGCCTTCGGGGTTGTGGGTTTCGGGGCTGATCTTGATGTTGCCCGTGATGCCCTGCACCTCGATGCCGGAAAGCGCCTTGGCCAGCGCTTCGCCATTGGGCTTGCCCGCCTTCTGCAGGCCGGCCACGAGCATCAGCACCGCGTCGTGCACGAGGTAGCCGTTCAGCTCGGTTTCCTTGCCGTACTTGGCCAGGTAGCGCGCCTTGTAGTCGGCGACCGCGGGGTCGGCGTAGTCCAGGTGGTTGACGAAGAAGCAGCCTTCGACCGACTTGCCGCCCATGGAAATGAGCTGCTCCGACGGCCAGCCGTCGCCGCCCATCATCACCTGCTTCATGCCCAGTTCGCGCGCCTGGTTGGCGGAGAGCGCCACTTCCTTGAAGAAGTAGGGCATGAAGATGATGTCGGGGTTGGCGGCCTTGATCTTCGTGAGCTGCGGGCGGAAATCGGTGTCGCCGGCGTTGAAGGATTCGTCCGCCACGATTTCGCCGCCCTTGCCGGTGAAGTTGGACTTGAAGAATTCGCGCAGGCCCTGCGAGTAGTCGTCGGACACGTCGTAGAGGATGGCGGCCTTCTTGGCGCCCAGGCGGTCGAACGCGTAGCCGGCGGCCACGGCGCCCTGGTACGGATCGATGAAGCAGACGCGGAAGTTGTAGGGCTTTACCTTGCCGTCCATCACGGTGACCTTGGGGTTGGTGGCCACGGTGGCGATGTCCGGAACCTTGGCCTGTTCCAGGATCGGGGCGATGGGAATGGCGTTGCCGGAGGCGTTCGGGCCGAGGATGGCCACGACCTTGTCCTGGCCGGTCAGGCGCTTGGTCACGTTCACGGCTTCCTGGGCGTCGCCCTTGTTGTCGTAGCCGATGACCTCGAGCTTGTACTTCTTGC
>CAYRXK010000138.1:0-3911 GCA_964428265.1 uncultured Treponemataceae bacterium
CGCGCCGATCACGTATCCGCGGGATCCAGCGCGGTGATGCCCGGCAAAGAGAACCGCTCCATGAATTCAAGGAAGGCTCGCGGGCCGGTGGTTACGTGCAGGCCGGGCATGTCGGGAATTTCCGAATCGCGTTCCGTCTCGCTGCAGACTACCGTGAACGCGCCGCGCCGCACCGCGCGGTGCAGCGCCCGCCGGTGCGGGGCGACGGCCGGAGCGGACACCGGAGCGGACGATGCGTCGGCCGAAGCCTCCATCATTCCGAGATCCGCCCTGCCCGCCCACAGCAGGGTGCGCGCCGCATCGATGTGGCGCTCCAGGTCCCGCGTTCCGACCGCGGCAAGGCAATCCACCCGCGGCGCGAGCGCCGCCATGACGCCCGACAGGAATTCCGAAGCCTCTCCCTCGAATACCGCCACGAAGGGACGCGGAGGATTGTCCAGGATCGTTTCGAGCACCGCGAGTTCACGGGCGACCTGCAGCCCGGCCAGCCGGTGTTCGGCGAATTTCGGGGCGCCGGTGATGCTCGCGTGGCGCCTGATGCAGACATTGAAGGCATCGTTCACGAACCAGCCGTCGGAGAGCTCGGCCAGCGATCGGGCGAAACCTTCGTCGTTGTCGCGTTCGCCCGACGCGAACCTGAGGTTTTCCAGGAGATTGACCGCGCCGGGCACCATGTCCTTCCTGGAAACCAGGAGGCCCGAGGCGGCGACGCTGGTCCGGTGGAACACGAGCCGTTCGCCCAGCATGCCGCGCAGCGCCTCCGCCACGGGCGCGAGGCTGAACTCGTGCGATATGCGCTCACGCGTCATGCCGGAAGCCGCGCCCGCGCCGGGGTCGCCAAGGTGCGAGCAGAGCACCGGCGTGCCGCCGCGCTCCAGTATGTATGCGAGCGTCGGCATGATGCGCGCGATCCTTCCCGTATCCGCGATCCTGCCCTCGCGCATCACGACGTTGGCGTCCGACCGCACCAGCACCGCGCGCCCGTCGAAGGACCGCACGCCGGACAGCGGAGCGCGGCGGAGATTGGTTTCCGCGCGCAGGACCTGCAGCGCGCCGTCGATCAAATTCCTGACGGCGCGGGCCGCGTCGCGCGCGTCCGCGCAATCCGCGATCGCCGCGCCCACCGACGAGAGCGGGAGGAAGAATTCGGAAATGGGCGCCACGCCCCGGTACAGCGCGCCGGTATTGCCGTCCGCGGTTACCCGTTCGCCCTCGGCGAGCGCCACGGAGCCCGCGCCGCGGAAAATCGCGCGAGCGCGTTCGTAATCGATTTCCACATCGCCGCATCCGACGATGCAGGGCTTGTTCATCGACATGGCGGTGATGGCCGCGTGCGATGTGCGCCCCGGGTACACCGTGACTATCGCGTGCGCGCCGTTCATGACCGCGAAATCCGTCGGTTTGGTGCTGTTCGCCAGGAACACCACGCTCTCGCGCCGGGCCTCGGCTTCCTGCAGGCGCGCCTCGGTGAGCACCAGCGTTCCGGAAATTACGCCGCCGTTTATCGGCACGCCGACGGTCAGCGGCGGATTCCAGGTTCGCGCCCTGAAATCCGCCCGCGGCAGCGCCGCGCTGGCGAAGGCGAGTTCGAGCCGGTCAACCCTGGACCTGAATTCATCGAGGTCGATTATTCCATCCTTCAGGAAATCCGCATCGGCAACCAGCTGCGCGAAGGCGCCCACCCGCGCCGCGCGCGCCTGCAGGAAATAGAGCGTGCCGCCCTCAACCGTGAATTCGAGGTCAAGCACCTGACGGAATCGCCGCACGAGAAGGTCCTTGCCGCGCTTGAGTTCGTCGGCCAGGGCGGGATCGATTTTCTGGATCGGCTCCGTATCGGCGCTGCCCATGACCACTTCCTCGCCCTGCGCCCTGCGCTTGAACTCGCCGAACAGCTCGTCCTCGCCGGTGATGGGATTCCGCGTGATGAGGACGCCGCTCAGCGAATTATCGTCCAGGTTTCCGAACACCAGCTGCTGCACCGTGACCGCGGTCTCGGGCTTCACGTCGGCCGCCATCGCGGAGGTGTACGCGCGCACGGCGTGCGACGCCCTGGATCCGTACACGAGCTGGATGCAGCTCAGAAGCTGCGCGCGGGGGTCGTCCAGGAATTCAGGCCCGAATACCGCGGTCAGCGCGCCTTCCATTTCCCGGATCCCCGAACGCGCGCCATGCGCTTCGCCCGTAGCCAGGCGCAACGCGGCCAGGCAGTTCGCCAGGAAGCGCCGGTACAGCGCCTGCGACAGATCCACCCCCTGCCCGGCTTCCAGCGCGGCGCGCACGCGCGGGCACCACCCGACGTTCAGGATCGTGGCCATCACGCCGGGCATGGAAGTCGGCGCGCCGGACCGCACGGATACGAGAAGCGGGCGTTCCGGATCGCCCAGGGCCCTTCCGGTCCGCGCCTCGAGTTCCGCCAGCCTTTCGAGCACCGCCCTCGCCATCGAATCGCCCAACGCACCGTCCGGAGCGCATCCGGAGAAGAACGGAAACCCGAGCACGAACGCCGGAGGAACGCGCAGGCCCAGCCTGGCCATGTCGAGGATGCTGTTCCCCTTGCCCCCCAGGTAGGGGCGCAGGCGTTCATCCACGGATTCCCAGGTGGTGGCGACGAACGATTCCGGCGCTCCGTCGGGAACCGCGTCCGGAGCGTCCAGGCCGGCATAGAGCCTGCGCGCCTCCGTCTGGCGGCCGAGCTCGTCGTCGACCGCGGCGGTGACCTTTTCCATGAATTCGCTCAGCACGTGGATCTGCGTGCGGCGGATGAAATTGTTGAAGAACCTGGTCTTGATCGCCGAAAGCCGCGAGGTGGGCACCTCGTATTCCTGCAGCATGCGGTTCAGCGGGCCGCTCATGCGGTCTATGATGTCGGCCTGCAGGTACCGCTTCAGCTCGTTGAAAATGGCCCCCAGGCGGCGCTTGGCCTTTATGAAGTCGTACACCGACGATTCGCGCAGGTCGTCAATTTCGGCCTGGTGCTGGTCGACGTCGCCTATCGCGAGCCCCTTCACCGATGAGATGTTCAGGAGTTCGCGCACCACCGCCAGCGCGTCGCGCAGGTTGCGCGGCGTCACCTCGGCGAAATGGTTGTTCGTCAGGTCGTTCGCAAGGAGGAACACGAGCCGGCCGAGCGAAAGATCCAGCAGGAGGAAATCGTAGAGGCTGATCCTGCGTTCGCGGTGCGACTCCTTCAGGAAATGCTTGAAACTGGCAAGCCGCTTCAGGAGGGCCAGTTCCAGGTGCGGCTGCGCCAGGTTGGCGGGCGTGAGCATGCGCAGGAAGCCGCCGACCTCAGCCTTCAGGAAGCAGCGCTCGAACAATTCCATGTTCTGCTCGAGCTGCCGCTTCACCACGGCCAGGTTGCCCGACTCGTAATCCCACAGATACTGCAGCTTTTCCAGAAGGTCCTGCGCAAGGTGCAGGAAATGCCCGCCTTCGTCCTCGGCCCTGAAAAAATGCGGCAGCGCCACGTAGCCCGCCCTGATGATCGGATCGGGATTTCCGCGCAGCACCAGGTCGAGGTAGGGTTCCACGTACTGGTGGATGATGCGCGGCGAAAGGCGCCGGTGCACTTCCTTCCTGAGGTCGCCGGCGAAGGACAGCATGGGGTCGTCCTCGGATCGCGATTCCTCGAATTCCTCTGCGGTGGCGCGGATCTGCTCGATGATTTCCTCGGCGCCCTGGCGGACCGGCAGTTTTTTCAGCACTTCGCGCGCATAGTAGATGAAATCGGCCGTGGGCTGGATTTCCGTGTCGAGCATCGCGCGCGTTTCGCGCTCGATGTCCTCGTATATTTTTTCTATGTCGCCCTTTTTTTCGCGGCGATCCGGAATGCCGGCGTCCTGCCCCAGCAGGCGAAGGCCGATGAGCAATTCCATCAGCAGCGTCACGCGTTCGGATTCCCGTTCCGCCGC
>CAYRXK010000139.1:0-3867 GCA_964428265.1 uncultured Treponemataceae bacterium
TCGGGCCTGCAGCCGACGAGGATATTCGCGCCGGCCTTCGTTTCAGGGGAAAGGTGGACGCGCCCGGCATCAACCTCGACCTCGATACCGGATATCGCGATGCGCGCCCTGGCGGTGCCGCCGGCCGGGCCAACGCCGGTGCCGAGGAGTTCGGCCTTCAGGAAGTTCATCTTGCCGATGAAATTCGCCACGAATGCGTTGCCCGGGCAGTTGTAGAGCTCGTCGGAGCTGCCGATCTGCTCGACCACGCCGCGGCGCATGACGGCCAGGCGGTCGCCGACGGCCATGGCTTCTTCCTGGTCGTGCGTGACGAAGATCGTGGTGATGTTCGTCGCCTTCTGGATGCGCCTGATTTCGGCGCGCATGTAGCGGCGGAGTTTCGCGTCCAGGTTGGCCAGCGGCTCGTCCAGCAGCAGGATGTCCGGGTCGTAGACGAGGGCGCGGGCGATGGCCACGCGCTGCTGCTGGCCGCCGGACAGCCCGGAGGGGCTGGGGTTGCGCTTGAGCTCTTCGGCCATGCCCACGAGTTCCATGACCGCGGTCACTTTTTTGCGCACTTCCGCTTCGGGGCGCTTGCGCACCCGCAGGCCGTAGGCGACGTTTTCGTAGATGTTCATGTGGGGGTAGAGCGCGAAGCTCTGGAACACCATGCCGATGTTGCGGCGGAACGGGGGAATGGTGGTCATGTCCTTCCCGCCGTAGAAGATGTGGCCGCCCGAGATGGATTCAAGCCCCGCGGTGCTGCGCAGCAGGGTGGTCTTGCCGCAGCCCGAGGGCCCCAGGAGGCAGAACAGTTCGCCCGGCCTGATCGTGAAGGACACGTCCTTCAGGGCTTTCACGGGGTTCCTGCCCCCTTCGCCGAATACTTTCGTTACGCCGCGGTAATCCAGATCGAGGCTCATGTATCTATCACTGCATCCAGTCGGAGAACTTGCTGGTCAGGTCCTCGCGGATCTTGGCGGCCTCGACCGCGTCGTACGGGATGAGCTTGATCTCGCCGAGGGCGGGAAGGAACTTCGGCCCCGGCAGGTCGGTGACGACCACGCGGCGGTTGCGCACGTCCAGGATGATCTTGTAGGCGTCCTTGGAGGTGATGTAGTCCATCCAGAGTTCGGCGTTCTTCGGGTTGGGCCCGTTGGCGATGATGCCCGAGGCGTCGAAGCGGGCGCCGGTGCCGTCCTTCGGGTACACGGCGACGACGGGGTTGCCCTTTTCGATGTAGGTGGCGATGTTGCCTTCGCCCGTGGCGGTGATGGCGTATTCGCCGCGCGCGACGGATTCGGGGCCCGCTGTGGAACTGGCGTTGAAGGTCGCGGCCTTGGCGAGTTTCTTCAGCATGTCCTGGCCGTAGAGCTTGTAGATCATGTAGACCTGCGCGTAGGCCGAGCCGGAGAGGGCCGGATTGGCGAGGATGATCTCTCCCTTGTATTTCGGGTTGACGAGGTCGGCCCAGGTCTGCGGGTAATCGGCGGGCTTCAGGAGCTTGGTGTTGATCATGAAGGCCTGCAGCGGCATGGAGAAGCCGTAGTACTTGGGCACCGCGGCGTTGTCCTTGACGTCGTTCGACAGATAGTTGTGGTTGGCGGACTTGTAGGCACGGAAGAAATCGTAGGCGCCGTCGAAGGATTCCTTGGCGATGCCGAGGAGTATGTCGCCCTGCGGCTTGGGCTGTTCGGCGTTCAGGCGGGTCAGGAGTTCACCCGAACCGGCCCGGATGACGCTGACCTTCACGTTCGGATACTTTTCGTTGAATTTCGCGACCAGGGCCTTGGCTTCATCCTCCGCCGCCGCGCTCCAGATGACGAGCGAGCCGGTCTGCGCGAATGCGATATTGGTAACCGCGGCCAAAACGAGGAGCACCGTGATAATTTTCTTCATCGACTGCCTCCCGGCGGCCCCGGCGGGGCCGTCCCATCAATTGTAAGCTCCTTCCAGTGTAGTATGGCCGTACCGCGGGCGCAATGAACGACTTGAGCCGGAGACGGAAGTCGGGTAGCTTCAGGGTGTATATCGAAGCCAGGAGCGTACCGTCATGAACATATGCGTCTACGAGAATCCGAAGATCATGGGTGCCCAGGCCGCCGCCATCGGAGCCGGGGCCATCCGCGAAGCCATCGCGGCGAGGGGTCGGGCGAATGTCATCCTCGCCACCGGCGCAAGCCAGTTCACCATGCTGGAGCGCCTGATAAAGGAACCCGGCATCGACTGGTCCAAGGTCACGTGCTTCCATCTGGATGAATACGTGGGCATGCCCATCACGCATCCGGCCAGTTTCCGCAAATACCTGCGCGAGCGGTTCGCCGAAAAAGTGCCGGCCCTGCGCGAGTTCAATTACATCGATGCCGACCTGCAGCCGCTCTCCTCGGAAATCGCGCGGCTGAACGAGAAAATCCGGAAGCATCCCATCGATGTGGCGTTCATCGGCATCGGCGAGAACGGGCATCTGGCGTTCAACGATCCGCCAGCCGATCTTGTCACCGAGTCGCCCTACATCGTGGTGGACCTTGACGAGAAATGCCGCCTGCAGCAGGTGGGCGAGGGCTGGTTCAGGGGGCTGTCCGACGTGCCGACGCAGGCGGTCTCGATGAGCATCCGCCACATCATGAAATCGGCGATGATCGTGTGCAGCGTTCCCGACGCGCGCAAGGCCGACGCGGTGGACATGGCGCTCAACGCGGACATCGCGCCCGCCGCGCCCTGCGCCATGCTGCGCAGGCATCCGGACTGCCATCTCATGCTGGACAGGGCGGCCGCCGCGAAGGTGCTGCGCGCGGTGTAGGAAGCCCCGGGCGCGGTATGGCCCGCCCGCGACGACGTGGCGCGGTATGGCCGGCCGTGGGCTCAGGCGTACTCGGCCTGGCCCGAGTTCACGTAGCGGTCGGTGATGCGGCGGACGGCCGCCACGGCTTCGCGGCAGGCCCCGTCCGAATTCGACACCACTTCCCAGCGCGTGATGCCCTCCTCGGAGCGCGTAATGCGTTGGGCGACCTGATACCAGGGCCTTTCCAGGTCGGTGCGCGCGCCGATCACTTCGGGAAGGCCCGAGCGCATCAGCACGGCATCCAGGTCGCCGCCGTCCTCCATGGTCTTGATCACCGAAAGGCCGCGGCCTGCGAATTCCGCCTCGACCTCGTCCAGAACCTTTTCCATCAGGCTCTCGTCGTGGAAATGGCAGGGCCATTCGCGTTCGCGCACGATGCGGTGCTGGCGCGCCAGGGCAGCTTCGTAGCGATCAGGCTCGGAGGCCCACATTCTGGCCGTCAGCAGCATGAAGTACAGGGTGTTTTCGGTGCCCGCGAATCCCTTGGAGACGTCGTCTGGATCCATCGGGAAATTCATGTAGTAATGCGCCGATTCCTCGGAGGCCGCCAGGTACTGTTTCGCGAAATTCGCGCGCAGGGCTTCCTTGATGAAGGAATGCCCGTTGCGGATGATGTGCACCCGCGTGGTCTCCGATGCCTGATCCGCCATGGCCATGGGGTTGGCCTTGACGTCGGCGTAGATGTGGGGCGCGTAGGGCCCCGCGCCCGGACCGAAGCCGCCCTTCGCGTGCACGGAGGCGAAGTATCGGACGATTTCCGGCACCAGGACCGTCATGTTGAAGCTCGGCGCGAGCTGTTCGCCCGATGGAGTCATGACATCCATCCGGTCGCCGTCGCCGTCGAAGCAGAATCCGCAGAGGTAGCTGCCGGACCGCATCAGCTCGCGTGTCGGCTGGATCGATTTCACGATGATGGGATTGGGATCTCCTGCGGGGAAGAATCCGTCGGGCACCAGGTTCCGTACGCGCAGCGAGGCTCCGGCGTACCCGAGGGCTTCAGACATTTCTGCGCCGGCCGCGCCGCCCAGGAAATCGGCCAGGATGGG
>CAYRXK010000140.1:0-1245 GCA_964428265.1 uncultured Treponemataceae bacterium
ACGCCCGCAAGGCCCCCGTCGGCCGACGTGCGGATGCGCGCAACCACCGCATCCACCCCGTCCAGCGAGGTGCCGGACATGATGCCCACCATATGGTGTTCGCGCCGCGCCGCGTAGGCGCCCCTGAAAGCGGTCGCGTCCGTCATGTTCCGCATCCCCTCCGGCAGGACCCCAGTATAGGGCACTCCATTTCAATCCGCAAGCGAAATTTGAAACTGAATTTCTTTACAATCATCATATTGAGTGCTAATCTGTAATGGAATTTCAGTCGCCCCCCCAGGGGCGCCCCCAACGGAGGCCGGTGGATGATCGACCCGAGCATCACCCAGATCACCCAGGACATGCTTGACGGATTCACCACCGAAAGCCGCAACGAACGCTCCACCCACATCGACCGGGCCGGCACGCGCGAAATCCTGGCCATCATCAACGCCGAAGACAAAACCGTCCCCCTCGCCGTCGAAAAGGAACTCGACCGCATCGCCGCCCTGGTGGACGACATCGTCGCCGCCTTCCGCTCCGGCGGCCGGCTCTTCTACCTCGGCGCCGGCACCTCGGGCCGCCTCGGCGTGCTGGACGCCTCCGAATGCCCGCCCACCTACGGCGTCAGCCGCGACATGGTCCAGGGCATCATCGCCGGCGGCCGCGACGCCCTCGTGCGCTCCATAGAAGGCGCCGAAGACGATGTCGAGGCCGGCTCGGCCGCCCTGAAGGCGGCCGGCTTTTCCCGCAAGGACGTCCTCGTCGGCATCACCGCCTCGGGCCAGGCGCCCTACGTCCTGGGCGCCATGGCCATGGCCCGCGAAGCGGGCGCCACCGTCGCCGCCATCAGCTGCAACCGCGACTCAAAAACCTTCGCCTACGCGAAGCACCGCATCTACCTCGACGTGGGCCCCGAAGTCGTCACCGGCTCCACGCGCATGAAAGCCGGCACCGCCCAGAAACTCGCCCTCAACATGATCACCACCGCGGCCATGATCCGGATCGGCAAAGTCTACGGCAACCTCATGGTCGACCTGACCCCCGTCAACCGCAAACTCGTGGAACGATCCAAGCGCCTCGTGCGCCAGGCCACCGGCTGCTCCCGCGAAATCGCGGAACAGGCCTTCGCCGCTTCCGGCAACAAGCCCAAGATCGCTATACTGATGGTCCTGCTCGGCGTGGACCGCGCCGAAGCCGAACGCCTGGAACAGGCGGCCGACGGTTCCATCGCCCGCGCGCTCGAACTGGCCCGTCGCTAGCCCC
>CAYRXK010000140.1:1345-3867 GCA_964428265.1 uncultured Treponemataceae bacterium
GGCTCCGAGCGCAAAGTCGCCGAGTACGTCCTGGCCAACCCGCGCAAAACCCTCCATTACAACGTCAACGAACTCGCCCGCCAGGCCGGCGCCAGCCAGGCCGCCGTCGTCCGCTTCTGCAAGCGCCTCGGCCTGGGCAGCTTCAACAACTTCAAGCTCCGCCTCGCCCGCGACGTCTTCCACGAAGCCGACGAACGCTTCATCCCCGACCTCGACCTCGAATCCGCCGCCCCGCCGGCGCGCACCATACAGACCATCATCGCGCGGTCGCAGCGCGGCCTTGCCATGCTCGGCGCCATCCTGAATCCGGACCATGTCGAGCGCGCCGCGCAGGCCATCCTCGCGGCCTCCTCGGTCACGATCTTCGGCGTCGGGGCCTCGGGCGTCGTCGCCTCCGACTTCCTGCACAAACTCCTGCGCGTGGGCATCGCCGCGTCGCACACCGACGACACCGACCTCCAGGTCACCGCCGCATCCATGCTGCGCCAGGACACGCTCGCCTTCATCATCTCCTATTCGGGCGAACATCCCTCCATGGTCGAGGCCGCGCGCCAGGCCAGGGCGCGCGGAGCCACGGTCATCACCCTGACCATGGACGGCCGCAACACCCTTCGCGCGCTGGCCGACATCGCCCTCCCCGTGCCCGCCTCCGAGCGCATCTACCGCGAAGGCGCCGTCACCAGCCGCATCAACCAGCTCACCGTCATAGACATCCTGCACGCCCTCATCGTCTCGCGCACCCTCGACTCGTCCATAGACGCCATCCAGCGAACCATGGCCGCCACCCACCGACCGCAATGAACGCACGGAGCGTAGCACCCCGATGAACGCCGTCATCGTCCAGCCGCCCTTCGTGCAGCTCAACGCGCCCTACCCCGCCGCCTGGTACCTGGAGCGCTACCTGCGCGACCGCGGAATCGCCGCCACCGCCTACGACCACTCCATCGAACTCTACCGGGCCCTTCTTGCGCCCGCCGGCCTTGCGCGGGTCTTCGACGCCGCCGACCGCGTCCTGCAGTCCGGCATCTCCGCCGCCGGCCACCGGCTCGACGACGCCTCGCGCGCCCAGCTCCTGCGCTACCTCTCCTACCGCCAGGCCTACCTGACCTGGACCGGGCCGCTCCTTTCCTTTCTTTCGGGTGAGGACCCGGGCCTGGCGCACCGGCTCGGCGCGGCGCAGGACCTGCCCCGCGGCGCGCGAACCCAGGCCTGGCTCGACGCCCGCGACGGCATCGCCGGGCCCGGGGAGGCATCCGAACTGGCCACCCGCATCCTGGAAGATGCGGGCGACCTGGTCGTCTACGTCTACGACCCCGAATTCGGCACCGTCCGCTACGCCGAACGCCTGGCATCCAGCAGGGCCGACTTTGCGGCAGTCCGCCGCGCCCTGGACAGCTCCGCTTTCGTCCGCGACCTCTACGACCCCTGGCTGCGCGCCTTCTGGGCCGATCGATCAGCCGCGCCGCCCCCCATCGACCTCGTCCTCGTCACCATCCCCTTCCCCGGCAGCCTCGTCGGCGCCCTCGCCTGCGCCCGCGCCGCGCGCGCCGCCCTAAGGCCCGGCACCGCCATCGTCTTCGGCGGCGGCTACGTCACCACCGAACTCCGCGCCCTGAAAGACCCCGGCATCTTCGACTACTGCGACTACCTCGCCTTCGACGCAGGTTACGGCGCCCTGGCCTCCATCATCGACCGCATCGGGGCCGACAAGGCTGGCGGCTCAGAGCCGCGCGCCCCGGCCTCGCCGCTCTACCGCGTCATGACCCGCGAATCCGGCCGCGTCGCTGCGCACGGCTTCGAATCGCCATCAATCTACGCCGACGCCGAGCGCGACGCCGTCCGCTCCACCTTCCCCGACTACGCTTCCGTCGACTTTTCGCGCTACCTGCGCATCGTCGACTCCGCCAACCCCATGCATCGCCTCTGGTCCGACACGCCCTGGCTCAAGTACCACCTCGCCCGCGGCTGCTACTGGAAAAAATGCTCCTTCTGCGACACCGAACTCGAATACGTCGCAGGCTACGCCCCCTCGCGCATCGAACCCCTCATGCGCGCCGCCTCCGCCGCCGCGGCGCACTCAGGCCTGCGCGGCATCCACTTCGTCGACGAAGCCATGCCCATGGCCAGCCTCATCGCCTTCGCCGACGCCAACCTCGCCCGGGCCCGCGGCAACCCGACCACCGAACCGGCGCCCCCCTTCCACTTCTGGGGCAACATGCGCTTCGACGCCACCTGGACCCCCGACCGCTGCGAATACCTGGCCGCCGCGGGCCTGGTCGCCGTCTCCGGCGGCATCGAAATCGCCACCGAACGCGGCCTTGCCATGACCGACAAGGGCTTCGACCTCGCCGGCCTGGTGCGCACCCTCGTCGCCCTCAAGCGCGCCGGCATCCTCGTGCACGCCTACCTCATCTATGGTTTCCCCGGCCAACCCGCCCGCGACATCCGCGAATCCGCCGAAGTCTGCCGCCAGCTCTTCGCCGCCGGCCTCGTCGACTCCGCCTTCTGGCACCGCTTTGTCC
>CAYRXK010000141.1:0-3866 GCA_964428265.1 uncultured Treponemataceae bacterium
AAGGGGCACATGATGGATTTCGCGAAAATGATGGAACTGCTGCGCAATCCCCAGGCGATTCAGGCCAGGGTGAACGAATTGCGCGCGCGCACCGCCTCGATCCGCGCCACCGGCTCGTCGGGCGGCGGCATGGTCCGCATAACCCTTTCGGGCGAGATGGAGATGCTTGCCTGCGAGATCGCCCCCGAAGTGGTGGACCCTTCCGAGCCCGGCCTGCTGGCCGACCTGGTCCGCGCCGCCCATCACGACGCCACCGAGCGCGTAAAGGAAGCCCTTCAGCGCGAACTGGCCGATGGCCTGGGCGGCCTGCCTCCCGACCTGCTGGGCGGCGCCTCGCCCTTCGGCGCCGGGCGGTGAACGCGATAGAAGACCTCGCCGGCCTTCTGGCGAGGTTGCCGGGCATCGGCCGCAAGAGCGCGCTGCGCGTCACCTATCACCTGCTGAAGGCGGAGCCCGCCTACGCGGCCGCGCTGGCCGAGCGCATCGCCGGCCTGCGGGACGCGGTGCGCTTCTGCTCGATCTGCGGGGCCTACACCGAAGCCGATCCCTGCCCCGTCTGCCAGGCTCCGGAACGCGACCGCCGGCTGGTCTGCGTGGTGGAGCAGCCGCAGGATGTCCTGACCATCGAGGCATCGCACGAATACCGCGGCCTGTACCACGTGCTGGGAGGCCTCCTTTCGCCGCTGGACGGCATCGGGCCGGATAAATTGAGGATTGGGCAACTGGTGGCGCGCATCCGCGGGGGCGCCGACATATCCGAAGTGGTCGTGGCCACCAATCCAACGGTAGAAGGCGACACCACCGCCCTGTACCTGAAAAAAATCCTGGAGCGCGAAGGCGTGGCGGTAACCCGCTTGGCCACCGGCATACCCGTCGGCGGCGACCTTGAATACGCCGACCGGCTGACCCTGGCGCGATCATTCCGCGGCCGCACTCCCCTGTGAACCCGCTTCAAGAACCGGCGCGGTTCGTGCTACTGTCCCCGCATTCGGCGAAATCGGAGCGATCGGAGCACCAATGACCATTCGGACCATCAGGGACATTCTGGACGGCGTCGTCTATATCGGAGAGGACCAGCTCGACCTGGAAGTGCAGGCCGCCTGCGGCGCCGACCTCATGAGCGATGTCATGGCCTTCGTGAAAGAGCGCGTGGTGCTCCTCACCGGCCTGATGAACCCCCAGTCGCTGCGCACCGCCGACCTCCTGGACATCAAGGTCGTCGTCTTCGTGCGCGGCAAGAAGCCCACGCCCGACCTCATAGACATAGCCCGCGACAATGGCCAGATCCTGATGACCACCAAGTATTCCATGTTCCTGGCCTGCGGCAGGCTCTACGAAGGCGGCCTGCGGGGCGGCGGAGTGCGCGAAATACTCTGATTGACAGATCGGTTCAATTTGACAAATCCCCACACGCCCACTATAGTGAATAATCGACTTATACCTGCCTTTTTGCGCATCGGCATGAAAACCATGCGTTCGTTTGCAGGTTTTCCGGATTGCGCCCCGATATCTTTGCCGAAAGAATGCCTTCATCGCGAGAGGGTCTGTTGTTGAACAAGAAGGATTTTCCCCGCGTCCACTTCTACGACCAGGACTTCGTAGAAATATACGACCGCACCTGGGCCTGGGCTTCCGACTGCTGGACTTCCGGCGGCGAGGGCAGCGGGTTCGAAAAGGCCAAATTTTTCCACTATCCGCAGCGCTCGTCGGTAGACCTGCTGGAACAGGTCTTTTCATCGTTTTTCCTGGTCTACTCCAACCGGATCTACGGCGCCTCCAACGGACTGGATGTCCTGTACAGCCTGCAGGAACCCGACGGCGCCATCCGGTCGCGCTACGACACCGCCACCGGCAAGCCCATCCTGACCAAGGACAACCCCGAGGGCCTCGGCCTGCCGCTCCTGGCCTGGGCGGAACACAACCTCTACCACAAGACCGCCAACAAGAAGCGCGTCAAGGAAGTCATGCCCGCCCTTCAGAAGCACTGGAAATGGGTGGAAGGCACCTTCAAGCAGCCGAACGGCCTTTACGCGGTGCCGGTCTCCGCCACGGGCATGGACAACTCGCCCCGCGGCAAGGCCGTCTACCTGGCCGACTTCAACGCCGCCATGGCCATGAACGCGCTCTACCTTTCCGCGCTGGGCGACATCCTGAACGACAAGGAAGCCTCGTTCCAGTTCAAGCGCGAATACTTCTCGCTCAAGACGCGCATCAACGGCCACATGTGGAACGGCGACGACGGCTTCTACTACGACCTTGACGAATCCGGCGCGCAGGTGAAAACCAAGACCATCGGCGTCTACTGGCTCCTGCTGGCCGAAATCCCCAACGAGGAACGCGCCGAAGCCCTCATCTCCAAGCTCAAGGACCCGAACGTCTTCGGCACCGAGCACCCCTTCCCGACCCTGTCGGCCGACCACCCCAAGTTCGACCCCAGGGGCAACGGCTACTGCGGCTCGGTGCTGCCGGCCTTTACCTACATGGTCATCAAGGGCCTGGAAAAGTACAACCACCACGAATTCGCGCGCGACTGCGCCATCCGCCACATGTACTTCGTGCTCGACTCCATGCACCAGCAGGCCGAGGAAAGCGAAGCCGCCGGCGGCCGCCACAAGAACAGCAAACCCGTCATCTGGGGCGCCTACCAGCCCCAGGGCGAGGGCAAGGCCCACTGGTCCGGCCACGCCGACTGGCCCTACCCGCAGCACCTTGCCTTCGCCGGCCTTTCCACCGTGGCCCTGATGATAGAAAACATCGTCGGCCTGTACATCAGCCTGCCGCGCAAGACCGTCGACTGGATCATCCCCAACCTCGAAATCATGGGTATCGAAAACCTGTCGCTGAAGCGCAACCTGGTCACGATCCTTTCCAACAAATCCGGCCGTGGCTGGGAAATCCACATGGAAAGCGAAAAACTCTACTACTTCACGATCAACGTGTTGGGAAAGAAGAAAAAGACCCTGCCCATCCCCTCGGGCAAGTGCTCGATGCTGATCGACAAGATCTAGGGATTCAGGGTCGAGGGTCGCCCGCGCGGCCGTGCGCGCGGGCGCCTGCGAAACCGGGCTGCGCCACCAGGCGGCGATCAGGCGCTACACAAACACCCCCCCAAAGCTGGGCCTGAGTCGCGCATACGGCGTACCTCAAACGGTACCGGGACTTGTACATCTTGTTGTACAAACAACCGTGTACACGATCACCCTGCCTCACCGGGAACAGCACCCTACCGGAATCCGGCCGCCCCATTTCGCCCCATTTCGCCGCGATGGCCAAATGGACCTGGACGGCCGTGATCTCACATCTTCAATCCCGACGACAGGTTGCGGCCCTTGGATTTGTTGGTGGTGTAGACGATCAGGAAGACCACCGCCAGGAGTATGACCGAGAGGGCGCTGGCCTCGCCGAGCTTGCCGTCG
The DNA here is from genome assembly GCA_964428265.1 of uncultured Treponemataceae bacterium. Taxonomy (GTDB): domain Bacteria; phylum Spirochaetota; class Spirochaetia; order Treponematales; family Rectinemataceae; genus CAYRXK01. The sequence continues at coordinate 3,417 of CAYRXK010000141.1, forward strand.
GCCACCGAGCCGTAGATCTGGATGGGGACGGTGCGCGTGTTGGAGCCGTACAGGAGGATCGTGGTGCTCAGTTCCTGCAGCAGGGTCGAGAAGGTGAGGATGGAGCCCGAGATGATGCCCGGCAGGATGAGGGGCACGCTGACGCGCCGGAAGGTGTAGAGCCAGTGGGCGCCGGCGATGGTCGATGCTTCCTCGAGCGAGGGGTTGAGCTGCGTCAGGCTTGCGGCGACGGAGCGGTAGACGTAGGGCGTGCGGCGGACCATGTAGGCGATGATGATGATGGCGAAGGTGCCGTTCAGCGGAAGGATGCTTTTGGCGCTGAAGGCCGAGATGAGGGCGACCGAGACGACGGTGCCGGGCAGGATGAAGGGCGCCATGACGGCCATGTCCAGAAGGCCGGCGCCGACGGGTTTCCTGCGTTCGGTGATGTAGGCGATGATGCTGCCGAGC
>CAYRXK010000142.1:0-3848 GCA_964428265.1 uncultured Treponemataceae bacterium
GGTTCTCTTTGCCGGGCATCACCGCGCTGGATCCCGCGGATACGTGATCGGCGCGTGATGCCGCCGCATGCCCCGGCATTCGCTCAAATTTCCCTGCCCTTGAACTGGCTCATGTACAGCCGGTGGTAGAAACCGCGCCGGCCCAGCAATTCGTCGTGCGTGCCCTGCTCGACGATGCGGCCCGCGTCGATGACCGCCACGAGGTCGGCGTCCCTGATGGTGCTGAGCCGGTGCGCGATCACGAAGCTGGTGCGGCCCTTCATGAGCGCCAGGAGCGCGCTCTGGATGCGGGCCTCGGTCCGGGTGTCCACGCTGGAGGTGGCTTCGTCCAGGATGAGGATCGCGGGATCGGCCAGAATCGCCCGGCTGATGGACAGGAGTTGGCGCTGGCCCGCGCTGAGATTGGAAGCGCGCTCCGAAAGCACGGTATGGTAGCCCTGCGGGAGCTGCCGGATGAAATGGTCGGCCTCGGCCATGCGCGCGGCGTCGATGCATTCGTTGTCGGTCGCGTCCAGGCGGCCGAAGCGGATGTTTTCCAGCACGGTGTCGGCGAAAAGGAAGCTGTCCTGCAGGACAAGGCCGAGCTGGCGGCGAAGCCAGGCGAGCGGAAGGGTCCGGATGTCCTCGCCGTCGAGCAGGATGCTGCCGGAGTCGATGTCGTAAAAGCGCGTGAGCAGGTTGATGATCGTCGTCTTGCCCGCGCCCGTGGGCCCCACGAGGGCGACGGTCTGGCCGGCCTTCACCTCGAGGCTGAACCCCCTGATGATCGGCGTACCGGGGACGTACCCGAAATGAACGTCGCGCAGCGATACCGTGCCGCATGACGCGATGCGCGATTCTTCGTCGGCGGGGGCTTCCTCCGGCTCGGCGTCCAGAACCTCGAACACGCGTTCGGCGCCCGCGAGCGCTGCCTGGACGGAATTGTAGAGCGTCGCGATCTGCCTGAGCGGCTGGGTGAAATTCTGGCCGTAATTGATGAAGCTCGCGATCGTGCCGACGCTGACCAGGCCGCGCAGCGCCAGCCACGAGCCGAGGCCGGCCAGCACCACGACGAAAAAGCTTCCCAGCACCTGCGTGAAGGGCATCAGCAGCATCGAGAACGAATTCGCCCGTACCGCCGAAGCGTACACCGCGCGGTTGCGCGCGCGGAACGCCTCCAGGACGGTGTCGCCGCGGCGGAACGCCTTGATCACCTTCTGGCCGGCTATCGCCTCCTCGGCGACGGCGTTCAGCTCGCCCAGGTCCTTCTGAAGTTTCCGGAAATGGCGGCGCGTGAACACCGCGATGAACCGCGTGAATCCGAGCATGATCGGCACCACCACGAGGCTCGCCAGCGCCAGCCAATGGTTCAGCGCGAACATCGCGGCCAGCGTGCCGCCCATCGCGAGCGCGCTCGCGACCAGCGCGGTCACGTTCTGCGATACCGCCTGGTTTATCGCGTCGATGTCGTTCGTGAGGCGGCTCATGAGGTTGCCCGCGGGGTGGGTGTCGAAGAACGAAACCGGCAACGACTGCAGGTGCGCGAATAGTTCGCCCCTCAGCCCTCCGAGCGCCTGCTGCGACACGCGCGCCATCGTGCGGTTGGCGATCGCCATGAGGAGGTTGCTCGCCGCGTAGGCCGCGATCATGAGCGCGGAAACGCGCGCCAGGCCCGCGGCATCCTTGCCGGCAATGAAGGTATCGATTGCCCGGCCGAAGAGGTACGGCCCCGCGAGTCCCGCGGCGGACGACGCGACGATGGTGCCCACGACCAGCGACAGCGCGCGCCTGTACGGCAGAAGATATCCCGCCAGGCGCGACAGCGCGCGCCGGGGATCGCGCGCCTTCTCGATCTTGCCGGGCCTGCCGCCGCGGCGCTGCATGCTCGCCCTGACATCCACCGGGGCCGTCCATCGCGTCATCTCACGCACGGAGGCCTCCCCCGAGCTGTGAGTCGTAAATCTCGCGGTACAGCGGACTCGCGGCGAGCAGTTCGGCATGGCTGCCCTCCGCCGCGACGCGGCCTTCGTCCAGGACCAGGATGCGGTCGGCGTTCAGCACGGTGCTGATGCGCTGGGCCACCATGATGCAGGTGCAGCCTTTCGCGTGGCGCGCGATGCCTTCGTGGATCATGGTTTCGGTTTCCACGTCGACGGCGCTCGTGCTGTCGTCCAGGATGAGGATGGCAGGCTTTGCCAGCAGGGCTCGCGCGATGGCGATGCGCTGTTTCTGTCCCCCGGATAGATTCACGCCGCGCTCGCCGACCAGGGTATCGTAGCCGCCGGGAAGGCGCAGGATGAAGTCATGCGCGCAGGCGGCGCGCGCGGCGGCCTCGACCTCCGCCTCATCGGCGCAGGGCCTGCCGTAGCGGATGTTGTCGCGCACCGTGCCGGTGAAGAGGATGCTTTCCTGCGGCACCACCGCGATGCGGCCGAGCAGGTCGTCCATGCGCAGGTCGCGCACGTCGATCCCGTCCACCCGGACCGATCCGGATCCCGCGTCGTAAAAACGGGGAATCAGGTTCACCAGGCTGCTTTTCCCGGAACCCGTCGCGCCCAGGATGGCGATGACCTGTCCGGGCTCCGCGTTCATGACGACCCGATCCAGGGCAGCGAGCGCCGAATCGCCGGCATACCGGAATGTCACGTCGATCATGCGCACCGAACCGCCCGCCGCGCCGATTCCCGCCTCGCCGACGGGCAGCGCGCGCGGCGATGCCGGCTCCGCGATGTCCGTCTTCATTTCGAGGACTTCGTTCACGCGCGCCGCCGAGGCGATGCCGTTCGCCCAGGTATTCGCCAGCTGTGTCATCATGATCAGTGGATGCATCGTCGCGATGAGGTAATTCGCGAATGCCACCAGGCGTCCCACCGATATGCCGCCGCCGATCGCCTGCGCCCCGCCTATCCTCACGACCAGCACCACGCCCAAATTGATCAGCAGGGTCAGCGCGGGCGACATCGACGCCATGTAATCCATCACCCCGATCGTGTGGCGCATCAGGTCGGAATTGGCGGACCCGAACCGAGCCGTTTCGCGGTCGGCGCGCACGAAGGCCTTCACCGGGCGCACGCCGGCGATGTTCTCCTGCAGCACGGTATTCAGCCGATCGAGCTTTTCCTGCACGAGGCGGAACCGCGGCTCCATTTTCGCGCTGAACGCGGCGATCAGGATTCCCGCGACCGCGAGCACCGGCACCATCGCCCAGGCCAGGCCGGGACTGGTGGCGAACATCAGCGCGATCGCTCCCAGCATGGACAGCGGCGCGCGCGTGCCGATCCTCAGGGAGACCTGGATCACGCGCTGCACCGCAGCCGTGTCGCTCGCCAGGCGCACCATGAGCCCGCCGGTGGAAAAGCGGTCCATGCGCGCGTGCGAAAATCCGAGCAGCTTCACGAACACCGCTTCGCGCAGGTCGCGCGCCACGCCTTCTCCGACGCGGATCGAGGCGTTACTGTTGAGCACCGCCGCGATCATGCCCGTCGCGGAAATGCCCAGCATGATCGCCGAAGTGCCCAGCACGACGTTCATGTTGTTCGCGACCACACCCTCGTCGATGATCCGCTGCACGAGCCGCGGGATGGAAAGGTCCGTGACGACCATCGCGACGAGCATCGCCAGGGAAAAGAGGGATTCGCGCCAATAGGGTTTTGCGAACCGGAGCAGCCTGCGCAGATCGTTCATGATGCATTCACAGTATGCCACCGAAGCGGTCGGATAAAAAGCGCGCTGAACATTGACATCGTATCGTAGGTGGGGGAGTATAGGTAAATAATGCACGATTCTCTCAAGGAAGGTCCAATGAAACGCTTGGTTGCTGCATTCGCTCTGTTCGTCGCGGTTCTCGGCATGGCATCGGCCCAGCCGGT
>CAYRXK010000143.1:0-1766 GCA_964428265.1 uncultured Treponemataceae bacterium
CGGCTCGGGCTGAGCCAGAAATTCATACTGCTCGTTTCGCTCGCCGTCCTCATTTTCCTCCTGGCCGCGTTCCTGAACAGCCGCAGCATCCTGGGCGCGCACGCCCTGGAGAGCGCGAACGAGCAGGCCGTCCTGATCCTGGACCAGACCGACAAGCGACTGATGGCCTTCACCGAAGAAATGCGCCAGCTGGCAGAGGGGCTGGCGGGCACGTCGGCGGTGCGTCGGGCCGATCCGGAAGGCATGCGCGACCTTTTCCTGGCCACCGTGGCGGCCAGGAAAAGGTACCTGCGCGCCATCTACCTGGGCACGGCCGACGGCCGCATGTACGAGTGGGGGCAGGGCCGCGGGTTCGTGAACAACGAGCCCGTGTTTCCGCCCGGCTACGATCCGCGCACAAGACCCTGGTACCGCGAGGCGCTGCGCGCGGACGGCTTTGCCGCATCCTCGCCCTATACCTTCGCCAGCGTCCAGGAGCTGGGCATCACGCTGGTCCTGCCCGTGCGCAACGGCGACGGAGCTTTCGTGGGCGTGCTCGGCCTGGACATCCTTCTGGACGACATGCGCGCCGTGCTGGAAGATCTGGATATCCCGAAAGGCGGCAAGGCCTTCCTGCTGACGCCCGCGGGCGACATCGTGGCCAGCCAGTTCGGCCGGCCGCGCGGGGCGTCGCGGGCGCTGGAACGCTTTTCGGTGCCCGGCGGCGAAAAGGTGCTCAGCCTGGACGCGGGGTCATTCGAGTCGGAGATGGATGGCCGGGCGATGCGGTTCGTGCACAAGAAAACCAGCGAGCACGACTGGATCATCGTGGTGGCCATGCCCCTCGACCTGATCATGCGATCCACCTGGATGGTCCTGAGGACGATCAGTCTGATGGAAATCATCCTGATGATCATGCTGACCCTGGTGCTGACGGGGCTTTCCGCCACGCTGATCATCCAACCGTTGTCGCACATCGTGTCGGTGATCAATGGGGTGAAGGCGGGCAAGAAGGGGGCGCGGGCCGACCTGCGCACCGGCGACGAGTTCGGGATCATGGCCGCGGAGCTGAATACCCTCCTGGATACGGTCGAGGATTATTCGACCCATCTTGAGGAAAAGGTGCGTACCCGGACCGGCGAACTGGCGGCCCTGCAGCTGGAAAACACGCGCCTCGGGCTGCTGGAGGAGCGGCGGCGCATCTACCGCGATGTGCACGATACGATCGGCGCCAAGCTCACCAACATTTTCTTTTCCAACGGGGTGGCCAGGGAGCTGGCCAGGTCGGCCGGCGCGGCCATGCCCGCCAAGCTGGCGGAGATGCACGATGCGATCGAATCCAATTGCCTGGCGGCGGTGCAGAGCCTGAAGGAACTCATCCTGGGCATGAAGGTCGCCGACGACAGCATGCGCGACCTGGCGCTGTTCGCCCGAGAAGGCGTCGGGCGCAGGCTGGCCGCGGGAGGCATCGCCTACGAGTGCTCGATCCCGGACACGGAGTCGCTCGATCGCCTGAGCCCCGAGGCGCGGGCGGAACTGGTGAAGATCCTGGACGAGCTGGCGAGCAATACCCTGAAGCACTCGGGCGCCTCGCGGGCGCGGCTGGCCGTTTCCGGCGACATGGCCGGAACCGGAGACACGGACGGCACCGGCGGCATCAGCATCGAATGGCGCGACGACGGAAGGGGTTTCGATCCGGCCGCGCTGCGGTCCGACAGTTCGGGGATAGAAAACGTGCGGTTCAGGGTCGGTGCGCTCGGCGGTACGGTCGTGCTGGATTCGGCCCC
>CAYRXK010000143.1:1866-3830 GCA_964428265.1 uncultured Treponemataceae bacterium
ATCGAGGCCACGCGGCGCCTGGTGGATCTGCGGCCCGGGATCACGGTGCTCATCCTGACCATTTTCGAGGACGAGGAAAAAATCCTGGATTCCATCAAGGCCGGCGCCCGGGGCTATATCCTCAAGAATACCAAACCCGAGGTCCTGCTGGAGCAGATCCTCTCGGCCCGCGACGAGGGGTCGCCCATCAGCCCCACCGTGGCGCGCCGCATCCTGGATGAGCTCAGGCGCGAGGCGGGGGCGCGCCGGACCGTGGACTACGGCCTGACCCCGCGCGAACAGGAAGTCCTGAAGGACATCGTGGGCGGCCTGACCTACCGCGACCTGGCGGAAAAGCACCATATCGCGGGATCCACCGCCAAGAAACACATGCTGCATATCTACCAGAAGCTGAACGTGTCGTCCAAGGCCGAGATCGTGCGCAAGGCGCTGGACGAGCGGCTGGTGTAGTAGGCGGCGCAGCGGCTGATCCAGCGCCCGGCGTACGCCTTTTGGTGCATTTCGCGTTCCGGAAAACAGGCCTACACTCGCTTGAATATCCCCTCCCGGCTATCGGTTGCCGGGACAATCCTGCTAGTGGAGGCAGAGCATGGCGGACAAGAAAGGCGGCAAGAAGGGAATACTGGGCTGGTACTTCGGCTCCAATCTCCTTGCCCGGATACTGATCGGACTGGTGCTCGGCGCGGTCGCGGGCATCATTCTCGGATTCTCTCCCGATTCGGTGAAGCCCTACGTCGACAACATCAAGTTCTTCGGCGACCTCTTCGTGCGGCTCCTGAAGATGATCGTGGTGCCGGTCATTTTCTTCTCGCTGATCGCCGGCGCGGCCAGCATCGCCCCGTCGCGGCTCGGCCGCATGGGCGTGAAGATCATGGTCTACTACCTCTTTACCAGCGCCCTGGCGGTGGTGATCGGCCTGGTGTTCGCCAACATCTTCCAGCCCGGCGCCGGATTCAACATCGTCGGCACCCCCAACGTGGCCGGCAAGGCGGCGGCGGCGCCCAAGATCGCCGACATCTTCCTGAACATCGTTCCCACCAACCCCGTGGAATCCCTTGCCAAGGGTGACGTGCTTCCGATCATCTTCTTCGCCGTGCTGTTCGGCATCGCCGTCTCCTATGTGAAGGATTCCACCAATGCCGCGCTCGCCAAGGCCGCGGGCACTTTGTTCGACGTCTGCAACGCCGCCGCCGAGACCATGTACAAGGTCGTGCACGGCATCATGCAGTACGCGCCGATCGGCGTGTTCGTCCTCATTTCCATCGTCTTCGCCCAGCAGGGGCCGAAGGCGATCGGTCCGCTCCTCGTCGTCACGCTGACGGTGTATCTGGGCCTCCTGGTGCACCTGGTGGGTGTCTATGGCGGGTTCATGGCCATCTTCCAGCTCGGTTTCATCAAGTTCCTGAAGGGCGCCAATGAAGCGATGATCACCGCCTTCGTCACCCGCTCCTCCAGCGGCACCCTGCCGGTCACCATGCGCGTGTCCGAGGAAAAGCTCGGCATTCCGCGCAACATTTCCTCCTTCACCCTGCCCCTGGGCGCCACCATCAACATGGACGGCACGGCCATCTACCTCGGCGTCTGCGCCATGTTCATCGGCTACGCCACCGGCAATCCGCTCACCTTCAACCAGCAGCTCACCGTCGTCATCACGGCCACCCTAGCCTCGATCGGCACGGCGGGCGTACCCGGCGCCGGCGCGATCATGCTGCTCATGGTGCTGGAATCGATCGGCCTGAAGGTCGAGGCAGGTTCGGCGGTCGCGGCCGCCTACGCCATGATCCTGGGCATCGACGCACTGCTGGACATGGGCCGCACCAGCCTGAACGTCACCGGCGATATCGCGGGTTCCGCCATCGTCGCCAAGACCGAAAAAGAGCTGGACATGAAGTTCTGGAAGTAAGGATTCGTTTGTGGCATGATTCCTTCAAGGCCCGGCCCGCGCCGGGCCTTTTTTCATGGGG
>CAYRXK010000144.1:0-3807 GCA_964428265.1 uncultured Treponemataceae bacterium
CGTCAGGATGAACATCACGTCATCGGCGGTGAAATTCTTGAGTTGGGGGTAGTAGTCCGAGATCGATCCGGAGATCAGGAAGGCATCCTTGCCCTGGTCGGCGAGGAGCGATGTGTGCAGGACCTGCGCGAGATGCCGGGTGATGCCGAATCCCGCGACATAAATGCTCCTGCAGGTCTTCAGCGTCTCCACGATCGATTCCAGGTCCGCCGGGTCCAACCCCTGCAGCGTGTAGCGGAGGTTGTTGTGCTCATTCTGGATGAGCTTATGTATCCGCTGTTTTTCGGGCAGCCCGCCCAAGCCGGTCAGGTTGACCTTGTCGCGCGGCTGCAGCTGGTGCCGCAGTTCTTCCTGCAGGGCTTTCCTGAATTCCTGGTATCCCGAGTAGCCGAGCTGTTTCGCGAACCGTACGAGCGTGGCCGTGCTCACGTCCAGCTCCCGCGCCAGGGTCAGGATCGGGCTGAAGGCGACATTGTTGTGGTGGTCCAGAATATGGGAGCCGATGTTCCTGAAGCTGGGGTGCAGGCGGGAGAGGTTTTCCTTGATTCTGGCAAGCACCGTCGACATTCCTGTTCCCCATGCTGAAGTTTTGAAAACTAAGTTTCATCACTTATAGCATATAAAAATTAGGTGTCAAGATGCCATTTTTGGTTTTCCAGCGATCGGAGGTAGCGTTCCTGTTCCTGCGTTTCTATGGCGCCGGGACGCGCGCGGCGCACGGCGGCGATAGCCCGGTCGGGATGCATGCCGAATTCGATCAGAATCCGCGCGGCGACCAGCCCCGTGCGCCCCCGTCCGCCCATGCAATGGATGCAGACACGGCCGCCGCGCCGCAGGATATCGCGCAGGCGCGGTCCGGTCCGGGCCCAGCCGCGTTCCCAGTCGTCGCCGGGTACGCCCATGTCGGGAATCGGGAGCCGCACGAGCGCCATCCCTGAGGGTATAAGGGATTCGATGTCGGCGATCCCCGCTCCGCGGTACTCGGAGTCATCGACCAGGCTCAGCAGCAGTTCGGCGCCCCAATTCCGGATCGCCTTCAGGTCGGTTTCGGGATCCCGTCCGAGGATTCCGTACATGCCGACGAGCCCTGCGGTGCCGGGAATTTCCAGCGGACTGACGGGCAGGGAATCGTCGGGTTTCATGACGTCATCATCGCGCGGAATGCCGCCGTCAGAACAGAAGCACCGCCTTGCCGGAATATTTTTCCAGCATGCCCTTGTTGTATTCGTCGCCGCCGGGAAGGTTGCCACTGCGCCAGATCGGGGGCGTGTAGCCCTTCGAAACCAGGTATTTCGCGGTTTCCATCACCAGGAAATCGGCGGCGAAGCAGTTGCAGAAAGTGGAGGTGGGGCCTACGTTCTGTTCGCAGCCGTCCACGCCTATTATGGCGTCGCCGTAGGGCAGGTGGTTGTTTATGAAAATGTCCACCGACTGGTACAGGTTGGCGCCCGTGGGGTGGCGCGAGGGGTGGTCCCTGGCGATCTTTTCCGCGAACGAGGTCGAGGTGATGGCGATGCTGGTAACCCCGTGGTTTTTGGCGTACAGCGCGCAGTCGATGGTCATCGCGTTGATGCCGTATGCGTTGATGATGATGAGGACTTCGCCGGGGGTCTTTCCGACGCCGTAGGAGCGCAGGACCGCGTTCGCGTAGCCGGGCACGCGCTCGACCTGCATGGACCTGAATCCGCCGTGGCTGAGGTTGGTTCCCGGGTCGAGGATGGCGTTGACGCAGGCGAAGCCGCCCGCGCGCGAGAACATTTCCTCGACGCCCATGTTGGAATGCCCGCCCGGGCCGATCACGTGGATGACGTTGCCCTTCATGATGGAATCGCCGACGACGGCCGCGGCCTTTTTCACCGTTTCTTCCTCGGCGGATATTTCCGCGAGCAGCGACGAGATCAGGTTCCGGTACTGGTCGATTTCCTTGCTCATGTCCTCAGGCTCCTTCGCGCGCGGTCAATGCGCCGCGGCATGGAAAAAAAATAGTGTGATGCGGTCGCAGGATGCGTCCTTCCTGATCGAATGCCATTGTCCCGGCGGCACGATGAAGCAGGCGCCGGGAGAAAGCGGGAATTCCTGGTCGCCGACCCTGGCGGCGCCGGTTCCTTCCAGCACGTAGAACCCTTCCTGGTCGTCGTGCACGCCGCCCTGCCGGAATTCCTCCTGCGTGTACATGAGCAGGCCGGTCCGGCAACCGGCAGTGCAGCCGTGCTCCGCGTCGAGCAGGGGTATGTAGTCGTATTCCGCGTATCGCACCGTGGTCGCGCCGGAACGGTGAACGAGCGTCCGCATGCCGGCCTCCACCTAGAAAATGGATTCCTGCTCGACGCCTTCGTGCGGATCCTTTCCCTTCATGATCTCGACGATGCGCGGGATCATGAAGAGCGCGGAGAAAAACGCGAACACCGGCAGCGCGGAGAAGGACCACAGCATGGACCACTGGATCGACGGGAAAATCAGCGCGGTCTTGGTCGCCGCGGTCCGTATTCCCGTGACGAGGAGCATCGCGAAGAACGCGAACGCGGTGATTGAAATCACGGCGTTCACCGCCTTGCGCGGACCGAACGGCAGCATGCGCACGAGGAAATCCATGAACAGGTGTTCGCGGTAATGGATGCAGGCCGCCATGGCCAGGCAGATCATCCAGACGACGCAGATGACGCTGATGTCCGAAACCCAGAGGAACGAATGGTTGAAGGCCGAGCGTCCGGTGATTTCCATCATGTTCACGACGAAAATGATGAAGAACAGCGCGCTCGAGGCGAGCAACTGAAGTTGGGCGATCTTGTCGAATAACTTCTTCATCCTGTCACCTCGGCACGCCGAACACGAGATTGGGCAGCCAGGTCACCACCCAGGGCACGTAGGTAATTATCACGAGCGACACCAGCAGCGCGCCCACGAAGGGCAGCGAGGCCTTCGCCATGCGCTCGAACGAGATGCCGGCGAGCTTCGATTCGATGAACAAAAGGCCGCCGACGGGCGGGGTCAGGAGCCCGATCATGAGGTTGCTGATCACGACGATGCCGAAATGCGTGGGGTCCAGCCCGAGGTTGGTCGCGATGGGAAGCAGCATCGGGCAGAAAATCAGCATGGCGGGCACGGCGTCCATGATCATTCCGAGGAACAGGAAGAATATGTTCACGAAGAACAGGAACATGGTCGGCGACAGTTTGGCGCCGAGTATCAGCTGCTCCAGGGCCTTTCCCAGGCCCTCGACCGCGATCAGGTACGAGAATATTCCCGCCACGGCGAAGAGCGCCATTATGGTGGCCGAGAACTGCGCGGTTTTCATGAATACCGCGAGCATGTTCTTGAAGTTGATGGTGCGGTAGACGAACACGCCGATGACCAGCACGTAGGCGGTGGCCAGGATCGCGATTTCGGTGATGGTCGCGATGCCGGTGAACACGCCGACGATGATGATGACCGGCGCCATCAGCGAAAGGAAGGATTCCTTCAGCACCGCCCAGAAGCCTTTCCAGGTCATGCGGTATTCGTCGGCGGGCAGCAGGTTCATCTTGCGTATGCCGAAGATGACGAGCAGGTGCAGCACGCCGGCCATGATCAGGCCGGGTATCATGGCGCCGAGGAAGAGCCTGCCGATGGAGAGGTTGGTGATCAGCGCGAGGAACACCATGGGAATGCCGGGCGGGATGATCGGCCCGAGGACGGCGGCGGCCGCGTTGAGGGCGGCCGAAAAATCCTCGTCGTAGCCCTTTTCCTTCATTTTCGGCAGCAGGATCGGGGAAATGGCCGCGGCGTCCGCCGGGCCCGAGCCGGACACCAGCGAGAAGATGACGTTCA
>CAYRXK010000145.1:0-3733 GCA_964428265.1 uncultured Treponemataceae bacterium
GGCCACCGCCTGGTCGGACTGCGCATGCGCTCCCGGCTCACCGAATCCGACTGGGCGGCCGAACGCATCGGCGGCTACGAACGCCTGCGCTTCCTGCGTTCCCTGGCCGAACGCGTGGACAGCGACTGGCCCTCCGTGCTCGCCGACCTGCGCGCCGCGCACGCGGCCCTGCTCGATCCCTCCACGCTCGTCTTCAACGTCACCGCGGACGCGGCATCGTTCGGCGCCGCGCGCGGCACGCTCGAATCATTCGTCGCGCGCCTCTCGTCGGCGCTGAACCGGGCGCGATCCGAAACCGAATCGCATCCGGAATCCGGCGAACCCTGGCCCCTGTCCGCGCGCGCCGCCATCGATTCGGCTGCGGCCCGCGAAGCCCTGGTCGCGCCGTCGCAGGTGAATTTCGTCGGAAAGGCGCTGCGCCTGCGGCGCGATCCCGGCGACCTGCCGGAGCGCTCGGGCGCATGGATGGTCGCGGGAAAATACCTGGACACGACCTATCTCTGGGAAAAGGTGCGTGTGCAGGGCGGAGCCTACGGCGGATTCTCCTCGTTCGACATAAATTCCGGCGTGTTCATGTTCGTTTCGTACCGCGACCCCAACGTGGCGCCGACCTTCGCCGTATTCGACCGCGCCGCGGAATTCCTCGGCACCATCGAACTGCATCCGGACGAACTGCGGAAATCCATCATCGGAGCGATAGGCGACATGGACGCCTACCTCCTGCCGGACGCGAAGGGATTCACCGCGCTCATCCAGGCGCTCACCGGCTACACGCCCGAAATCCGCCAGCGCGTGCGCGACGGCATCCTCGGCGCTTCGGCGCGGGACTTTTCCGCGTTGGGCGATTCGATCGCCGCGTCGGAAAACGGCGCCGTGCGCGCCGCGCTTGGCCGCGAGGAAGGCTTGCGCGAAGCCCTGCCCGCGGAAACCAGCCTGACGACGAAAGTCCTGTAGAAACAGATCGCCTAACGCACGGTCCAGCGCCGCCCCCAGGGCGGCAGCGCGATGCCGAAAGCCCGCACCGGCGTACCGGCGCAGTTGGTCACGATCTCCAGCGTCCGGCCTCCGGAACTCCTGACCGACTTGAGCGCGCTTCCCTCGGCCGCCAGGACGGGCTCGGCGTCAGCCAGCGCGCCGGCGCGCGAACGCAGCGCCAGCATTTCGAACAGGCCCGCGCGTACCCTGCCCGGCGCCGATCCGGGATCCGCGATCGCCTCCGCTTCGCGCGCCGCGTCGAACGGTCCGCGATGGAAAAACCGCGAATCGCGGAAACCGGTCCGTTCCGTGCGCGATCGCCAGAATTCCTCGTTGTTCGTCATGGCGATCTCGTCGCCGTAATAGAGGACGGGGGTTCCCGGCATCGACAGCAGGAGCGAAAACGCCGCGAGAGTCCGTTCCGGATCCCGGTCCAGCAGATCGAACAACCTGCCGGAAAATGCGCGGCCGTTCCTGAAGCTCAGCCGCGGATCGCGAAGGTACCGCTTCGCCAGCGCCTCGCGTTCCGGCGCCGGTAGCAAATCCAGCGTCACTTCATCGTGGCAGCGCAGGAACGTGAACCACGCGCACCCCTCCGGCAGGGGCGGAAAGGACGTGCGCGCCAGGCGGCCCGGATCGCCTTCCGCGAGCGCCTGCCAGAATCGAGGCATCAGCGGAAAATGGTAGGCGGCGCCGCACTCCTGTCCGTCGCCGAAATAGGGCAGCAGATCCTCGGGCGGCACCGCGGATTCCGCCACCAGCAAGGTCCCCGGTTCCACCGCGTCCAGCGCGGCGCGGAAAATGCGCAGCACCAGGTGGGCTTCCGGCTGGTTGTCGCAATTCGTTCCCTCGCGCTTCCAAATGTGCGGCGCGGCATCCATGCGGAAGCCGTCCGCGCCCCTCGCCTTCCAGTACAGAAGCACGCGCGCCATTTCACGCGCCACGCGCGGGTTCGCGTAATTCAGGTCGGGCTGGAACGGGTAGAACCTGTGGAAATACCATTTCCCCGCGAGCGCATGCCGTGTCCAGTTCGAGGTCACCATATCCGGGAAAATGAGGGCTGCCTGCGCGTAGCCGGAATCGTCATCGGCCCAGTGGTAGAAATCGCGATATTCCGGATCGCCCGCGGCCGACGCGGCAAACCACGGATGCTCGTCCGACGTGTGGTTGATCGCGATGTCGAATATCACGCGCATGCCCGATCCGCGCGCGGCTTCCACCAGCCGGTCGAACGCCGCATCTCCCCCGTATTCCTCCGCGATATGGTAATGGTCCCGGATATCGAAACCCTGGTCGCGTCCGGGTGAATCGAGAGGAGGAAGCACCCACAATGTCCTCACGCCCGCGGCACGCAACTCAGGCACGCGCCGCGCCGCGCCTGCGAGCCCGCCGTCGAACGAATCGGGATACAGCGCGTACACCAGATCCGGAGCCATCGGCACGGAGCCTTTCCGCGGCCCGAAGGCTTCGCGCGCCGCCGCTATGTCGGCTTCGAGCGCCGACAGCATCCCGGCCGACGTCCGCGCGTCGGGCTCATCGCCGTCGCAGGGGTACAGCCGTCCCCACGCTTCCCTCAGCCTTGCCAGCGCATCCTTCATTTGTGCCTCTTCCCGAGTATATCATGTCGGATATCGAGGAACCGCCATGGAACAGCAGTACGCCGAATCCTTCCGGAATTTCAGGATCGAGTGCCTGAACCGCATCCGCGCGCGCTTCGCCCCCGCGGGCCGCTCCCGCGGCGCCATCCATGCCGAATTCGAGGCCAGGCTGGACGCCGAATTCGACAACCTCGCCTCCCTCCTGCATCAGCTGTACGGAACCAGGCCCGATTTCGCCTACCGTCTGGAGGAAATCGTCACGGATGCATGGGAGGCTTTCCGGGCCCGCCCCGCTCGCCTGAAGGAGCGCGACCGACGGTTTCCCCCGGAATCCGGATGGTTCGCTTCCAACACCCAGATAGGCGCGGTCTGCTATGTCGACCGCTGGGCCGGCAGTTTCCGCGGCATCGCGGAACGCATCCCCTACCTCAGGGAACTCGGCGTCACGTACCTGCACCTCATGCCCTTCTTCAAATGCCCCGAAAAGGAAAACGACGGCGGTTACGCCGTCTCGAGCTACCGCGATACCGATCCCGGGCTCGGCACCATGGCCGACCTCGAGGACCTGGCCGTAAAACTCGACCGCGCCGGCATTTCCCTCGTCGCGGACTTCATCTTCAACCACACCTCGGACGAGCACGCTTGGGCGCTCGCGGCCAAATCGGGCGACGAGCGCATGCGCGAACGCTACCTGACCTTCCCCGACCGGACCGGGCCCGACGAATACGGGCGAACCCTGCGGGATATTTTCCCTGAAGCCCGGCGAGGCAGTTTCACATGGAACCCCGAACTCGGCCGCTGGGTGTGGACCACCTTCCATTCGTACCAATGGGATTTGCGGTATGCGAACCCCGACGTGTTCGCCGCCATGGCCCGCGAGATGACCTCGCTCGCCAACCGCGGCATTTCCATCCTCAGGCTGGATGCCGTAGCCTTCGTGTGGAAGCGCAAGGGCACGTCATGCGAAAACCTTCCCGAGGCGCACACCATCATCCGGGCTTTCCAGGCCGTCGCCCGGCTTGCCTGTCCTTCGCTCCTGTTCAAGTCCGAGGCGATCGTGCATCCCGACGACATAGCCCGGTATATTTCCCTGCGGGAATGCCAGCTCTCGTACAATCCGCTCCTGATGGCGGAATTGTGGGAGGCCGCGGCCACCAAGG
>CAYRXK010000146.1:0-3725 GCA_964428265.1 uncultured Treponemataceae bacterium
GCCGGGCGAATCGCGGCGATCCATGAACACGGCGTTCCAGTCCTGGGATGCGACGATGGACTCCATTTCCGCGGGACTGTAGCCGGCGGCGTAGAGGCCCGAAACGATGGAACCCATGCTGGTGCCCAGAACCATGTCGATGGGGACGCCTTCTTCCTCCAGGACTTTCAGGACGCCGACATGCGCGATGCCGAAGGCCGAGCCGCCTGAGAGCACGACGGCCACCCTGGGAGCGGCGGAAACGACGGAGGCCGCCAGGATCAGCATGCAGGCGATCGAGCGGCGGGCTGCTGTTTTCATGCGGCCATTATACGCTCCGCCCTCGGGCGCGCCAGACTTTGCATGCGTCGAAGGCCATGTACGAGAGCGAAATGAGCGAAAAACTGTAGGCGAAGTCCTCTACCGGGATGCTGATGATCCTCGGGCCCAGGATCATTTCCGGGTGATAGGTCACGATGGGCAGGGCCGTGAAAATTCCATTGAAGATCATGAAGGGGATGTAGCTCAATGCCAGGGCCTGCCAGGTCGATGATCGCGAGAAAAGCCTGCGCGCGGGGCCCGCGATCAGGGCGAGGGTGAGCGCCAGGCTTCCCAGGACGATGAAGGTGTAGCCGTGATCCTTCAGCGCGACCGCGGCAACCAGGCTCGCTCCGGCGGAAAGGGCGAAGGGCAGGGGCCTGACCGCGACGATCCGTTCGCGGAAATAGGCGCGCGCCACTTCGAGTATGAAAATGCAGGCGAAGGGCACGGAGATGAAAAAGATGATTTCGCCCGCCGGCAGTCCGAAGATTCGGCCGGAGCCCGCGTATTCGGGTGAAAAATCCCAGTGACCGACCTTGGTGACGGCGATGTCCCAGAGGACGAAGACGGTGCCGACCGCCAGAATCGCGGCGCCGGCGCATGCCCAGGATCTGCGGAACGCCACCCTGCGGTCGAAGGAAAGCGCCAGCGCCGGCACGATGATGAGCAGGTTCAGGATGGTGTACAGGTTCACGGCTACCGCTCCCCGGGGGTTTTTAGCGCGGCTCTTCGTTTACAATATCGCGCCGCGCGTATATGATGCACGGAACCAACACAATTTCAAACGCTGTTCACCATGGGAGGTTCACCTTGTCCGGTTTCCTGCGGGTCATCTCGCTGTTCGCGGTGTTCCTGGGCGCGGCCGCGTTCATGGAATTCGTCGCCTGGTGGCTGCACAAATACGTGATGCACGGGCCCGGCTGGTTCCTGCACGCCGACCACCACAAGCCGCTCAGGCGCGGGCTTCAGAAGAACGACGCGTATTTCCTGGTGTTCGCGTCCATTTCCGCGGGCCTCATCATCGGCGGGGCGGCCGCCGGCAATGCCTGGCCTGTCGCCGCGGGGCTCGGAGTCGCGCTGTACGGCGCGGGGTACGTGCTCTTCCACGAAATCATGTTCCACAAGCGCGCGCGCTGGCTGAAGCTGCCGGTGCGCGGGCGCTACCTGCAGGCCCTGGTGGCCTCGCACCGCGTCCACCACATGGTGCCGACGAAGAACGGGGGCTCGCATTTCGCCTTCCTGCTGCCTGAAAAACTGACCGACGCCGAAAAGAGGAGCATCAAGCATGCGTAAGGATATCGTCATCGTGGGCGCCGGCTACGGCGGTCTGGCAACCGCGGCCATCCTGGCCTCGCAGGGCCGCAATGTCACCGTGGTGGAAAAGAACGAAGGCCCCGGCGGCCGCGGGCGCGCGTGGCGCAAGGACGGCTTCCTGTTCGACATGGGCCCCTCCTGGTACCTCATGCCCGAAGTGTTCGATTCCTTTTTCGAAAAGCTCGGCGCGAAGCGTTCCGACTACTGGGACCTCATCCGCCTGCCCACGTACTACCAGGTGTTTTTCGGCGACGGATCCAGGGTGAAGATCACCGACGATCTCGAAGCCACCAAAAAAACCTTCGAGACGCTGGAACCGGGCGGCGCGCGGAAGCTTGCCGACTACCTCGCTGCCGCGAAATACAAGTACCGCACCGCGCTGGACGAATTCCTGTACCGCGATTACCGTACGGTGTTCGACTTCTTCAACAAGAAGCTCGTGGTTGAAGGCCTGAAACTGGACGTGTTCACCAGCCTGGACAAATTCGTGCGCAGGCAGTTCGACGACGTGCGCGCGCGGCAGATCCTGCTGTACGAAATGGTGTTCCTCGGTTCCAGCCCCTCGAACGCGCCGGCCCTGTATTCGCTGCTCTCGCATGTCGACCTCGACCTCGGCGTATATTTTCCCAAGGGCGGCATGATTTCCATCGCCGAGGGCCTGGCGCGCCTGGCCGAGGATCGCGGCGCGAAGATCATCTACGGTACCGAGGTGAAATCCATCATGACCTCCGGCGGCCGCGCCGTCGGCGTGCGCACCGGCGCGGGAGAAATCCGCGCCGACGTGGTAATTTCCAATGCCGACTACGCGCACACGGAGCTTTCGCTGCTGGGCGATGGCGAGCGTTCCTACGGCCAGTCCTACTGGGACCGCGCCACCGTTGCGCCGTCCATGCTGGTGGCCTACATGGGCACGAAGGAAAAGATTCCCGGCCTGGAGCACCACAACCTTTATTTCTCCACCGATTGGGACAGGCATTTCGACAAGATATTCAAGAATCCCGCCTGGCCGGACGATCCCTGCCTGTACGCCAGCGTGGTGTCCAAGACGGATCCGTCGGTGGCGCCCGAGGGCAAGGAAAACATTTTCCTGCTGGTGCCCGCCGCGCCCGGTCTGCGCGACGACGACGAAACGCGCGAGGCCGTGTTCAACGAGGCGATGGACACCCTGGAATCGAAAATCGGCACCACGATCCGCGACAAGCTCGAGGTAAAGCGCCTTTATTCGCAGCGCGATTTCGCGGGCGACTATCACGCGTTCAAGGGCACGGCGCTGGGAATTTCGCATACGCTGTCGCAGACCGCGGTGTTCAGGCCCGCGCGCAGGTCGAAAAAACTGAAGGGCCTGTATTACGCCGGCCAGTACACCCACCCCGGCATCGGCGTGCCGATGGTGCTCATCGCCGCGGAACTGGCGGCGAAGGCGGTGGCGGAGGACGAACGTTGAGCGATCCGGCGCGCGGCGCGTTGGGCGATCCGGCGCGCGGAAGCCCGGGACGCGAGGGCGCGGCCGAGCGGGCGCGCGCGGTGTTCGAGCGCGGTTCTCGCACCTACTACAACGCGTCGCGCGTATTCCCCGAGGAATTCCGCGAACCGCTGGCCACGCTGTACGCCTTCGTGCGCAGCGCCGACGACTATGTCGACGCCGTGCCTCAGGACGCGGAGGGTTTCATGGCCTTCCGCGCGCGCTGGAACGCGGCCCGATCGGGCACCCCGAGCGGCGACGAAATCGTTGACCGCTTCGCCGCGCTGGCCGCGGAAAAGGGCTTCGATCCCGCATGGACCGAAGCCTTCCTGGACGCGATGCAGGCCGACCTGACGGTGCGCGCCTACGATTCGGAAGAAGCCGTGCTCGGCTATATCTACGGTTCCGCCGAGGTGATCGGCCTTTACATGACGGCGCTCATCGGGCTGCCGGAGGAATCGCTCCACGGCGCGCGCATGCTAGGCCGCTCGATGCAGTACGTGAATTTCATCCGCGATTTCGACGAGGACCGAAGGTTGGGCCGCCGCTACCTTCCCCTGAACGGCGCGGATCCGCGCGTGTCCGATCCCGACTGGGCGCGCGCGCATCCGGACGAATTCGCCGCCTATCTCAGATCGCACATCGCACG
>CAYRXK010000147.1:0-3595 GCA_964428265.1 uncultured Treponemataceae bacterium
CGATGCCTTCCGAGGAAATGATGAACTGCTCGTTCTTCACCTTCAGCGTTTCCGCCTGCACCAGGCGGGTGAACCAGGGCCACCATCCGAAGGAAATCGCCAGCATGGAATTCATCAGGTTCGGCTGCAGGATCGCGGAGACGGCCATGGCCAGGATGATGGACGGCACCGCCAGGAACACGTCGGTGACGCGCATGATGACCTTGCCGGTCCATCCGCCGATATAACCCGCGATCAGGCCGAGCGGCACCCCGATGAGCACCGCCACCGTCAGCACGACCAGGCCCATCAGCAGCGAGTACCGGGCGCCGAAGATCACCCGGCTCAGGATGTCGCAGCCGATTTCGTCGGTACCGAAGGGGAAGGCGGCGCTGGGCGCCTGGTTTACCTGCTTGAAGTGCACCGCGCCCCTGGCGTCCTTCGGATGCGGCGCGATGACCGGCGCGAACACCGCGGCGATGATGACCACGACGACGATCACAAGGCCGACGATCGTCAGCTTGTTGTGGAACAGCCGCCTGAGCATCTTCCGGCGGCTGGAATATTTCGCTTCGAGTTGCGTGTCCATGAAACGTCCCCCGTCCTATTTACCGAGCCGGATGCGGGGATCCAGCAGGCCGTACACCATGTCCGTGACAAGGTTGATGACGGCGAAAATGATGCCGATCACCATGGTTACCCCGATGATGGCGTTGTAGTCCTTGTACATGAGGCCCGCGATGCTGTAGGAGGCCATGCCGGGCCATCCGAACACGGCTTCGACCAGGAAGGCGAATCCGATCAGCGAGCCGAACTGCATGCCGATGATCGAGAGGATGCTGATGAAGGCGTTCTTCAGCATGTAGGAATTGACGATCAGGTTGTCGGGAAGGCCGTAGGATTTCGCGGCCACGATGTATTCCTTGTTCAGCTGTTCCAGCATGTTCGTGCGGGTCATGCGCATGATCTGGGCGGCCGAGGCTATCGCCAGCGATACCGCGGGAATGAGGATGTGCTTGAGGTTGTCGAAAAAGGCCGGGAAATTCAGGGTGAGGAGGCTGTCCAGCAGCCACAGTCCGGTGATTTTCGCCGGCACGATGGTGCCCCGCCCGATGACGGGCAGGAGCCCCAGGATGTAGCTGAAGAGGAACTGAAGGAGTATCGCCAGCCAGAACCGGGGCATGGCGATGCCGGAGAGCGAAAGCAGGCGGATGATGTGGTCGGTCAGCTTGTTGTTCTTCACCGCCGCGAGCACTCCCAGCGGTACGCCGAGCAGGACGGCCAGGAACATGCCGACCAGGCACAGTTCGAAGGTGGCCGCGAAGCTTTCTTTTATGTCCTGGAACACGTTGTGCTGGGTGCGCAGGGAGTAACCCCAATCGCCCCGGAAAAGGCCTCCGACGTAGCGCAGGTACTGGATGTGGATCGGCTGGTCCAATCCCATTTTTTCGGTCAGCGCAGCGATCTGCTCCGGAGTCGCGTCCGTGCCCGCGGCCAGTTTGACCGAGTCACCCGGGATGATGCGCGTCAGGGCGAAAATGAGCAACGACAATCCGATCAGGGTCGGGATCATCTGAAGGATACGGAGCGTCAGGTCTTTCCTCATCTCTTCCTCTCGGCAATGAACCTGGATCGGCAGCGCGGGGAAGAAGGCCGCGGGTCCGCGGGGGGCCGCGGCCTTCTTCGAATCGCTTATTTTACCTGCAGGCTGTAGAAGCTGATGTCATAGCCCATGAGGCCGACGAAGGTGTAACCCTCGACATTTTTCCGCATCGCGACGCGGTGGGTGGGGTTCGCCACGTAGACCGCGGGGAATGCTTCGGTGGCCATGAGCTGCGATTTCTCGTAGAGGGCCTTCTGTTCGGCGGGCACGGTCGCCTTGCGCGCGTCTTCGAGCACCTTGTCCATTTCGGGGCTGCTGAGCCAGCTCATGGAGCGGTAGCTGCCCGCGGTGGAGGAGTGGTAGATGCCGTAGGTGTGGCTGTCGACGTGCGGGTACTTCAGCGAGTCGGAAATGACGGTGAGGTTGGCGGTGGTGTCGCTCTTGGACGCGGCCTGGGTCACCTGGGCCCAGGTTACGGGCTTGGGAACCACCTTGATGCCGACTTCCTGGAGGTTTGCGGCGACCAGCTGGCTGAACTGCCGCTGCTCGACCGTGTCCGCCAGGTACATGAAGGTCACGGAAACTTCCTTTCCGGCGTACTTGGACTTCGCCAGGAATTCCTTGGCCTTGGCGACATCCCGCTTGAGCGGCTTGATGGCGGCGGAGTGTCCGGGAACGACCGTCGGGACCGCGCCGGCCGCGGGATTGGCGCCGCCGAGGATGTCCTCGAGGCAGGAATCATAGTCGAAGGCGTAGGCGATGGCCTTGCGGACGTTGATGTCGTCGGTGGGGGCAAGCTTGGTGTTCATCGGGAAGTACTGCAGCTTGGCGCTGGGTGCGGCAGCCACTTTCACCTGGGCGTTCTTGGCCATGTCGGCGTAGGCGGAAACCGCCAGCCACTGGTGGACCATGTCGGCCTGGCCGGAGACCAGAAGGGTCTTGACGGTGGCCTCCTCCATGATGGTCTGCATCCTGGCCTTCCTGATCTGGCCGGCCTTCCAGCCCTGCCAGTATTTGTCGAACGCGGTGAAATCGAGGTAGGACTGCCGGTTCCAGTCGGCGAGGATGTAGGGACCGGATCCCGCGCTTTTCGCGCCGATGTAGGCCTGGCCGTAGTCGCCGTTCTCACCGAAGTTGCCGGCCTGCTGGTTGGCCTTCAGCAGCTTGCTGTCGACGATGTACAGCTGGGTCAGCGAAGAGATGAAGGGCGCATAGGGGGATTTCAGCTTGAATACGACGGTAGCGTCGTCGGTGGCATCCACGGAGGCGAGGATGTTGCTCCACAGCCACGCGTTGCCCATGTTGATGGCGACCATGCGCTTCATGGAATAGGCGACATCCTGGGCGGTCAGCTTGTTGCCGCTCTGGAAGAGCACGTCGGTGCGGATCTTCATGGTGTAGGTGGTGCCGTCGGCGCTGGCCTTGTAGCTCTGCGCGATGTGCGGCGCCGGATCCATGGATTTGTTGTCCATGTCAGGATAGAAGAGCGGATCGTACAGGTTCACGGCCGCGATGATCTCGGTTTCGTCCTTCACCTTGGCGGGGTCGATCGTGTTGACCAGCTGCTGGGCGATGTACAGGAAGGTGTCGCGACCTCCCGATCCGGATGCCGACTTGGCGGGGGCCGTGGTCTGGGCGAGGGCGGGGGCCGCGAGGGCGGCCACGAGCACGAGGGCCATGATGCTTCTGCGCAACGGGTGCTTCATCGATATTCCTCCTATTCAGATGAACACGCCGAGTTTGGTACGTTTCATCTGTTTGTGTAAAATCGTCAACATACAGATATATCACGAGAGATGTACATGGCGATTTCATTGATTCCGCGCATTTTCCGGCCGTGTTTTCCCGATTGGCCGCATCGCCGTTTCGACGGCTGCCCGAAGCGTTTCGACATCTGACTGCGCGATGCCGGCAACGAGGTAGCATCCGTCCGGCAGGCGCCGCTATACTCGCCGCATCGTGATGCATGTGGTTTTGGCCCTCGCTTCGGCGCTGTGCTACGGCGTGGGGGAT
>CAYRXK010000148.1:0-3562 GCA_964428265.1 uncultured Treponemataceae bacterium
CGGCGATCTTGCCGGCATCCTTGGTGGCCTGGCGCTGCGCGTCGTTGAAGTACGCGGGCACCGTGATGACCGCCTCGGTCACTTCCTCGCCCAGGTAGTCCTCGGCGGTCTTCTTCATCTTCTGCAGCACGAAGGCCGAGATTTCCTGCGGGCTGTAGGGCTTGCCGGAAATGTCCACGCGCACGTCGTTGACGTTGTCGGTCACGCGGTAGGGCACCAGCTTGATCTCGTTCTGCACTTCGGCGAAGCGCCGGCCCATGAAGCGCTTGATGGAGTAGACGGTGTTCTCCGGGTTGGTGATCATCTGGTTCTTGGCCGGCTGGCCGACCACGCGCTCTCCCTTCGGGGTGAATCCCACGATTGAGGGAGTGGTGCGCTGGCCTTCGGAGTTGGCGATCACGAGGGGTTCGCCGCCATCCATCACCGCGACGCAGGAATTCGTCGTGCCCAGGTCGATTCCGATAATTCTGCCCATATTCTGTGTCTCCTTGGTCCGTCTCAGAGGG
Source organism: uncultured Treponemataceae bacterium (assembly GCA_964428265.1). Lineage (GTDB taxonomy): Bacteria > Spirochaetota > Spirochaetia > Treponematales > Rectinemataceae > CAYRXK01. The sequence goes on from CAYRXK010000148.1 coordinate 507, forward strand.
AGGCGCCCGCTCCGGGCTGCCCGCCATTGTTCGAATCGTTCGATGGGGTCGAGGGTGCCGCGGGAATCTTCACGCGCACCTTGGCGGTGCGGAGCACGCGATCCTGCAGCATGTAGCCGGGAAGGAACTCCTCGCCGACCATGGCTTCCGGCACGTCGGCCGGCTCCGCGGCGACCGCCTCGTGGATGTTCGGGTCGAAGGGCGCGCCCAGGGCCGCCACCCGCTTAAGGTAGTAGCGGTTTTCCAGCATCTGCCCCAACTGGCGGCGGATCAGCACGATGCCGTCGTGCAGGCTGTCGTAGCTGCGCGCGATTTCCGCGCTGGCGATGGCCCGGTCGAAATCGTCCAGCACGGGAATGATGTCCGACAGGAGGCCTGAAACGCCGTATTTGAGGGCTTCTTCCTTTTCGCGCATCATGCGCTTGCGGAAATTCACCTCTTCGGCCAGCTTGCGCAGGTACTTGTCGTTCAGTTCCGCCAGCTCGGCCCTTGCCTTTATCAGGTCCGCCTTGGCCTGAACCAGTTCAGCGGCCTCGTCCGGCACGCCGTCCGGAACCGCTCCGGCCTTGCTCTCCGCGGACTCCGGGTTCACGGCGGCTTCCTTTTCGCGCGCTTCGGCCGGGGGCGCGGTTGCCCCGTCGGTATGACCTGAACCCTCATGCTTGTGTCTGGACATCGTACTTCCTTGGAAACCGTTGGAATGCTCGGGTGTTTTCGTTCTGGCTAAAAATAATAATGCCGCACCCGACCGTCAATAGATGAACGCCGCAGGTTGGCCCCGCACACGGGTGTCCTTGACATCGGCACCGGCTGCTTTACAGTAGAGTCAGGAATGGAGGATTGATTGCAGGTTCAACGCCCGACCCTCGCCGTGGAACAGCGGCAGAAACTGAGCCCCCGCATGCTGCAATCCATCCGCCTCATGGCCATGCCCGCCCTGGAACTCCAGGAACAGATCCGCATGGAACTCGAAACCAATCCCGCCCTGGAGATACTGGAAGACCGCTCCGAACTTTCGCTTGAATCCGTCAGCGAGGGCGCCGGCGAAAACCGCGACGACGACCCCTTCGAGAACGCCTCCGACCCGGGCCGCGCCACCACCGCCATCCCCGACGACGAAGATCCCAACCGCATGTTCCTCGAAGGCGCCATATCGCGCCCCGAAACCCTGCAGCAGCACCTACTGGACCAGCTCGGCCTGCTCAGGCTGTCGGCCGACCTGCGCGCCCTTTGCGAGCGCCTCATCCAGAACCTCGACGACAACGGCTTCCATACCGTCCCGCCCGGCGACCTCTGCCCCGACTGCCCGCCCGACCTCATACGGCAGGCCCTGGACCTGATCCGCCCCCTCGATCCGGTGGGCACCTGCACCACAGGCTACCGCGAAAGCCTCCTCGTCCAGGCCCGACTCGACCCGGCCGCGCCGCAGGCAGCCATCGCATTGCTCGCCGACCACGTGGACCTCTTCGAAACCGGCAAGCTCCAGGACCTGCGCAGGGCCCTGCGCCTCTCCGAAGCCGACTTCCGCGCCGTCCTGGACTATCTTGGCGCCCTCAACCCCTTTCCCGGCAGGGCCTTTTCATCCGAGGCGCCCCAGTTCATCATGCCCGACCTCGCGATCCGGATCGAGGACGGCGAGTTCGTCATCATCCTGAACGACGACATCATCCCCGTCCTGGGGATCAACCCCTTCTTCAGCGAACTCGCCGCGGCGGCCAAGCCCGCCGGCCATACCGGCCCGCCCGGTCCGGCCGGTCCGGCCGGTTCCGCGCCCAAGCCGAACGGCCAGGCCGCGCGCGAACGCGAAAGCATCGCCTTCGCCCGGGACAACGTCGATCGCGCCAAGTTCTTCATCGGCTCCATACGGCAGCGCAACGCAACCCTGCTCAAGGTCGCCAAGGCCATCGTGCGCTACCAGCGCGACTTTTTCCTCGAAGGTCCCCGCGCGCTGACTCCCCTGACCCTGCGCGACATCGCCGACGAAATCGGCGTGCACGAAACCACCATTTCGCGCGCGGTGAACGGCAAATACATCCAAACCGAGCGCGGCATCGTCGAAATGCGGCGCTTTTTCACCAACTCCATTTCGGGCTCGGGCTCCCGCGGCTCCGACCATTCAAAAGAAGGCGTCAAAGCCCGCATCCGCGAAATCCTGGCCGAGAACCACAGCGCGACGACAGGAGGCCCGTCAAGCAAATCTATTTCTGACAGAGAAATATCCGAATTACTCGCCCGCCGCGGCATACGTATCGCCCGGCGGACGGTAGCCAAGTACCGCGGCGAAATAGAACGCGACAACACGCTCGGCCGCGGCACCATCTGACCCGGCAGCATCAAGGAGGTGCGCATGAACATCGATGTCCGCTCCGTGCATTTCGACCTCAGCGAAAAAAGCAAAGCCTACCTGGACACCAAACTGGAACGGATCGGATACGCCAAGGACATGATAGTGGACCTTCTCTTCGTCTTCACGAAGGACTCCAAGGACTTCAAGTGCGAAGTGACGGTCAATTTCCGCTGGGGCCTGCAGGCGCACCTGCAGGAACACGCGTTCGAAATCAACCCGGGCATCGATATCCTGATGGACAAGCTGGAGCAGAAGATCACGAAGGAAAAGGGCAAGATCCAGGAAAAGCAGAAATAGCGCTCCGCGGCCTTGTCTCGCCTTCTCCGCCGAAGCCCGCTTCACGAGGAGCGGGCTTCGTAGTACACTCGCCACGTGGAAAACGGCCTACCCCGCGCCTTCACCGTCCTCGATCTGGTGGACCTGAACCTTAAGGAACAGAATTCGCTCGATCTCCGCGTCATCGCGGGCCGGTCGGGCCTGGGGCGCGAGATCACCCTTCCCGACCTGAACCGCCCCAGTTTCGCGCTTGCCGGATTCTACGACAATTTCGCCTGGAAGCGCGTGCAGCTCCTTGGCAGGGGAGAAAACGCCTTTCTCGCCAGCCTGCGGCCCGAACAGTCGCGCACGGTGTTCGCCCGCCTGTTCCAGTACGAAATGCCCTGCTGCATCTTTACCCACAACCTGCAGCCGGGGCCTGAATTCCTGGAAG
>CAYRXK010000149.1:0-3429 GCA_964428265.1 uncultured Treponemataceae bacterium
CGAGGGCGGCTCGGTGCTGGTGGACCTGATCGCCCTGGCCGACGAGAACCCCGCCGAGGTGTCAGCCGCCCTGCACGCTGCCTTCGGTTCAGGCGGCGGCTGATGCCCGTACTGGGACTGGCCGGCCACGTGGACCACGGCAAGACCAGCCTGGTCCGCGCCCTGACCGGGGTGGAGACCGACCGTCTGCCCGAGGAAAAGGCGCGCGGCATGACCACCGACCTCGGATTCGCCCCCTTGCGCCTGACCGACCCCGGCACCGGCGCATCCTTCGAAGCAGGCCTGATCGACGTGCCAGGCCACGAACGCTACATCCGCAACATGGCCTCGGGCGCCTGGGCGGTCGATGCCGCACTCCTCGTTGTGGCGGCCGACGACGGCTGGATGGCCCAGACCGAAACCCATGCCCGCGTACTGGCGGCTTTCGGCGCGCCGCGCGTCCTCGTCGCGGTCACCAAAACCGACCTGGCCCCCGCATCCCGCGTCCTCGCCGTCATGGACGACGGCGCGCGGCGCGCCTGCGCCATACTCGGCCCCGACCATGTCGCTCTTCCGCCCCTGGCCGTCTGCGCGCCCTCCGGCGAGGGCCTGCCCAAACTCCGCCACGCGCTCGCCGGACTCCTGACTCGCCACCTCGACCCGAACCCAACCGCCCGGCCGGCCGACAGCCCGCCCTACCTTTTCGTGGACCGGATGTTTTCCGCCAAAGGCGCGGGCCTGGTCCTCTGCGGCACCCTGCGCGGCGGACCGGTGCGCGCAGGCGACATAGCCACCCGCCTCCCCGACGGCGAACGGCACCGCATCAAGGCCCTGGAATGCCAGGGCCATCGCAGCTCGGTCGCGCCGCCAGGCACGCGGGTGGCGGTAAACGTGGCGCGCTCCGGCTCGGGCGAAGTCGGGAGAGGCGATCTGCTGGTTTTCGGTGAAGGCGCGCGATCGGGGTTCCAGGTCGAAGGCGAATTCCTGGTCCGGCTTGGTCCCGTGCCGCGGAGTTCCGGCGACGAGCCCCCCGCGCGGGTACTCTCACGCGGAGGCGAGGTCGAGATCGCGGCGGGCAGCGCGCACCGGATCGCCGAACTGCGCCCCACCGGCCGCCAGGGATTGTTCCGCATACTCTTCGACCGGCCGCTGGCCGTCCCGTCCGATCTTCCCATGGTGCTGATCCGGCATGGGGGCGCAGACATTCTGGGCGTGGCGCGGATCCTGATCGCGGGAAAGACCGACAAACGCGCCCGGTCGATCGCCATCCAGGAAACCGAAGCGTTCGAGCGCCGCCGCGCGGCAGAGGGGACCCCCGAAACGCCGGAACTGCGCGCGGAACTCCGGAGCTCGATAGAAAAAGCCCGTGCGGTCCCCGACCATCCGACCGCGCCCATACCCTCCGATCGCCGCAATATCCTGGCCGATCCCAGGGTCGAGGCCGCCGCGCGCTTTCTGGCCGCGGCGGGCACGCGCGGGGTGGACATCGCCCCGGCCGTGCCGGGTTCCCGCGCCGGCGCGCCGTTCGGCTCCCGCGAACTCGGGCCGCTTTGCGACCATGGCATCGCCGTTCCGCTGGATCGCACGCTGTTCCTGCACCGCGACGCCTACGCCGACCTGCTGCGCCGTGCCCTGGCGGGCCTGCAGCCAGGCTCCACCCTGAGCGTACCCGACGCCAAGGCGCGAACCGGCTTTTCGCGCAAATTCGTCCTGCCCTTCCTGAATCGCCTGGAGCGCGACGGCTACGTCAGGCGCGCAGGCGACATCCGCCTCGTCCTGAAACCCGCACCCGCCGCGCCGGGGGCACCCGGCGCGACGCCCGCGCCCCGATCGGGCTAGACCGACAGCACCCCGCCCTCCATCAGGATGGACGCGATCTCGTACATGTTGGACACCCTGCCCACGGCCAGCGCCTCGGTCAGGCCATACTGCTGCAGACAGGTCCCGCAGGCGAACACCTGCACCCCGCGCCCGGCCAGCCGCCGCAGATTCACCAGATGCTCCGACGGCTCGCAGGCCAGGTATACGCCCGAATTCATCAGCACGATCCGCTCCGGCGGGCTGTCCGACTCCGCCAGCGTGAACAGGAACGCGCGCATCAGCACGCGCCCCAGGGTCTGATCCCGGGTCGAGGCCGCCGCGGGCGGAACTCCAACCGCCTCGGGCGGTGATCCCACCACGTCGCGCGCGATGAACACTGTCCGCGTCCGCCCGCCGGCCACCGACGCGGCCGCAACGGGCGAGCTGGCCGTTGCCTGAGAATCCGCCGCGGCGCCACCCTGTTGCGCTTCCGCCGCGGCAACCAGATTCAGCGCGGCAGAACCGTCGCCCTTTTCCGCGACCGCGCAGGAGTAGCCCTCGGTCCCCGCGAAGCGCGCCACGTTGGACCGGGCCGATGCGGTATCCACCAGCACTTCGATATGGCCCGGCCGGCCGGCCAGGATGGCCTGCCGTACCAGCATCACGGGGCGGGGACACTCCAGGCCACGCGCGTCAATCAGGATCCGCGATTCGCTCATACACGCTCTCCATGGTTCCATCCGCCCGCAGGCGGCGGGTATTGCGCCAGAACGACTCCGCCTTTTCCATGTCGAGGTCGGACGGGTCCGGGACGCCCGATGGGCCAGCCAGGCGCAGGCAGACCCCGCAATTGCTGTGAATGGCCGGCGGCACCGGAATCAGCTCGGGCGCCAGGCCCGCCGCAAGAAGGGCCGCTTCGCCGTCCAGCGCGTCGTACATGCTCCGGAAGGTGACGATGAGCCAGGTTCCGGCCTCAGGGTACAAGGTCGATGCCCCCGTGGGCGACGGTGGACGAACCGACGATCGCGGCGGTGATGCCCGCGCGCCGCAGCGCTTCCAGGATTTCCTCAGCCCAGGCGCGCGGCAGGGCGGCCAGCAGGCCCCCCGAAGTCTGCGGGTCGAAGAGGACATCCATCGTGACTTCGTCGGTCGCGCCCCGGTCGTGGATGAACTTCGCGCGCCCCTCGCGGTTGCGCCAGGTTCCTTCCGGAACCAGCCCCAGGCCCGCGTACTCGCGCGCGCCAGGCAGCAGGGGCACCGCGTCCGCGCGCACGTCCACGCCCACGGGCCCCTCTGCCACCATCTCGGCCAGGTGCCCCAGGAAGCCGAAACCAGTCACGTCGGTGCAGGCGCGCACATCGAACCCCGAAAGGATTTCCGCCGCCGGCCCATTCAGCGTGGCCATGCCGCGCTCCGCCGCTTCCCGCGCCTCGGTCGAGGCCAGGCCCGCGCGCACCGCCATGTTCACCAAGCCCGTGCCCAGTGGCTTGGTCAGGATCAGGCTGCAGTCGGCGTCCTTAAGGGCGTTGCGCCATGCGCGGCCATGAGCGACCAGGCCCGTCACGGCGTAACCGAGCTTGGGTTCCGGATCCTCGACCGAGTGGCCGCCCAGCAGGGCGCAGCCCGCCTCGACCAGGGCTTCCAGCCCGC
>CAYRXK010000150.1:0-3391 GCA_964428265.1 uncultured Treponemataceae bacterium
TTCGCCGCCTCCACCAACGGCGACGAAGCCTGGGCCGCCACCGTGAAAGCCGCCAAGGTCGTGTCGCTGACCGCCTGGGAACTCCTGAACGACCCGGCCCGCGTCGAGTCGATCAAGCAGACCTTCGTGAAGATGCGCGGGAAGTGATTCCCGATCGCACCCGCGGGCACGGCGCCTGCGGGTGCGAATTTTCAGTACGCCGTGGTATTGCCGCCGTCCACCAGCACGGTCTGCCCGGTGATGTAGGTGTTGGCCTCCGAGCACAGGAATACCGTCAATCTCGCATACTCGTCCGGCGTTCCGTAGCGGCCGAGCGGAATTTGCCGTATGGAAGCCTCGCGCACCTCCTGCTCCGTGATGCCAGCCTTCTCCGCGCGCCCCCTGTCGAGCGACGCGATGCGCGACGTCCCGATCCTGCCCGCGCCCATCACGTTCACCAGGATATTGTCCTTTCCCAACTCGCGCGCCAGCGACTTGGACATCCCCACCACGCCCGTGCGGAAGGTATTCGACAGGATCAGGCCGTCGATCGCCTGCCTGACCGACGATGACGTATAACTTACGATGCGCCCCTTCCCCAGGCGCCGCATATGCGGCAGCACTTCGCGGATCGTCCTGACGTAGGAAAGCAGGTTCAGTTCGAAGGCCCTTTGCCACGACTCGTCGCCCAACGCATCGAATTCGCCCGCGGGCGGCCCGCCCGAATTGTTCACCAGCGCGAATATGGGGCCGAATTTTTCCGCGGCATTCCGCACCGCCGCCGCGATATCCTCCGCGCGCGTGATGTCGCCCACCGTATATGCGGGCTCGAGGCCCGTCGCTTCACGGATCTCCGCCTGGGCAGCCCGCAACTCCCCCTCGTTGCGGCTGAACAACATCACATGGGCGCCTTCCCTGGAAAATTCCAGTGCCGCCGCCTTGCCCAGTCCGCCGCTCGACGCCATCACCAGCACCGATTTCCCCTTCAAGCCCAGATCCATCCCCACGCCTCCTCATGGTCGTTCCGCGTCGATGCTACACTGCCCGCTCATCGGCCGTTGACCCCCTTGCCGCCCGCGCGGGATACTCGACCCCCATGGCCCTCAAATCAACCATCTACAAGGTCGGCCTCGACATCGCCGATCTGGACCGGAACTACTACGCCGCGCACGCGCTGACCCTGGCCTGCCACCCCTCGGAATCCACCGAGCGCATGATGATAGGCCTGGCAGCCTTCTGCCTGCACGCGCACGAGCGCCTGGCCTTCAGCCGCGGCCTGTCCGAAACCGAGGAACCCGACCTCTGGCAGCGAGATCTCACCGGTGACCTCGAATTCTGGATCGAGCTCGGCCACCCCGACGAGCGCCGAGTAGCCCGCGCCTGCGGCCGCTCGCGCGAGGTGGTCGTCTACACCTACTCGGCACAGCCCGAACTCTGGTGGAAGCCCGCCTCCGCCCGCCTGTCGCGCCTGTCCAATCTCGAGGTGCGGCGCTTCGACCCAACCGAAACCGCGCGCCTGGACAGCCTGGTGCGCCGCGGCATGTCGCTCTCCTGCACCATCCAGGACGGCGAACTCTGGCTGCGCGACGATCAGGGCGCCGAGGTCCGCCTGACGGTGGGAACGATCAAGGATCGAGGATAGGCTACAATATGCGAAGGAGGTACGGCATGGCAGACACTACAATCGGTCCGCACGATGGCCGCCCCGAGCGCGAAGAATCCAGTCGAGAAAGCCTCGCTGCAGAACTCGACAAACTGTTCGAAGCGAGCCGGGCATCATCCGGCCACGCCACGTACTCACGCGATTCCCTGAATGAACGCGGGAGCGCGGACGAAATTCTCGACTACGGACATGAAGGGGCTTTCGGCCAAGGTCGTTGACAGTTCCGCCCTGGATGCCTGGCGCCGCTTCGGCAAAGGCCGCCACCCCGCCGCCCTGAATCTGGGCGACTGCGCCGCCTACGCGCTCTAGCGCCTGACCGGCCAGGCACTGCTCTGCGTCGGAGACAATTTCGCGCGGACGGACATTCCGATTGCGTTCCGGACGGAAGCTCTTACAATGTAGGGAAGTACCCTGCACGTTCGGAGCGAAACCATGAAATCGAGGTTCCTGCCGTTGCTTCTGCCGCTGTTCCTGGTCATGCCGTTCGCCGTGTCGATCGTGGCCGCGCAGGCGCCCGGCGCGGCGCCCCCCGCTGTGGCAGCACCCGGCGCGGGCATACCCGACTCGGCCCGGGCAGCGGTCGCCGCCATGGTCGCCGAACGCTATGCCGCCTACAAGGCCGAGGCGCGCCTGCCCGACGGCGCCGGGATCATGGTGCACCTGCAGACCCCCGCCGGCACGGTCACGGCATCCGCAGGCCTGCCGGCCGGCGCTAACGAACGCTGGCACTACCGCATCGCCTCGGTCAGCAAGACCTTTACCGCGGCGTCCATCATGCTGCTGGACCAGCAGGGCAAAATTCGCATAGACGACAGCATCGGCTCGCCCATCCCCGGCACCGACGTCCCCTACGTGGCGGAATCACCGGCGTTCGCCATACCGCACAAGGATCGCATCACGATACGCCAACTCCTGTCGCACCGCGCCGGGGTGTTCGACCTGTTCAACAACCCCGTGCCCGAGGGCACGGCGCAGCCCTACGCCGGAAAATACTACCAGTCGTACGTCATGCAGGACTTGCAGGAGCCCGACCACACCTTCACCGCGGCCGAACTCCTGGGCGTGGTCGCCGCCAACCGGCTCTCGTTCTTCCAGCCCGGTGCCGACTACCACTACAGCGATACGGGCTATACCCTGCTGGCGCGCATCGTCGAGCGCGTCTCGGGCAAAAGCTACGACCGCTTCATCGCCGACAATTTCCTGGGCCCCATGGGCCTTCGCGACACCTCCGCCCCCTGGAACGGCGCGGACACCTCGATCCCCGAACCTTTCATGCCGGGTCATGTTTCCGGCGGCGAGGATTTCTTCGAAACATTCGAGGACAACATGTCAGGGCAGGTGGGGCCGGGCAACGTGATCAGCACGCCCGCCGACGTCGCCGCTTGGGCCAGGACCCTGCTTTCGGGTCGAGGGCCGCTGAACGCGGCGCAGGTCGCGCGCATGTCGCTGGTTCCGGCCGGCAACAGCACCTACGCCCTGGGCCTGGGCAACTCGGCCATCGGCATCGGCCATTCCGGCGCGCACCCGGGCTACGTCAACCTGGTCGGCTACCACCCGAACGACGACGTGGCCACCGTCGTCGCCACGCCCTTCATCGATTACTCGCGCCTGGCCGAACACCTGGCCTTCATGATGGACGTCGGCACCCGGGCGCGCGCGATATTGGGATACCCCGCGGTCTGGTCGCCCCGGAAGGAATAGCGGAGGCCGCGCCCCTCAGTCGGTACCCGTCGCGCTGTAGAAGACGCA
>CAYRXK010000151.1:0-3347 GCA_964428265.1 uncultured Treponemataceae bacterium
TCCGCGACGAACGCGGCTTCATCGTCGGTGATGAGGGTGTGCATCGGCAGGGTTATCTCGTTGGCGTATTGCGCGTACGCATGGGGATAGTCGGCGATGCCGAACCCCAGGTTCCGGTAGGCGGTCATCATCGGCAGGGGCTTGAAATGCACGTTGCAGGCGATGCCGTTCTCCGCCATGGCAATGATGATCCGGTTGCGCTGCGCCTCGGTGATGCCGGGCAGCCTGACCAGGTACAGGTGATAGTTGCCCGTCCTGTCTGCCCTGACATGTTCCATGCGTTCGATCTTTTCTGGCAAAAGGACGGAATCGTAGATCTCGCTGGTCCGCCTGCGGCGCTCGACGAGCCCGGCGAAGCGCTCGAGCTGCTTCAGGCCGAAGGCCGCCATCAGGTCGGTCATGTTGCATTTATAGCCGGGATAGATGATGTCGTATTCCCAGGCGCCAGGATTCAGCTTGGCCGCCGCATCCTTGTTCTGGCCGTGCAGGCTGAGCAGCTGGAATTCCTTGTACAGGGCAGCATCATCCAGGCCGGCGCGCGGTATCCATGTCACGGCGCCGCCCTCGGCGGTGGTCAGGTTCTTTACGGCATGGAAGCTGAAGCAGGAAAAGTCCGCGACGGAACCTGAAACCCGGCCGCGGTACCGCGCGCCGAAGGAGTGCGCGGCATCGGCGATGACGATGACCCGGTCGAACGCTTCCTGGAGGGTGCCTTTGGTGGGCTTCCAGTCGGCCTTCCGGCTTTCCAGCTCGGCGACGATCCTGTCGTAATCGACCATCACGCCGCCGATATCCACCGGTATGATGGCCTTGGTCCTCTCGTTGACCGCCGCGGCGATCGCGTCGTAGTCGATCTCGTAGCTGCCCGGACCGCAGTCGACCATCCTGATGGTGGCGCCAACATGGTCTATGACGGACGCGGACGCGGTATAGGTGTAGGCCGACGTGATCACCTCGTCGCCGGGACCGATGCCAAGGACGCGGAGCGTGAGTTCGAGCGCGGCGGTCGCCGAGTTGAGGCACACGACATTGCCCGCGGGAAGCCCGCAATAGGCGGCGATGTTCTTTTCGAAAAGCTTGGTCCGCGGGCCGGTGGTGATCCAGCCGGAACGCAGCGCCTTGACGATTTCATCTATCTCCGCATCGGAGACATCCGGCGGAGAGAACGGGATGCGGATTTTCGGCGCGGCCGCTGCCTGTTCGCCAGTTTTTTCACTCATGGTTTTCCTTCTCGAATTTCTCCAATATTTCAATTATTGCTGTCAGGACAACAAAATAATGAATGTGAGAAATCATTTTCATCAGCCGCGATTCGGATTTCCGGGTGATACTTCCTGCATATTCCACATCATTTCAAAGGAGATTCGCCATGGAACGGAGACTGCTGTCGCTGCTGGTGCCGATCATCCTGCTGGCCTCCTGCGCCCTGCCCGGAAATCCGGTAGGGGCAACCCTTGTCCTGCGGCTTTCTGCGGAGGGCTCGCTGGCGGGCTCAGGTACGAGGGGCGCGCCGCGAACGATCCTGCCGGTGCACGGGGTTGCGGTACACACCTGGGAGGTATCCGGATCGGGGCCCTACGGGCTTTCCTTTTCGGCCACCGGACTGACGGGGGCCGACCATGCCATTGCGAACCTGGCACCGGGGACCTGGACGGTGACCGCGAAAGGCTACGACGCCGGTTCGGCGCTGATCGTGCAATCCGATCCCACCGAAGTGACTTTGGCACCCGCCGCTGCCACGCCGCTTTCGCTGTCGTGCGGACCGCTCGCGGGAACGGGCACCTTCAGCCTCTCGCTCGCGATGCCGGAAGGCGCCGCGGTGGCGCCGATTGTAGAGGTTACGCTGGCGCCGCTGGGATCGGACATGGGGCCTGCCATCACCCTCGATCCGACCTTCACCAAGGAGGCCGGGCAGTGGAAGACGACCGCCACGGCCGCGCCCGAGGCCGGATGGTACGACCTCTCGATCCGCATCACCGATGGCGGGGCGGACCCGTCCAACAACCTGGTCTGGGCATTCGCGGACAGCGTCCGGATCCTGAAAGGCCGCACGACCCCGTACGCGAACACGCTGAGCGCCGGAACCGTGGCGCAGGCCGACAACGCGGGCATCGCGATCGCGGCCGCATCCACCCTTTCAGGTGGCATGGCCGTGTACCTGACGGCCCCGGAAACCGTCGTAACCACCGCAGGCGGCCAGGCGTTCACCGCAAGTACGGCTGCCTCAGGCACCGTAGTCTGGCGCTGGTACCTGGACGGAATTCTAGCCGCGGGCGCGACCGCCGCGACATGGACGGTGCCAGCGGGCTTGCGGCGTGGCAGCACGCACTGGATCACGGTGACCGCCTATCGCGCCGCGGACGGCAGCAATCTGGAATCGGCGGGATCGAAAACCCTGGATTTCACGGTGGCCGAGTAGGCGCGCCGATCCATCGGGACCCCTCGCGGGTCCGGTTTCATGTTCGTGGCGGCGCTTCGGAGCTGGGCAGCTGCGGAGCGCCCTGGTGGAAGCATCGGTGCGGCCGAAACACGCTACCGTTACTTTTATGCATCACTACATGTTCACGACGTGAACATGGTAGGTCCAAAAATGCCCGGACGCAAGAGTTCGGACTTGAAAACGCGTTAATTTATGATGTGGGGGCTGCGCCGAGAGGTTTGCTGGTCTTCCGGAACGTCATTGCCATGCCGCCTTGGATATCGTTTTTTATCGTTTTCCGATGAGCGTATCCTAGCGTCGGGATGCAGGTTCACGCAAGTTAACGATAGTCTACAATCTGGAGGTTTCGGCCATCGCCAGGGCAGCCAGGCGCGCGGTCGAGAAGGCGGCCTGCAGGTTGTAGCCGCCCGTAGTACCCACTACGTCCACCACCTCCCCCGCGAAAAACAGGCCCGGCTCGATGCGCGACTCCATGGTCGCGGCGCGGATTTCGGACAGGTCCACGCCACCTGCAGTGGCCATGGCGGTGTCGAAGTCGCCTAGGCGATCGATGGTGAAGGGATGAGCGCAGGCAAAGCGGCAGAGGGCGTCGCGCGCGGATCGGGGCAGGTCGGCGGCGGTCCGGTCGGGCGCGAGTCCCGCGAGGTCGCAGAAGCGCTCGGCCATGGCGCGGGGCAGGTCCAGTTCGGCCAGGATGCCGCGCGCCAGGCGGCGCGGGTTGGCCTTGAGCGCGGCGTCCAGGGCGGCGCGGAATTCGTCCGCGCCCCGCGGGGCGAAGCGGACCTCGATCTTTTCGCCGGGGCGCATGATGGCCGAGGCATCGAGGATGAGAGGGCCCGAGAGGCCTGTGTGGGTGATGAGGAGGTCGCCGGTCCGATGGAGGGGTTTTTCGCCGTCGCGGCGGATG
>CAYRXK010000152.1:0-3156 GCA_964428265.1 uncultured Treponemataceae bacterium
GCCCAGCGCCTGCAGGGGGGTCATGGAATCGATGTCCAGGCCGCGGATGCGTGCGGCCGCCATCTCTTCGGGGCCGAAGAGTTCGAGGGTCGGGGCGGGCGCGGCACCCTCGACATGGGCGACTTGATCATGCCCCGCGATGGCCTCGCCTGCCGAGATGACTTCGCGACCCGCGATGGCCCGTTCGGCGCTGGCCAGGCGGGCCTGGAGTTCGCGGGCGCGGGCGATGACGGGTTCGGGAATGCCGGCCAGGCGGGCCACGTGGATACCGTAGGAGCCGGCCGCGGGACCCTCGACCATGCGTTTCAGGAAGACGATGTCACCTGCGTTTTCCAGGACGGACATGCTGGCGTTGCGCAGGCGCGGGTGCGAGAGCGCGGTGAGTTCGTGGTAGTGCGTGGCGAACAGGGTGCGGCAGCCGATGCCGTCAAGGAGGCGCTCGCTGACCGCCCAGGCGATGGCCAGGCCGTCCAGGGTGCCGGTGCCGCGGCCGACTTCGTCCATGATCACGAGGCTGCGCGGCGTGGCGGTGTTCAGGATGTAGGCGGTTTCGTGCATTTCGACCAGGAAGGTGCTTTCGCCGCGGGCGAGGTTGTCCTGCGCGCCGACCCGGCAGAAAATGCGGTCGGTCAGGCCGACGCGCGCGGAGTCGGCGGGAACGAAGGAGCCGATGTGCGCCATCAGGGTGATCAGGGCGGCCTGGCGGAGCACGGTGGATTTGCCGGCCATGTTGGGGCCGGTGACAAGGGCGAAGGCGGCGTCGCGCGCGTCGAGTGACAGGTCGTTGGGCACGAAGGCGCCGGGCGGCAGGCAGCGCTCCACGACGGGGTGGCGCGCAGCGACGAGGTCCAGCACGGGGTCTTCGGTAAGTTCGGGGCGTGTATAGCCCTGCAGGGTGGCGGCGCGGGCGAAGGCGTGGATGCAGTCCATGGCCGCGACGCGGCGCGCCAGTGCCAGTATCGGGGGGACCATTTCCTTGATGCGGGCGCGAAGGGCCAGGAAGAGGGCCTTTTCGGTTTCGACGATGCGTTCGGTGGCGCCGTTGATCTCGGTTTCGAGCTCTCCCAGGCGGACGGTGGTGTAGCGCTCGCCCGAGACCAGGGACTGGCGGCGGATGAAGTGCGCGGGCACGGCGTCGAGCTTGCCCTTGGTCACTTCCAGGTAATAGCCGATGATGCGGTTGTAGCGTACGCGCAGGGTGGAAATGCCCGTGGCGGCACGCTCTTCTTCCAGATAGGCGTCCAGGAGGCCCGAGGAGCCGCGCTTCAGGCCGCGCAGGCGGTCCAGTTCGGCGTCGTGGCCGTCGCGGATCATGTTGCCTTCGGTCAGGAGGATCGAGGGGTCGTCCTTGATGCCGCCGGAGATGAGGTCCGCGGCCTGAAGGCAGGCATCGGCCGCGCCCGGCGGCAGGGCTTCGGCAAAGTCCGCGGGCGCGCCGTGGCCTTCGAAAAGGCGCAGGACCTCGATCCCGGCCCGGATGGAGTCGCGCAGGGCCAGGAGGTCCTTGGCGTGGGCTTTGTCCATCGCCACGCGCGACGAGAGGCGCTCGGCGTCCAGCATGCGCGAGAGCGCCGCGCCAAGGTCTCCCAGCAGGATCTGGTCGCGGTAGAGGAATTCGACGGCGTCCAGGCGGGCGGCGATCGCCGCCGGGGCGCGCAGGGGCTGCAGGATCCACTGTCGCATCAGGCGGGCGCCGCCTGCGCTGCGGGTGTGGTCGAGCACGGCCAGCAGGGTGTCGCGGCGGCCGGCATCGGAGAGGTTGCGCACCAGTTCAAGGTTGCGGCGCGATGCGGCGTCGACCGCCAGACAGGCTTCGTCGTCGTACCGGTAAATGCCGGAGATGTGGGGGCTGGCGACGCGCGCGCTTTCGTCCAGGTAGGTCATGAGGGCTCCGGCGGCGGCCAGTTCGGGCGCGTCGTCCTCGAATCCGAAGCCTTTCAGCGAGGCGACCCCGAAGCGCCGCTTCAGGGCATCGGCCGCGGCGGCGGCGTCGAAGCACCAGTCGGGCTGGCGTTCCACGAAGAGCGACTCGAGTTCGCCGACCGCGTCCGCGACGCCCGGCCGCTCGTACAGCGACTGCTGGATCAGGAGTTCGCGCGGCGAGAGGCGGTAAAGTTCGGAGCGCAGGGTTTCCTGCAGGGCCCCGTCGCCAGGTTCGGCGCGGGACCCCGGTTCGGCATGTGAACCCGACCCGAGCTTCGACCAGGCGCGGAATTCGCCGGTGGAGGCGTCCAGCCAGGCCACGCAGAGCCGATCGGCAACCAGACAGACACCCATCAGGTAGTTGTTGGCGCCCTGCTCCAGGAAATCCTCGTCCACGGTGGTGCCGGGGGTGACCACCTCGACCACTTCCCTATCCACCAGGCCGCGGCCGCCGGGCGCGCTTTTCTGCTCGCAGACGGCGACTTTCCGGCCGGCTTTCAGGAGGCGTCCGATGTAGGTCTTGGATGAGTGCCAGGGCACGCCGCACATGGGCACGCCCTGGCGCTTGGTCAGGGTAAGGTCCAGGAGGGCGCTGGCGGTTCTGGCGTCCTCGTAGAACATTTCGTAGAAATCGCCCAGGCGGAAGAAGAGGATGGCGTCGCGGTGGCGCGCCTTGATCGCCCGATACTGATCGAGCATCGAGGATCGCTCGGCCATGGGCAGCGCCTCCGGCCTAGCGCGATGAGGCGACGACGGCCTGGATCACCTTGTCGGTGAGGTCGACCGCGCCGCTGTACCAGAGCACCTGGCTGGTTCCGGATTCCGGTTTCAGGTTAAGGACGACGGAGTACCCCTCGGCCTCGGCGACCTGCCGGATCGTCTGGTTCAGGCGCTGCAGGAAGGTGGCGCCGGTGCCCAGGACCTTGGCCATGAGTTCGAGTTCGGCCTGGCGGTCCCGGACATAATCCTTGAGCGCCTGGGTGCGGTCGGCAATTTCAGCGTCCAGGATACCGGCGCTTGCCCATTGGCCGACTTGCTCGGCCGATTGTTTCTGCGCCTGCAGCGAACGGATCGCGGCTGCCTGTCGGTCTGCTTCAGCCTGGATTTCGGCCTTTTTTTCCTCGAACTGCTTCAGGGGTGCGGTTTCCTGCGGAAACGAAGCCACCACTTTCGGAAGGTCCAGGACCGCCACGCGGGTGATCTGCTGCGCGCCGGCCATCGCCACCGGCAGGA
>CAYRXK010000153.1:0-3062 GCA_964428265.1 uncultured Treponemataceae bacterium
ATGCAGTAGGTGCCGCCCTTGGCGACAGGGAAGAAGGTGTCGATGATGCGGTTGCGCGTGACCAGGGGCTGCACGGGCTTCAGACGCTCGGCGTAGCAGTCCACCGCGCGCTTGACCGGCCAGGAGAAGGTCATGGTCAGGTCGCGTGTGGCGCCGCGCGCATCGGCTACCGTGGCCACCACGGTATCGATGGTATAGTCACCCTCGGGCTTTACGGACTGGACGGTCCATTCGCCGTACAGGTCGAAGGGCAGCATGATGCGGTGGCTGAAGCTGCCTTCGGGCACGGTGCCGACGAGGCCGCCGCGCGTGATCCTGTCCCCGGCCTTGGCGGCGGGGCTGAAGCGCCAGGTTTTCCCAGGATCGAGGGCGCGCTGGTACACGCCGGGTTCCAGGAAATAACCGGTCTTTTCCGCGATCGCGGGCAGTGGATTCTGCAGGCCGTCGTAAATCTGGCCGAGAAGGCCGGGCCCGAGTTCCACCGACAGCATTTCGCCGGTGAATTCCACCTCGTCCCCGACCTTGATGCCCTTGGTGATTTCATACACCTGCGTCTGGGCCTGGTCTCCGCGGATCCGGATAACCTCGCTCTTCAGCTTTCTGCCATTGCCGAGAATGTAGGCGACTTCGTTCATGGACACCACGCCTTCGGTCCTGACCGAAACCATGTTGCCGTTGACGGCGGTCACCGTTCCCTTTGTCGTGGTCATGCTTGAACTCCGGATTCTGTCGTTTCGGCGCCACGGGTTGCCGCGGGCCGGAGAATTTCGTCGTAGATTCGGGCGTAGGCGGCCCTGCCCCGCTCCGCCTGGAATGACTGCAGGCGCGCGGCGATGGCCAGCTTGAGCCTGTAGGCTGCTATCGCATCCAGGTCGAAGGCGTGGAGCGCGGAAAGCCGTTCCATGGCTGACCAGCGTTCACGCTCGTAGGCCATTTCGGCTTCCAGCGGATCGGCAATGGAAAAGCAGGCGGCAGCCGCGGCTGCCTGGCCTGGATCGCTGCAGCCGGCCTTGAGCCAGGCGGCGGCATCCGTGCCATTGCGTTTGGCGCGCAGCAGGGCCAGTTCGTTGCGGAAGCCGCGTTCCCATCCGGCGTAGGCGCCTATGAAGGTGGAGCGGAGCTCGCCAGGTTCGGCGTCCGAGGACAGGATGGATGGGATTGCCACTATCTCGGCCAGGTCCGCTCGTGAAAGATGCTGGGCGCAACGGTCGAGGAAATCGGCCTCCGCCATGGGAGGCGGGGACCCGAAGGAAAATCCCGGCAAGGTAGCCGCGAAAAACCAGTATCGGCTCACGGCCTTCAGTTTCCCTTGGCGGCGTCGCGCAGGCAGTCGGCGAGCCTGACGTTCACCCGCGACGCGAGAATGGCGGCGAGCGAGTCTGCCGAATAATCGTACTGCACCGCCCCGCCTTCAGCCGATATCCTGAAACCGGCGTCGATGCCAGGGAAGGGCTTGAATTCCACGCCCTTTCCGATTTCAGCGGCGAGCCTGGCGGCCAGAGAGCCATCCAGCGCGGCGAGCGCGGCCGGATCTAGCAGGACTTCGACCTGCGCATCCTTGCCGGCGGCAAGGCCCGAAACGATCGCCGGAAGCAGCGAGGCAACCTGCGCGGGTCCGAACGCGGTGGCGGTATCGGCGCGTACGACACCCTCCGCGAAGGCCTGTACGCGGGCCTTGAGTCCGATCAGCGCATCGCGGGAAGCCTGGGTCAGCGCGGCGCGCGAAGCACGTTCCATTGCGGCGATCCGGAGTTCGGCCTGACGCTCGGTTTCGGCGGCGGCCTTTTCCGCGGCGGCGACGACGGAGCCCGCGCGGGATTCCGCTTCCGCGATGATGCGGGTTGCTTCGGCCTTGGCGGCATCCACGCCTTCGGCCTTGATCCTGTCCAGTAATTCCTGTACCTGCAAGTCCATCGTGTCGATTCCTTATAGGTGGTGCGCGATCCGGCTAAATGTGAGTGTTCGCCCGATGCTAACAGGGCTTCGAGTCGCGGTCAAGGACGGTGCGAACATTTTTCCGAGCCGGACTACCTCAGGTAAGCCTGCACGAATGCGTGGGTCGATGCCATGGCGGCGGCGGCCTCCGCGCTTTTATCCTTCAGGTCGAACGCATGACGGCCGTTCGCGCAGGTGACAAGGTCGACGATGTTTCCCGCATCGCGGACCGCCTGCACCAGAACATCGAGCCGTTTGTTGAGGTTCGCGTCGTCCTTGCCCGCCTTTACGACATGCAGGGCGACATCGCGGCCGAGGGACCACTCCGAAGGAACCACGAGCGGATAATAGAGCATCACCGCCTTCACGTTGGCCGCTTCGGGCAGGCGCAGCAAGGGAGGAATCGCCCCGGCGTTCGCGGAAAATGCCAGGAGGCCGATCCGGGAAGGGTCCATCCCCAAGGAAGGCCCCCGTTCGCCGATCCACGCCATTATCCTTGCCATTCCGCCGCTTGCCCCGGTGATGTCGGGGCACGCCACGACATACCCGAGGTTGGCCAGCTGCGACATCCAGATGATCGTGGGAACCATCGTTCTGAACGGTTTGCCGTTGCTCTGGATGAAAGTCGCGACCGTGTATTTGAAAACGGTCAGGATCACGGGGAGCGGCTTCTCCGCCGTGCGCGCGGGCCAGTAGACATCGATTTCCGCACCCTCCGAGTAGGGAATCGTAGCGACGCGCGCAGCATTCCAGCCTTCGGCCACGAACGACGGCGGGTCATTGTACGTGTCTCCTGGATGCTTCGATTCGCGCTCCGCGTACTCCACGGCGGCGATGGTCGCGATGCCCGGTTCGGAATGAAGGGAAAGCAAGGTCGAAAGAAGGAGCAATGCGACGAAAATGCTTCGCTTCATGCATGCACCTCTGGCACAAGTATAGGCGAAAACCATGGCGTGCGGGTGATTTTATCGAGCTGAAACCGGAGAGGTGAACGTTACGGAAAAAAAGCGACCGATGGGAGTCGAACCCACGTCTCCAGCTTGGAAGGCTGGGGTAATAGCCGTTATACGACGGTCGCGATTGTCGTCGGTCGCTTCCGCGACCAACATAGAGGTAACCGTCGTGAG
>CAYRXK010000154.1:0-2915 GCA_964428265.1 uncultured Treponemataceae bacterium
GCCGCCCGATAATCGGTCTGCATGGAAACAGGGTTTGCACCAAGGCGCCGTGAGGCCAGTTCCAAGAATGCCTGTCGCTTGACTTCGGAATCCAGAGCGTCTATATAGGGATACAGAAACGCAGCGGCCTTCGCCTTTCCCTCCACGGTTCCTGTGTCGAAGAGTTCCCGCGCTCTTCGTATGAGAAAATCTCCACCATTTATAGTGTACTCGGGCAGGTTTTTCAATGCGTCGGGTCCGCTTTTCTCCAAAATTTCAGAAGGGTCCTTTCCTCCCGCCACGCGGATCACGTCGACTTCCAGGCCGGCGGCTGCGGCGATGGCGCAACCGCGCTCGGCCGCCTTCCTTCCCGCCTCGTCGGCATCGAAGCAGAGCGACACCCGGTCCGCGCGACGCTTGAGGAGCGCGGCCTGCCGCGTGGTGAATGCCGTGCCCAGCGGCGCGACCGCCCACGCAACCCCCGCTTCGTGGAATGACAGCACATCCATGTAGCCTTCGCAGATCAGGATGCGGCCGGATTCCTTGATCCCCCCCGCGGCGCGGTCGAGCGCGAAAAGGTTTTCCTGCTTGCGGAATATGGCGGTTTCGGGGCTGTTGATGTATTTCGGCCCCTCGCCCTGCAGGAGCCGGCCGCCGAAGGCGATCACCTTGCCCCGGGCGTCGGCGATGGGAAACATGATGCGGTCGGCGAAGAGCGGAAACCCGGGCGAACTGGCGGCGAACAGGCCGGAACGGGATAGGAATGCCTCGGAATACCCCTTTTTCTTCAGGAAGGCGTAGAGCCAGCGCCGGTCCGCGGGAGCGTAGCCCAGGCGGAAATCCCGGATGCGGTCGGCCGATATGCCGCGTGCCCGCAGGACTTCCAGGGCGCGCGAACCCGAAGGATGGCTGAGCAAAAACCAGGCAAAGGTTGTGGATAATTTTTCATACAAGGTGAACAGCGATTGTTTTTCGCGTTCTTCCTCGGAATCGCGCTCGGTTTCTTCCCGAAGTTCCACCCCGGCTCGGCGCGCCAGTTCGGAAATCGCCTCGCGGTACGGTATTTTGTCCAACTCCATCAGGAAGTCGACCACCGACCCGCCCTTCTGGCATCCGAAGCAGTAGAACAAGCCCCGGTCCCCGTCGACCGAGAACGAGGGCGTGCGTTCGGAATGGAAGGGGCACAGGCCCATCCAGCGTCCGCCCTTTTTGGTCAGGCGCACTTTTTCCTGGTACACGCCGAGGCTGTCGGTCTTTTCGAGGATTTCCCGTACGAGTTGCTCGGGTATTCGTGACATGCGGTCAGAACCCCTTTACGGAAAGAGTGGGCTGCGCGTGCTCGTCCAGGCTGCGGGAAAAGCGGTGCCTGCCGGATTCGGCATCCAGCAGCCGGAAGTAAAGATACTCGGAAGGAGGCGGATCGGATACCGCCCGCAGCGAGATCCTGCCAGGGCTGGAAATGGGACCGGGCGGCAGTCCCCGGTGCAGGTAGCTGTTGTAGGCGTCCCTGATCTGCAGATCGGCGTAATACACGGTCGAGGGATGCGGCTTGCCCAGCTTTTCGGTGATGACGTAGACGACCGTGGCGCAGGATTGCAGGGGCATGCCTATTTTCAGCCGGTTGGAAAATACCGACGCCATCAGGGGGGCTTCCTCGGCGACGCGGTATTCGCGTTCCACCACCGAAGCAAGGATCACTTTTTCGTGAAGGGCGGGCGCGCTCAGGCCCCCAAGGCGGGGGATGCCTCCGATGGCCGTGCGGAAGGCGCGCACCATGGCGCGGATGGCATCCGCCGGGTCCATGTCGAGTTCGAACCGGTAGGTGTCGGGAAAGAGATACCCCTCGGCGGTCGGCGCGGGAATGTTCAGCTCATCCAGAAGGTGCTTTTCCGAGGCCGCGGCACGGAAGGCGTCCGCCGTGCAGACGCCCGAGCGCTCGAGCAGGTCGGCGACCATGCGCAGGGTGAGGCCTTCGGGAATCGTAACCTCGACCTCGGCCCGTTTTCCCGCTGAAAGGATGGCGAGCAAGGCCGGCACGGAAGCGCCGACTGGAAGCCGGTAGGTGCCCGCCTTGATCTTCGCATCCCTGCCGGACAGGCGCGCCAGGATGACAAAAGCCCCGGCGCTGCGGATCCGCCTCGCTTCTTTGAGCGCGGCGGCGACCGATGCGGCGCTGGCTCCCTTGGGTACCTTGAACAGATAGCCGGCGGCGCCGTCGGCAACGGATACCGCTGGTCCGGACTGCGCGAACTGCGCGGGTGGCGCCGCCAGCGCAAGGTAGAGCGCCAGGCTGCCCGCGGCTGCCAGCGCCGCGAGGGCCGCAAGCGCTGCGAGCGAGCGAAACATGGCGGTCCGCGGACGGATCGGACTCATCGCGCGTCCGCCTCGCCGTAGGCCATGAGTATGGGAGGGTTCAGGCGACGGAGGTGCAGGGCTTCCTCGATGGATTCGGCGCTGGCGGCCGGGCCATGCCCGATGCCTGGACAGTGCCGTGCCTCGTCCTGCCACGATTCTGCCGAATCGACGATGGATTCCCAGTATGGATACGTCCTGCATTGGGTGGGGCGCGCGTCGTAAACCAGGCAGCCCTCCCTTCCGAGGAAAATGCAGGAGTAATCGGGCCGTTCGTTCAGGCTGGGCGACATGCCCAAGCCGGTATCCACCATGCGGCAGTGGCGTTTCAGCAGTTCGGCCCGCGTTATGCCCAGGCAGGCGGCAAGGCGGTCGGCGTCGGTTTCGGAGAGCCATACAAAACCAGGGCCGCCCGAGCAGCAGGCGGTGCAGCCGCGAATGCAGGCGAATTTATGGGAGACGGCAGGCGTGGTCGCGTCCATGTACCCCTCCAAATACGAAAAAACCTCCTTCCGGATCCGAAAGGAGGTTCTGGGGAGAGAAGGATTTGAACCTTCGAAGGCGTAAGCCAACAGATTTACAGT
>CAYRXK010000155.1:0-2841 GCA_964428265.1 uncultured Treponemataceae bacterium
TCCTTCCAGTCCTTGTTGTAGGCGAACACATAGGGAACCTGCAGCTTGTTGGCCGAGATTTCCTTGCCGTCCTTGTCCTTGTAGTTCACGTTGTTCTTGTCGATCGCGTACTCGGTCACGATGCCGGGCAGGTACTTGCGGACAAAATCGACATAGAGGCTGGCGTAGGGGTTCTTGGTGTCGCGGATGTGGAACGTGTTGGAATCCAGGCGCCAGTCGAAGGTGTAGATCTTCTGGATGTTGTACTTCTTGGCGTACTGGTTCACGTACTTGACCACCGCCTGGGTGTTCGGGCACCAGGGGCCGCCGAACATGAACACGTAGGAGCCTTCGCTTTCCATGATGCGCTGCAGCTGGAAGTACGACACGGTCTCCATGACCCAGGGCTCGTCCTTCGCGTCCAGGATGGCGGTCTTGGCGCGGGCGTTGTACGCGGTGCGGTAGTAGTCGAAATCGCTGAACTCGGCCAGCTGGGCGACTTTCTTGCCGCCGACATTCTTGGAGATGTACTCGAACATCGGGCGGATCTCGGCCTTGTAGGCTTCGATCTTGGCGGGGTCATCCTTGCCGTTGGTCTGGAAATCCTTGTCCCACAGCAGCATTTTTTCGAACGACGCGATGATGGGCGCGGGATTGCCCTTCGCGTCCTTGTTGTCGCGGTTGTACAGGAAGAGGAAGGGCACCTGCAGCTTGTTGGCGACGAACTCCTTGCCGTCCTTGTCCTTGTAGCTGACGTTGTTCTTGTCCTTCGCGTAGATGGTAACGATGTTGGGCAGGTACTTGTTGATCGCGTCGACATAGAGGTTCGCGTAGGCGTTGTTGGTGTCGCGCACGTGCAGCGACTTGCCGTCCAGGCGCCAGTCGAAATTGTAGATCGTCTTTACGCCGTATTCCTTGGCCACGTCGTTGATCTGCGCCACGACCGCCTGGGTGTTGGGGCACCAGGACCCGCCGAAGAGGATCATGTGCGTGCCCTCGGATTCGAAGAGCGTCAGGAGCTGGTTGTAGCTGACGGTCTTGTACACGGGGGTCTTGTCCGTCAGGTGCGTGTAGACGGCGCTGTTGAAGAATTCGTAGGTCGAGGAAATTCCCTGGGCGAAGGCCCCGGTTCCCGCCGCCAGCAGCAGCGCCAGCGCCAGTACCGCGGCGCCGCGTTTCATCGTGGTTCCGAACATAGTTCCTCCTGTGCGGATGCGCGCGTGCCCCCTGACCGTGCGCGGTTGGTTGGCACGCGAATGGTGTCGTCGTATCGAGGTGCGGCCCCGCCCGTCAGGGGCAGGCGGCGGCATCGGCCGCGGGCGCGGGCGTGGCCGCCGCGGGGCTTTCGGGGGCGGAAGCCGCCGGCGCGGGAGCGCCGACCGCCATGCCGTTGATCACCAGACCGCCGCCGGCGGGAGCCGGGGCCGCGCTGCCCGCCGAGCCGAGCGCCGCGCCCAGTTCGGGCGCCTGCGATTTCTGCCAGTCGATGGCGGCGCCCATCCCGACGCCGATGACCACGAGCAGGGCGAACAGTATGATCGAATTCTTGTTCATTGCGTGATTCTCCTTTTATTTGGCGACGTTGCCGGCCACGTTCAGCGCGTCCCAGGTGCGCGCGAAGGGCGGCGCATAGCAGAGGTCCAGCATGCCGAGCCTGTCTACGGTCATGCCGGCGGCAACCGCGGTTGCCAGGACATCGGCGCGCAGCACGGCTCCCTGGCCGCCCGCCACCTGGCCGCCCAGCAGCACGCGGGTTTCCGGATGGTAGATCAGCTTCACGGCGATGTCGGTCTGGCCGGGCCAGTAATTGGCGTGATCCTTGTCCTGGATGAAGGCCGTTTTCACCGGAATGCCGCGCTTGGCGGCGTCGGTTTCCGACAGGCCGGTGCGGCCCGCCTCGATCCCCAGCACCTTGATGCAGGCCGAGGAAAGGCTGCCCGGGAAGCGGGCGTTTTTACCGGCGAGGTTGTCGCCCACGACGCGGCCGAGCTTGTTCGCGCCGGTAGCCAGGGGGGCGTAGGCGACGCCGCCATCCATCTGCGGCACGACGGCGCAGTCGCCCGCCGCATAGATGTCGGGCAGGTTTGTGCGCCCGGAGGCATCCACCATGACGGCGCCGTTGCGGTACAGTTCGATGCCCGAGCCCTGCAGGAAGGCGGTCGCGGGCCTGACGCCCACAGCCACGATCACCAGGTCCGCGGGATAGGCACCCTTGTCGGTGCGCACCTCGCCCACGCGCGCGGATCCGTCTGGCGCCGGCGCGAACGAGGCCACTTTTTCCGCGACGTGCAGGCGCACGCCCTTCGACACCAGTTCCTTTTCCATCAAGGCCGTGATTTCCGGATCGAAAGCGTCGATCAGCACGCGCGGATCGAGCTGTATCAGGCGTACGTCCTTGCCGCGGTGCAGGCAGGCTTCCACCGTTTCAAGGCCGATGAAGCCCGCGCCCACCACGACCACGTTCCGGACCTCCGGAGATTCAAGCGCGGCGCGCACCGCCGTGCCGTCGTGCAGCTTGGTCAGCGTGTGGATTCCGACCAGTTCCATGCCCGGAAAGGGCGGCCGGATCGGGGCAGCGCCCGTGGCGATCATCAACCGGTCGTAGCGTTCGTCGCGTTCGGTGCCTGCATCCAGGTCGCGCACGCGCACCGTGCGCGCCACCGGGTCCACCGACAGCACCTCGTGCCGCAGCCGCACATCGATCCCCGACTCGCGCAGCTGTTCGGCCGTGCGGGCAATCATGAAGTCCGGATCGTCGAACCAGCCGCCCGCGAAATAGGGCAAACCGCAGGCGCCGAACGACACCACCGAGCCCTTTTCGAACACCGTGATTTCCGCGTCCTTCGCCGCGCGGCGCGCCCT
>CAYRXK010000156.1:0-2832 GCA_964428265.1 uncultured Treponemataceae bacterium
CACACCCAGGCCCCCGCCGAGGCAATCCGGGCGGCCGTCGCCGCGGGCGCGCGCCTCTCGACCCACCTGGGCAACGGCAGCAGCGGCATGCTCCCGCGCCTGAAAAACTACATCTACAACCAACTGGCCGATGACCGCCTCGCCGCATCCATCATCGCCGACGGCTTCCACCTGCCGGACGACGTGCTGCGCGTCTTCTCGCGCGCCAAGGGCATGGAGCGCCTGATCCTGGTAAGCGACGCGGCCTTCCTGGCCGGCAGCGCGCCCGGCGTGCGCACCTGGGGCGACATCAGCGTGGAGGTGCACGCCGACGGACATCTCAGCCTTGCGGGCACAGAATTCCTCGCCGGCGCGGGCCACCTCCTGGATCGCTGCATCGCGCGCTTCGCCGCGGCCGCGGGAGCCACCCTGCCGGAAACCGTGGCGCTCTGCACCCTGAACCCCGCCCGCCTGATCGGCCTGCCGCGCGAAACCACCGAATTCGTTCCCGGATCGCCGGCATGCCTGACGCAATTCCGCCCGGCGGGTCCCGGCGCGGACGCGATCGAAATCGATGCCTGCGTGATCGCGGGGGAGACGCTGCATGCTCGCGGGGGAGACGCTGCATGACCGCCGGGCTTGAGAGCATCGAAAAGCAGAACCTCTCGAACATCGTCAAGGAAAACCTCAAACTCTATTTCACCAGAAGCGGCCTGAAAGCCGGCGACCCCGTGCCCACCGAACTGGAACTGGCCGCGCGCCTTAACGTCAGCAGGACCGCGGTCCGCGAAGCCCTGAAAAGCCTCGAAGCCCTGGGCATCATCGAAGTGCGCCCCGGCATCGGGCGCTTCCTGAAACCCTTCAATTTCGACGCCATCCTGGAAAACCTCAGCTACGGCATCGACATGGACGGCAACGATTTCGCCGACATCCTCGACGTCCGGATCACGCTGGAAACCGCCTTCCTCGAACGCTACACCGGCCACTACACCGAAGCGCAGATACGCCAGCTGCGCGACATCCTGGACGCGATGCGGCGCCTGGACACCGACGGCGGAAGCGAAGCGTCCATGATCCAGCTGCATACCCTGTTCCACCTCTCGCTCTACCGCGACCAGGGCAACGCGCTGCTCCTCAGCCTCATCAGGATATTCGCCACCGTGCAGCGCAGCCTGACCCTGATGAACCGCTACCGCACGCAGGACATGAAGGAATTCGTCAACCTGCACGAAGCCCTCGTGAACGCGATCGAGGAAAAGAATCCGGCCAGGGTGCGGCGGGAACTCCTGGAGCATTTCAGCGAGGCGCTGGCCTGGAGCCGCGCGATAAAGGAATCGGATCCGCGCCCGCAACGCGCGGATTTGCATAGTCAAGGAGGATTGGAATGAAACGACTCATCGCGGTATTTCTCGCGCTGGCACTGCTGGTGCCCCTGCTTTCCGTCCAGGCACAGGGTGCCGGGGAACGGAAATTCAACCTGAAACTCGCCGGAATAAAGACCCCGGTCGACCCGGCCAGCAAGGCCATGGAACTGTTCGCCGAAACCGTGGCGAAAAACACCTCGGGCGCCATCACCGTCAAGACCTTCAACAACAGCGTGCTCGGCTCCATAAACGACATGCTCAGCGGCATGCCCAACGGCATCACCGACCTGTTCTACAACACCCTGTCCTGCTACAGCTGGCTCGGCGGCGCCAAGGTCTTCAACGCCGTGTCCGCGCCCTTCATCTGGGACAACTATGAGCAGCTGCAGGCCTTCCTTGATTCCGACGTGGGCCAGGGATGGATCGAGGATTCGGCGGCCAAGACCGGCGTGCGCGTGCTCGCCGCGACCGGCGAACTGCCCCCGCGCCAGCTCACTTCCAACAAGGCAGTGCGCTCCGCGGCCGATTTCAACGGCCTGAAAGTGCGCACCGCGGAATCCGCGCTCGTGCAGCAAACCATGCGCAAGCTCGGCGCCACCCCGGTCGTCGTACCCTTCGCCGACCTGTACCTGGCGCTGCGCCAGGGCACCGTCGACGCGCAGGAAAACAACTTCATCACCGTCAGGACCAGCAGCCTCTTCGAAGTGCAGAAATTCTTCATGAAGACCGACTACATCCGCGACGTCTCCGCCATCTTCATCAGCGAAAACGTCTGGAAGCAGATGTCTCCCGCGCAGCGCGCCGTCGTGAAGACCGCGGCCGTGCAGGCCTGCCAGTACGAAGCTTCTCAGATCGCCGCGCAGCTGAACGACACCATGGATTTCCTCAGGAAGAACATGACCTATGTCGAGGTCGACGTGAAATCCATCCAGGACAAGCTGGGCGCGAACATCTACCAGGAATTCGACAAGGCCGGCCAGCTCTGGCCCACCGGCACCGTCGACAAGATTTTCCAGTTCAAGGCGGCGTACCGGAAATAGCGCCTCGGGTTCCGCGGGGGGCGCCGTTCCGCGGTGAACGGCGCCCGCGCGGATAATTCCAGAACATCCCGGTCTGATTCCGGCGGAAGCGACAGCATGGCAATACTCATCATTTTCATCGCGATGTTCCTGCTCATGTTCCTCGGCATGGACATTTTCGTCTCCATGGCGGTGGCAGGAAGCGCCTATCTCCTGGCCACCGGGAACGGCCCCATTTCCATAATTTCGAACAACATGGTCAACGGCCTTTCCAACATGGCCCTGCTCTGCATTCCGTTCTTCATCCTCGTCGGCGAGCTGATGAACATTTCCGGCATGACCGACAAGACCCTGAAATTCGCGCTGTTCTTCATCGGCAGGATCAAGGGCGGCCTGGCGCACGCGTGCATCATCGTGAACGTCATCTTCTCGCTGGTGTCCGGCTCGGGCCCGGCGGACGCCGCGGCCAT
>CAYRXK010000157.1:0-2791 GCA_964428265.1 uncultured Treponemataceae bacterium
AACCTTTGCTGCCGCGCTCCAGGTCCAGCAACGCCCGCTTGCGCGCAAGACCTCCCGCATATCCGGTAAGGGAACCGTCCGACCCGACCACCCGGTGGCAGGGCACCACGATGGCGATCGGATTGCGCGCGTTCGCCGCGGCCACGGCGCGCACAGCCTTGGGCGATCCGATCGCGGCGGCCTGCGCGGCGTAGGACAGGGTGGTTCCGTAGGGGATTTCCGATAGCTGGCGCCACACCGTCTTCTGGAAGTCGGTGCCTTCGGGTGCCAGCGGCAGGTCGAAGGCGCGGCGCGCGCCGGAAAAATATTCGCCGAGCTGCGCTTCTAGCGACGCAAGCCAGCGCCGCCCTGCCGGATCACCGCCTGGTTCCGCGCCTGGATCGGCGGCATGATCGGAAGCCGGAGGCGCTCCGGTAGCGGAATCCGCGAATTCCAGCGACACGATGCCCTCCGCGCTCGAACAGGCGATCATGTCCCCGAGAGGCGTCCGAATTGTCGTGCGTTCCATGGGGCGAGTATACGCCCGGTCAGGCCAGGGTCGCCACCGCCACCGCGTGGGTCAGGGTGCCGGCCAGCACGAAGAGGTGCCAGACCGCGTGCGTGTAGGGGATGCGCTTGTTCAGGTAGAAGATCGTGCCCAGCGTGTAGGCCACCCCCCCCAACGCCACCCAGAAAATGGTGGTCGACGCCATGCTGCGCCCCATCGGCCCCGCGGCGATGACCACCAGCCAGCCCATGGCGATGTACAGCATCGTGGACAAGAACTTGAAGCGTCCCGCGAAGAACAGCTTGAATACCACGCCGGCGATCGCCAGCCCCCAGATCACGCCGAACAGGCTCCAGCCCCAGCCGCCGCGCAGGCCCACCAGGGTGAAGGGCGTGTAGCTGCCCGCGATCAGCACGAAGATGGCGGAATGGTCCAGCACCTTGAGTCCGCGCTTTACCTCGGGGTTCTTCGCCGCGTGGTACAGGGACGATGCCAGGTACATCAGGATCATGGATACGCTGAAAATGGGAAACGTGACCATTTTGCGCGGATCGCCGGAACGGATCGCGCGGACGACGAGCCAGACGGTGCAGGCGACCGCGGCGGCCAGCCCGATGAGATGGGTGATGGTGTTGGCGCGCTCCTCGGCGGGCGTGGCGGTTCGCTTTGCGCCGTGCGCAGCGTCGCGCTTCGGGGAGTGCGTTGGCCTGTGCTTCGCGGTTTCGATGATCAGGACCTCGATTTGACGATTTCGACGTCGCCCTTCCATTCGGCCCCTTCGGCCATCGAAAGCGACGCGGCGGTAATGCTGCCCTGCACCTTGGCGTTGGCGCGCAGGATGACGGTGCCCCTGGACAATATGTTGCCCGTGATGGAAGCGTCAACCTCGATCCGCTCTGCCTGCACGTCGCCGTTGATGGTGGAACCCTGCGCCACCGTGATGGTGGTGGCGGAGTTGACGTTTCCCTTCAGGGTGGCGCCGTTCAGGAGGATGGAGCCCGCGTCGACCTGGCCTTCTATCCCGCCGTCGACCGTCAGGCTGCCGTCGGTCTTCACGTCGCCGATGACGTTTCCGGAGATCTTGATGTCGGCCTTGGCGGTGATGGACCCGTTGATCGTCATGTCCGCGGTGATGCGGGCTTCCTCGCCGGAGCCATGGCGGGAAACCGGCGGGATCGACGGCTGTCCCGGCATGAACGTGACGGGCGCGGCGACATGCGGTTCCGCGGCAACGGTATCGGCCGCATCGGGCGACGCGGAATCGTCTTCCTGGTCGGTGCTGCCGAATTTGCCGCTCATCAATTCATCCACCGCCCTGGAAAAATTGCCCCTGTTCTTCATGCCATGCTCCTTCGGTCAGTGACGATACGCAAACACGATCGGCGTACCGGAGCTGTCCAGCGGCGCGAACGTGTAGCCGTCCGCCTTCAGGCTCCGGATGATCTGCGGAAGCGCGTTGGCCGTTACCGGAAGTCCGATGTCGTGCATCAGGATTATACGCGGTTCCCTGGCCTTTTTCACGCCGGCGATCACGTTGCGCACCACCTGGTCGGTCGTCGCCCCCGGCACGAGTCCGCCGTCGTCGACGTTCCAGTCGTAATACATGAAGCCGCGCCTGAGCAGCTCCGAAATCATGACCTGGTGATTCACCACGTTGTAGGGATTGATGGAGCCGCCCGGGAACCTGAGGATGCCCGGAAAGCGTCCGATCTCCGCCCCGATGCTGAGGAATGCCGTGTTGAAGTCGTCGAGCATGGCGTCCACCGACGCGTAGATGCCCGCGTAATCGTGCGAATCCGAGTGCAGGCCCACCGAATGGCCGCGCGCGGCGATGGCCCGGGTGTCGTCCGGGCGCTCGCGCACGTTCCTGCCCACCAGGAAGAAGGTGGCAGGCACGCCTTCGGCGTCCAGCGCGTCCAGTATGCGGCTTGTTTCCACCGAGGGGCCGTCGTCTATGCTGAGATAGACCACCTTGCCGCCGCCCGCCTGCTGCGAGGCGGGGGCTGGCTGCGAGGCGGGGGTTGGCTGCGACGTGGGGGTTGGTTGCGATGCCTGCAGGCCGATGGTCTGCTTCAAGCCCACCGGCGCGCGGAAATCGGGGTGGATGCTGCGGTAATCCACGGCATAGCGATCCATCTGTTCGCGCACGGCGGTGAACTCCGCCACTTCGGCCTTCAGCGCCAGACCGTCGGAGATGCGGGCTGCCAGAGTCCTGCGCAACTGCAGGTTCTGCACGGACATGGTGATGGCGAAGCCGAGCGGAAGCACGATGCACAATGCGAGCGCTGAAAGTATGACGAGTTT
>CAYRXK010000158.1:0-2781 GCA_964428265.1 uncultured Treponemataceae bacterium
GCGCGACCTTGCCAAGGTCGATGTCGCGGGTCCGACTCCCGTTTCCCGCTCCTAGATCAAGGCGATTCGGCCCGACCGAGTCGCCTTTTTTTTTCGGTTCCTTTTCATTCGGTTCTGTCAGGAACCGGAGCGCCAGTCTTTTTTTCAAGAGGTACCCACCGTGATTTCCGAAAAGAAGGTCGAACGCCTTGAAAATTCCGCCGTCAAGCTGAGCATTGTCGTTCCCGCCGCCGAAGTGCGCACATCCTACGACAAGATGATGCGCGAATATGCCAACAACGTCCGGATCGACGGTTTCCGCAAGGGCCACGTGCCGGCCTCGGTGCTGGAACGCAAGTTCGGCGACAGCCTCCGGCTGGACGCGATGGGCCGCGTGCTCGAAGCCGCGGTGGACGAAGCCGTGAAGGACCTGGAGGACAAGCCCCTGGCCTACGAGGCGCCCGCGCTGGACGGCGAGCCGGACTTCGCGCTGGACAAGGACTTCAGCTTCGCGGTCACGTACGACGTCTTCCCCGCGGTGGAAGCCCCCTCGCTCGAGGGCCTGACCATCACCGTGCCCAAGGTCGAGGTGACCCAGGCCGACGTGGATCGCGAGCTGGAGCAGATCCGCCAGCGCAACGCCCTCGTGGTCGAAAAGCAGGGCCCGGCCGGCAAGGGCGACATCGTCACCCTCGACTGGAAGGAACTCGACGCCGACGGCAACGAAAAAGAAGGTTCCGCGCGGCAGGATTTCACCTTCGAGGTGGGAACCGGCTACAACCTCTACAAGTTCGACGACGAGGTCGAGGGCCTTGCCGCCGGCGCGGCCAAGACTTTCTCCAAGACCTTCCCCGAGGGCTACGAGTACCCCGACCTGGCCGGCAGGACCGTCACCCTCGCGGTCAGCGTCACCAAGGTAAAGGAAAAGAAACTGCCCGCGCTGGACGACGAACTTGCGCAGGACGTGTCCGAAAAGTACAAGACCCTGGCCGACCTGGTCGCCGCCACCCGCGAAAGCCTGGAAAAGACGCTGGCCGACCGGCTGCGCCGCGAAAAGGAACAGCTGATCACCGACGCGATCGTCGAACGCGGCAAGGTCGCCCTGCCCCGCTCCATGGTCAACGCCGAGCTGTCGATGCGCTGGGATTCGCTGAAGCGCCAGATGGGCGTGGATTCCGACGACAAGCTCGAGCGTATCGCCGCGTATTCCGGCAAGAGCCGCCAGGCCCTGATGGACGACTGGCGCCCGGTGGCCGAAAAGGGCATCCAGGCCCGCCTTCTGATCGAAAAGCTGATCGAAAAGGGCGGCTATGTCTGCACCGACGAGGATCTGGAAGCCGAGTACGCGCGCCAGGCCGGATCGGGCACGATGTCCGTGGCCGAAATCAAGGCGGAGTACGAAAAGCACAACTCCGTGGACTATCTGCGCGAGCGCGTGCGCGAGGAAAAGTTCTTCGACGCCGCGATCGGCGCCGCAACCCTGGTGGATGGCGAGGCCAGGGCCTACGTGGACTTTGTACGCGAGAATGAGTAATTTTCCGTACATGAATCCGCAGATGAACAACCTGGTGCCCATCGTCATCGAACAGACGGGCATCGGGGAACGATCGTACGACATCTACTCGCGCCTGCTGAAGGACCGCATCATCTTCGTCGACGGCGAGATCAACGACCTCACCGCCGATCTGACGGTGGCGCAGCTGCTGTTCCTGGAATCGCAGGATCCGGGCAAGGACATTTCGCTGTACATCAACAGCCCCGGCGGCTCGGTCACGGCGGGCCTGGCAATTTACGACACGATCCAGCACATCCGCGCGGACGTGCAGACGATCTGCCTGGGTCAGGCTTCTTCCATGGGAGCCCTGTTGCTCGCCTGCGGTACCCCCGGCAAGCGGATGGCCCTGCCCTCCTCGCGCATCCTCATACACCAGCCCTGGGGCGGCGCGCAGGGCCAGGCCAGCGACATCAGCCTGCAGGCCAGGGAGATCCTGCGCCTGAAGCGCATGACGATCGACTACTTCGCCTTCCATTCCGGCAAGAGCGCGGAACGCGTCGCCGCCGACATGGAACGCGATTTCTTCATGAGTCCGCAGGAAGCGCTCGAGTACGGCCTTGTGGACAAGATCCTGGAGCGACGGAAAAATGGCCCGAAAGCGACAGCCTGAGGAAAGCAAGGACGTCACCTGCTCCTTCTGCGGCAAGCATTCGTCCACCGCCAAGCGCATCGTCGCCGGCCCGGGCGTGAACATCTGCGACGAGTGCGTGCAGGTCTGTTCGCAGATCATCGCCGAGGACGAGCAGCACGTTTCGCGCGACTTCCTGACCGAAGTGCCGAAACCGAAGGAAATCAAGGACTACCTCGATTCCTACGTGATCGGTCAGGAATTCGCCAAAAAGGCGCTTTCCGTGGCGGTGTACAACCACTACAAGCGGATCGAGCACCGCGCCAACGCCGATTCAGATGTCGAGATAGAAAAATCAAACGTCCTGCTGATCGGCCCCACGGGCACCGGCAAGACCTTGCTGGCCCGCACCCTGGCGCGCAAGCTGAAAGTGCCCTTCGCCATGGCGGACGCCACCACCCTTACCGAAGCCGGCTACGTGGGCGAGGACGTGGAGAACATCCTCCTGAAGCTGATCAACGCGGCCGGCGGCAACATCCAGGCGGCAGAGCGCGGCATCATCTACATCGACGAGATCGACAAGATCGCGCGCAAGGGCGAAAACGCGTCCATCACGCGCGACGTATCCGGCGAAGGCGTGCAGCAGGCCCTGCTCAAGATCATAGAGGGCACCGTGGCC
>CAYRXK010000159.1:0-2729 GCA_964428265.1 uncultured Treponemataceae bacterium
AAGAAGCGGCTGAGACCACCTACCAGAACGCATGCCGCTTCTTCAGGCTGCCGGCGTAGGGGCAGTGGCTGCCGGCGTAAAGGCAGTGGCTGCCAGCGTACGTTCCGAGGTCGAGGGGGCGCCGGCCGGCGCCTCCGGCCGTATCGCGGGGCCCGCCGGCGCCCTGGTGGGCGGCCACCGCCTGCGCGGGCTCTTCCTGCTCGCGCCGGTGGCCGGCTACTCGGACGCCGCCTTCCGCTCGGTGGCCTTCGCGCACGGCGCGGCCATCTGCTACACGGAAATGGTCTCGTCCGAAGCGCTCGTGCGCGGACACCCCAAGACCCGCCTGCTCCTCGAACGCGCCGAAAACGAAACCGAATTTTCCATCCAGCTCTTCGGCGCCTCGCCGACCGTGCTCGCCCGCGCCGCCGCCATGGCCGCGGAGTGGAAACCCGCCTACCTCGACCTGAACTCCGGCTGCCCCGTCCCCAAAATCGTGCGCAACGGCGCGGGTTCGGCCCTGATGAAAACCCCGGAGAAAATTGGCCAGGCCATCAGCGCCATGCGCGACGCCTCCGGCCTGCCCGTCACCGTGAAATTCCGCCTGGGCTGGGACGATGCCAGCATCAACTACCGCGAGGTGGCCGAAATCGCCGTGCGGGCCGGCGCCGCGGCCATCTGCCTGCACGCCCGCACCCGCGCCCAGCAGTATTCCGGTCAGGCCGACTGGGCCGCCATCGCTGAACTGGCGCGCGACATGCCGATACCGGTCTTCGGATCGGGCGACGTCTTCGGCGCCGAGGCCGCCGCGCGCATGCTTCGTGACACCGGATGCGCCGGCGTAATGATCGCCCGGGGCGCCATGGGCAACCCCTTTGTCTTCGAACAGGCCGAAGCCCTCCTGCGCGGCGAATCCGCGCCCCTGCCCGGCCCCGCCGACATCGCCGCCGCCGCGCGCCGCCACCTGGAACTGGCCGTGCGCTTTCTTGGCGAAAAAACCGCATCGGCCGAATTCCGCAAGCAACTCTGCGCCTACACCAAGGGCATGCCGCACGGGGCGCCGCTGCGAGCGCGCGCCGTGCAGTGTTCCAACCAGGCTGAGTTCGAGGTGTTGCTGCGCGAGATGGAATCGATCCAGGCCTGAGGCGCGGGGCCGGCCGCGACACGCCAGGACCTGCCTGGCCGCGACCTGACCGGCCGCGACACGCCAGGACCCGCCTGGCCGCGACCTGTTCTAGAACACCAGCTCCGGGTGCCTGCCCAGGTAGGCGGCGATCGCCGCCTCAAGCGACGCGGAGCCTGCGTCCGAATCGTCGCGCGCGGCCTGTGCCAGCCAGCCCTCCAGCACGCCGGATTTCAGCGATTTCCACGCGAAGGGCAGGGGCGCACCGATACCCACCTGCGACGGATCCGGCAGCCGCGCCGCAAGATCGGGGTGCCGGACCGAAAAACCGGCCGCATTCACCGCGATCAGCGATGAAAGCCCGCCCGCGATCCCGAACGCGGTTTCCGACGCGCGGTTCCTGTCCGAAGCCTCCAGGAGGCCCCGCTGGTTTTCCGGCGTGAACAGCCAGCGCACGAAACTGTCCGCGGCCACCCCTCCGGAAGCCCCCTCGGGCAGGCCCAGGTACACCGCGTCTTCCTTGGCGCGCAGCCCCGCGCCGGTGCGCAGCCAGCGGAAATCCAGGGCCCGCCGCAAATTCGGATCGAGGAGGAAATAGTCCGAGGCGCGCTGCGCGGAAAACAGGATCCGTTCCTCCGCCGCGTGGCGGTAGGTCGGCGCCACCAGGTAACGGAAGGCAAAATCGTCCTCTTTCGCGGCCGAACCGTTCAGGGCCTTGCCCCTCGACCTGAGCGACCCGATGGCGGCGTCCAGGCCTTGCGCATCCCATGCCAGCGGCGAAACCGCCACGGCGTCCGCGCCGGCCCGGGACGCCCGTGCCGACGCGCCTGAATCCCTGAAACCCGCGCCGAGCGCGTCGGCCAGCGTCAGCAGGGTGTCGGGATTCCACCGGAAGGAAAAGGCCATGGCGTCGGATTTCCCCGCATTCCAGGCCGCGGCCAGCTCCGCGATCGTGTCCGGGTCGAGGCCCGCCTGGTCCGGCGGGCTGACGGCGCCGCGCCGGAACGCTACCAGGTCCAGGTCGAAGGATAGCGGCAACAGCGCCTGCGCCGAACCGGACCTGCCCGCTTGCAGCAGGGCGGGGTAGAACGAATCCCGCGACAGCGCGCCGCCGCGCAGGAAACCGTCAAGGCTGCGGTAGCGCAGGCCGCGCAGCGTCCGCCTGAGCCCCGAACCGATCACGACGGCGGGGGGCCGTTCGGTTTCCGCCAGCGCGCGCGCCAGATCATCCTTCCAGCGCAGGATGACCACATGCCGCGACTGCGCCAGATTGAAGCGCTCCACCGCCGCCAGCAGGCCGGGATTGTCCGTCCAGATCTCCGCAACCCCCTGCCGCGAGCGCAGCAGGCCCGGCACCATCGATGCCACCGAACCCAGCACCAGCGAGAGCGCCAGCCAGACCCAGGCGCGCAAGGGCACCGAGGCGAGACGCCGGCGGGCGGATCTCAGGGCGGCGGATGCAGGCGGAACGCGCGGAAATCGCATGGTCCGACGATACCGTTCCGCTCCGCACTTGACAAGCCGAAGCCTTTTCCGTATTGTCGACACTCGACGGTTTGGCGCTCCGCGGCGCCTGTCGTTGGTTCCGCAGCATGGAGCGGTGTCCGAGGGGTTTAAGGAGGCGGTC
>CAYRXK010000160.1:0-2642 GCA_964428265.1 uncultured Treponemataceae bacterium
TGACCAGGCTGCGGGCCATGACGTCGGTGCCGCCGCCGGCCTTGGCCGGGACGTACACGTCGACGCTTTTGGGCAGGGCGACGTCCTGCGCGAACGCGGCGAACGCGGCGGCGCAGAGCAGGACCGCGGCGATCGCGGCGCGGATCGTGGAGCGATGGGTCATGGTTCAGCCTCCTCGGATCGGAGAATCCCTCGGGATTCCGTCATATACGTCGGTATTATCAAACTGTATTTGAAATTCGTCAACTTAAAATATGAAAATTGTTTGTTTTTAATTCATTTTTATAATCTGTTTATACTAATGTTTGACAATCCTGGAAAACCATAGTACGATTCGGAATCTTTAATTCCGCAAGGTGCGATACATGGAAATCAAAGGCATCCTCCCCGCCATACCCACCCCCTTCGACGAGCGCGGCGCGCTCAACCTGCACGAACTCGAACGCATGCTGGATTTCCTGCTGGCAGCGGGCGTTCATGGCATTTTCGCCGTGGGCAACGCGGGTGAATTCTATTCGATGGATGCCGACGAAAAGCGCGCGGTGCTGAAGACCACGGTAAAGCGGGTCGCGGGCAAGGTGCCCGTGCTGTTCGGCGCCGGCGCCGCCACCACGGCCGAAGCGGTGCGATTCACCCGGATGGCGCAGGAAGAGGGCGCGGACGCGGTGTCGGTGATCACGCCCTACCTTATAAAGCCCAACGACGACGAATTGCTTTCGTATTACGAGGAGGTCTGCGCGGCCACGACACTGCCGGTCCTGCCCTACAACAATCCCGCGGTCACCGGCGTATCCATCAGCCCCACGCTGATGAAGCGCATCGCGAAAATCGGCAACATCATGGGCGTCAAGGACTCTTCCGGCGACCTGGCCACGACGCTGGAATTCCTGCGCGAAAGAAAACCCGGTTACGCGGTGCTGGCCGGACGCGACGGCCTGATCCTCTCAACCCTGCTGCACGGTGGCAAGGGATCGATCTCATCGGTGTCTTCAGCCTGCCCCGAACTGGCGGTGAAAATCTACGATGACTACACGCGCGGCGACATCGCCGGCGCCACCGAGGCGCAGCTCAGGTTCGCGCAGCTGCGGTCCATGTTCAGCCT
The DNA here is from genome assembly GCA_964428265.1 of uncultured Treponemataceae bacterium. GTDB lineage: Bacteria > Spirochaetota > Spirochaetia > Treponematales > Rectinemataceae > CAYRXK01. Next base: position 1,103 of record CAYRXK010000160.1, read on the forward strand.
GGGCACCTTCCCCTCGGTGGTAAAGGCGGCCCTGAACCTGCGCGGCTACAGGGTCGGGGCGCCCCGGCCCCCGGTCGCCCCGCTGTCGGAGGCGAAAATGGCCGAACTCAAGGCCGCGCTCGACGAGCTTCTGCATTCATGAAATCGCGCCTGTCCGATGGAACCCGCGCTTCTGCGCCTGCTGCCGTCACGCCCTCTGCCGCCGCCAAAACGGACAAATACAACATCAAGGCGGTGGAACGCTGCCTAGAAATCCTCGATTACTGCGCCTCGGCGGACGAGCCGATCACCGCGCAGTCCACGGCGCGCCACCTGGGCGTGAACACCAACATGGCCTTCCGCATGCTGGCCACGATCACCGCCGCAGGGTACCTGGTAAAGGACGAGAAAAACGGGCAGTTCTCGGTATCGCTGAAGGTGCTGCAACTGTCGCGCAAAGCCCTGAATTCGCTCGAAATCCGCCGCATCGTCATGCCCTACCTGGACATGCTGCGCCACAAGTACCCCAAGGCCAACCTCAACCTGGGCGTCTTCCACCAGGACGAAGTGCTGGTCGTGGACCGCATCGACTCGACCGGCATGCCCCGCACCTACTTCACGCCGGGCAAGAGCCTGCCCTTCCACGCCACCGCGCAGGGCAAGGTGCTTGCCTCCGAACTGCCCGAGGCCGACCTGGACGTGCTGATCGCGCGCAAGGGGCTGAAGGCCTACACGCCGACCACGATCATAGATGCAGCCGCGCTGAAGGCCGAGTTGGCCCGCGTCAGGCGCGAGGGTTTCGCCCGCGACCGCGAGGAGTCCATCGCCAACGACAACTGCAACGCCGTGCCCATCCGTGACGCATCGGGCGGCATCATCGCGACCATCAGCATGTCGGCGTTCGACAACTACATGACCGTGGCGGAACTCGAGGAGGCGATCCCGACGCTGGTGGAGACGGGGCGCAACATTTCCTACACGATGGGCTTCAACTCCTAGAAGGAGTTCAACGCCTGAATCATCGCACCAGCAGCACCTGGATGTCGCACACGTTCGTGTTGGTCGGGCCGGTGCGCAGAAGGGCTCCGATCCGATCGAAGAAGGCGTAGGAGTCGTTTTCGGACAGGAATTCGTCCGGGTCGAGGCCCGCCTCACGCGCGGCGCGGTGCATCGCCAGGTCGGCGAAGGCGCCGGCCGCGTCGGTGGGGCCGTCATTGCCGTCGGTGCCCGCGGAAAGGAAGCACACGTCATCGCCGTCGCGCGCCGATCGGCCGAGTTCCGCCAGGAAGGACAGGGCCATTTCCTGGTTGCGTCCGCCCTTCCCCTTGCCCCGAAGCGTTACGGTCGTCTCGCCTCCTGCGATGACGCAGGCCGGACGCTTCAGCGGGAATCCCGATGCCGCGATGTCCTTGCCCATCCCCAGGAACAGTTTCGCGACTTCCCTCGCCTCGCCCTGCAGGCGGGAACTCAGCACCAGGCATTCGTAGCCGCGGCGGCGCGCTTCGGCTTCCGCGGAGGCCAGCGCGATGCGGTTGGTGCCCACGAGCAGGGTTTTCGCGCC
>CAYRXK010000161.1:0-2508 GCA_964428265.1 uncultured Treponemataceae bacterium
CCTTGCCACCGCCCATGGGCAGGGTGGTCAGCGCATTCTTGAAGGTCTGCTCGAAGGCGAGGAATTTCAGGAGGCCGAGGTAGACCGAGGAGTGGAAGCGGAGGCCGCCCTTGTAGGGGCCGATGGCGGAGTTCATTTCTACCCGGTAGCCGGTGTTGACCTGGACGTCGCCGCGGTCGTCGATCCACGGGACGCGGAACATGACCGTGCGCTCGGGGATGGCGATCCGTTCCAGGATCTTGAAGCGGCGGTAGATGGGTTTGCGTTCAAGTACCGGCGAAATGGACTTGAAGACTTCGTGGACCGCCTGGTGGAATTCGGGCTCGGAAGGGTTTTTCGCCTTGATCTGGGCGAAACAATCGGCCGCGTATCCGTGCATGGTGCCTCCTTCCGGCGGAGTGATGCGAAACGCCTCGGAGATCGGCCCTGCAGGGCTGATCCTGCGCGATTGGTCCGAAGCGGCTCGCAGCACCCCGCCGGTGTAGGGGCATCATAAATGAATAAATATCCAAAGTAAAGGGTTATTTTGCAAATTTATGCAATTTATCCCTTTACGACGATGTTGACCAGCTTATCCTTCACCACGATCACCTTCAGGATTTCCTTGCCGGTGATCCACTCGGCGGCCTTGGGCAGTGCCAGCGCGCGCAGGCGCAGGTCTTCCTCGGGCAGGCCGGCGGGCACGGTGATGCGGTCGCGGATCTTGCCGTTTACCTGCACCACCACTTCCTTTTCCTCGTCGCGGCAGAGCTCCTCGTCCCAGACCGGCCAGGCGGCCTTGGCCACCGAGCCCGAATGCCCGAGCCGTTCCCAGAGCTCCTCGCCCAGGTGCGGCGCGTAGGGCGCCAGCAGCAGCACGAAGCTTTCCCAGGCGGCGCGCGGCAGCTCGGGCAGGCGCGCGGCCTCGTTCAGGAAGATCATCATCTGCGAGATGGCGGTGTTGAAATTCAGGGTGTCCGTGTCGCGGCTGACCTTCTTGATGGTCTTGTGCAGCAGCTTGAGGAAGGCCGGGTCGGGCGCGGCGTCGGTCATGGGCTTTTCGGACAGGGCCCAGGCCTTCTCCAGGAAGCGGCTTACGCCGACCAGGCCGGCGGTGGCCCAGGGCTTGGAAACCTCCAGCGGACCCATGAACATTTCGTACACGCGCATGGAGTCGGCGCCGAAATCGCGGATGATGTCGTCGGGGTTTACCACGTTGCCGCGGCTCTTGGACATTTTCTGGTTGTCCTCGCCCAGGATCATGCCCTGGTTTACCAGGCGGGTGAAGGGTTCGTCGGTGTTCACCACGCCCATGTCAAAGAGGACCTTGTGCCAGAATCTACTATATAAGAGGTGCAGGACGGCGTGTTCGGCGCCGCCGACGTAGAGGTTGACCGGCGCCCAGTAGTCGATCTTTGCGCGGTCGGCCAGGGCGTCGGGGTTCTTCGGGTCGAGGTAGCGCAGGTAGTACCAGCAGGAGCCGGCCCACTGCGGCATGGTGTTGGTTTCGCGCCGGGCGGGGCCGCCGCAGTGCGGGCAGCTGGTGTTCACCCACTCGGGTATGTTGGCCAGCGGCGATTCGCCGGAGCCCGTGGGCGCGTAGCTTTTCACCTCGGGCAGGCGCAGCGGCAGGTCCTTTTCGTCCAGCGGCACGATGCCGCATTTGTCGCAGTGCACGACGGGAATGGGTTCGCCCCAGTAGCGCTGGCGGCTGAAAAGCCAGTCGCGCAGCTTGTAGTTCACGGCCTTTCTGCCGATGCCCTTTTCGGCCAGCCAGGCGGTGATTCTCTCTATCGCCTGCGCGGTGGGCAGGCCGTCGAACTGGGCGGAGTTGACGGCGAAACCGTCGGCGGCGGTGCAGGCTTCAGGCTCGCGGTCGAAGGGGCCGGTTTCGCCGGGCGCGGCCACGACCTGCACGATGGGCAGGCCGAAGGCCTTGGCGAAGTCCCAGTCGCGCTCGTCGTGCGCGGGAACGGCCATGATGGCGCCGGTGCCGTATGAAATCAGGACGTAGTCGGAAATCCAGACGGGGATTTCCTTGCCGTTGACCGGATTCACGGCGTAGGCGCCGGTGAAGACGCCGGTCTTGTCCTTCGCAAGGTCGGTGCGCTCCAAGTCGGATTTCCGCGCCGCGGCCTCGACATAGGCCTTTACGGCGTCGGACTGCGCGGGCGTGGTGATTTTCTGCACGAAGGGGTGTTCGGGCGAGAGGACCATGTAGGTGGCGCCGAAGAGGGTGTCCGGGCGCGTGGTGTAGATTTCCAGCGATTCCTTGTGGCCCACGACGTCGAAATGCACCGAGGCGCCTTCCGAGCGGCCGATCCAGTTGCGCTGCATGAGCTTGATGGGCTCGGGCCAGTCCACCTGGTCCAGGCCTTCCAGCAGGCGGTCGGCGTAGGCGGTGATTTTCAGCACCCACTGGCGGATGCGCTTGCGCGTGACCTTGCTGTGGCAGCGGTCGCACTCGCCGTCCTTGACTTCCTCGTTGGCCAGGCCGGTCTTGCAGGAGGGGCACCAGTTGATGGGCAT
>CAYRXK010000162.1:0-2484 GCA_964428265.1 uncultured Treponemataceae bacterium
AATATTTTCCGATGCGGTTTCAAGATTGACAATGTCGATTTTTACCGATTCATGGAGATCGGTCGGGCATTACTGGCGATTTTTCACGAATATTGAGGATTTCGCGATCAGTAACGTTAATATTCCGTTTGCCTGATAAAGCTGAGAATCCGGAAACGCGATCGCAGGTGCGCCAGGGTCTCCTTCAATATATACTCACCCGCATGAACACACCCGAACGCATCGGCGCGGAAGCCTGGCAGGACGAATTCTGCTCGGCCATCACCGTGATAGGCCGGGATTTCACCATCCTTTCCATGAACGCGAAATCGGCCGCCACCAACGCGAAATGGGGCGGGGCGGACCTGGTCGGAAAGGACGTGCGCCCCTGCCACCAGGAACGGTCGGTCCGGATCATGGAGCGCATCCTGGAAACCGGCGAACCCAACACCTATACCATCGAAAAACAGGGCCAGCGCAAGCTGATCCACCAGGCGCCCTGGCGCGTCGGCGGCGAGATCATGGGCATCGTGGAACTATCGATCGTGCTGCCGGAGGACATGCCGCACTACGTGCGCGGCTGACGGGATTTCCGGCTACGGATTCAGGCCGCGCGCGAGCAGGGCTTCCAGCACGCCGCCGGCCACCGCCAGCGCCTTGTCCGACACCGTCGTGCAGGCCGAAGGGTCTTCGCGCGGGTCCACATCGGCCACCTTGAATCCTGCGGGCAGGTCCAGTCCGGGCCTTATCAGGCCGCGCAGCAGCCCTGCGATGGGCGCCCGCAGTATATCGAGGGATCCGCTCCGCGGATCGCGCATGCCGAGCAGGGGGTCGCCCTCGCGGACCATGTCGCCTATGGCCGCAAGCGCCTCCGTCCTGCCGGCCGACCGTGATTTTACCACGCGCTCGGCGGACTTTCCGGCGATGAGGCCCGGCGTGCCGGTATTGGGCTCGGCGCCGCCCCGCAGGATCACCCGGCCCAGGCGATGGCCGCGGTTGGTCTCGATCACGGCGTCCACCACGCCGGGCGCGGTGAATCCGGGCCCAAGCGCGATAAGGACCGGCGCCATGCCGACCCTGGTGCCGGTGTTCCGCTTGGCGATGATCGCGTCCACCAGGGCTTCGGGTTCCAGCGCCCCGAGCAGGGCGCAGTCCGGATCGACGAGCACGGGTACCTTGCCCGCTTCCAGGATGCGCAGCGCGTCGGCGGCGGAGGCCGCGCGCAGCGCCTGGACCCCCTCGACCACGGCGGAACCTTCGTACACCGCCTCGGAAAAGGCGACCGTGCGCCGTATCGCGGTCGGGGCGGGAATTTCCAGGGCGATCACCCGGTAACCGCAGCGCGTCAGCCTGAGTATCACTCCCGTCGCCACGTCGCCGGCGCCCCTTACGACAATGCGGCACCCTTTTCCTGCGCTCATCCGACCACCCCCGCCGCCGCCACCGTAGCCACGGCCGCCACGGCCGCCACGGCCACAAGCTCGATCCCCGCGATGCCCGATTCCGCGATCATGCGCGCAGCCTCGCCGGCCAGCGCCGGCGGAACCAGGTCGGCCTTGTTCAGCAGGACAAACCGCCGCGCGCACGCGGGCGCCGATTTGAACAGCCCCTGCGGCGACGCGGCCAGCCGGGCCAGATGCCGCGGCAGGATCGCCTGGCCGGGCGCGCAGCCGACCAGGGGACCGAATCGTTCCGGACGGTGCACGGTGCGGGCATCCATCGGCGCGCCGAGCGCGTCCAGTCCCATGACGCCGATGACAATGTCCGCCTCCGGCACCATGGCGGGCTCGTGACCGGCGGGCGCCTTCAGCGAAAGCCCCCGCGCGCCGTCGGCCTCCACCAGGATCGAGTCGAAATCAGCGGCGAACGCGCAGGCAAGCCCGGGCGAAACCCCCTCGACCCGATCACCCTCGACCCGATCACCAAGTATCCTGCGCGACGCGACGACCACGCGGCAACCCGCCCCGGAGGCCAGGCGCCGCGCTTCGCCGGGACCGGCATCCCCGACCAGGACCAGAGGGCCGAAGCCGCGCCCCTCGCGTTCGGACACGCGGTCCGGATCCATGATATGCGTCGTCGTGGTAACCAGGACTCGCCTTCCGGCGGCGGCATGGCGGCGCGCCAGGGCGAACAGGGTCGATGTCTTGCCGCCTGAGCCCACGATGGCCACCCTGACCGGGCCGGGGCGGCGGGGCAGGGTTGCCGAGACGAGCGTGTCGAAATCGGCGATCGGAGGCCGCATCCGGGCACTATACACTCGCCCTGTCCCGTAGGATAGTTTCCCCGGGAAATCCGATGTCGAGGGGAGGCCATGCGCGATACAAAGGCCATGCGCGATACAAAGGCCATGCGCGATACAAAGGCCATGCGCGATACAAAGGCCATGCGCGATACAAGGGAAATGCCCGATACCACGGCACAGCGTAAAACCGGCAAGGCCCCGCCGCGCCCGCTCGTGCTCGGCGCCTGTTTCATCCTCATGCTCTGCCTGGGCACCGTGTACGC
>CAYRXK010000163.1:0-2456 GCA_964428265.1 uncultured Treponemataceae bacterium
CGGATTCGCGCAATTCGCCCAAGGGGGTCGAGGACTTGCCGTTCGACACGATTCCCGCGGCCTTCCTGAGCGCGATCGCGCAGGCGTCAGGCGGCGAGCCGGATGCCCTGCCGCTGTCGGCGTCTGAAATCCTGCGCATGCTGGAGGCCCGATGAACATCGTGCTCACCGTGGACGGCACGACCCGCGAAGTGTCCGTGCGCAGCGTGGACAGGCTGGTGGATATCCTGCGCGATCGATTCGGCGTGCGGGGCATCGCCGCGGACTGCAGGAGCGGCACCTGCGGGCGCTGCCTGGCCTTCATGGACGGGGTGCTGATCTTTACCTGCATGGTACCCGCCTTCAGGGCCAGGGGCACCGACATCCTGACCATGGACGGTTTTTCCTCCACCGACCGCTGCGCCGACATCCGCGAAGGTTTTTCCGAGGCGGGCCTGGTCACCTGCGGGTTCTGCGACAACGCCAAGATCATGGCGACCGAAGACCTGCTCGCGCGCGATCCCATGCCGTCGCCGGAACGCATCCTCCGGCAGATGGACGCGGTCCGTTGCCGCTGCACCGATCCGCAGACCCTCGTCGAGGGCGTGAAGGCCGCCGCGCGCATCCGCGCGGCCAGGAAATATCGCCGTGCTGGCCAGTGATGTCCATTTTCCGGCCGATACGGCCGCTGCGCTGACGCTGCTGGAAACCCTGCCGGGCGCCCTGGTGTTCGCCGGGGGCACCTCAATCCTGAAAGAAAAGGCCGACCGCGTGGTCGAACTGCCGCCGGCGGTGCTATGCATCCACCGGATCCAGGAACTTCGCCGTATCGCCCGCACCGAAGGGGCGCTGGAACTGGGCGCCTGCGTCACGCTGACGGAACTCTGTCCCGAGGGAGGCTTGGGCCTTCCGGATCCACTGCCCGCGCTGGTGGAAACCATCGGCACCCGCCCCTTGCGGAACCAGGCCACCCTGGGCGGAAACCTGGCCACCCGCGACCGATTCATGACGCTGTGGCCGCTTCTATCCTGCATGGATGCGATGGCGGAATTGCGCAACTCCCGCGGCAGCCGATGGGTCAAGGTTTCGCGTCTGGTGGACGCCGACGATCGTCCGGCCTTTCCCGCCCGGGCCCTCCTGTGCAGGGTCAGGATTCCGCTGGAGTCTCCCGGATTCCGGCTTCTTTCCAGAAGCGGAACTCCGTACTACACCGCCCGCGATACCACCAATTTCGCCTGCACGGCCAACGTGGCCACCGGCACCCTGTCCGCGTTCAAGCTCATCCTGGCAGGCGAGCGCTGTTTCCGGTCGCGCGATACCGAGACCGCGCTGTCCGGCAGGAAATTGCCGCTGTCGGTCAAGGACGCCGATGCCTTCACCGGGGAATATGTCGAGCGCTATCGCGCCTTCCTGCAGGCGGACAAGGATTGGCGCGGTCCCGGAGTCGAGGAATTCGGCGCGCTGACGCACTCGGTGTTCCAGAGGTTGTCGCGATGAACAACGATTCCATACCGAGCGCGGATGCCGGCGCGGCCATGTCCGGCACGCACGACCCGCACCGCGCGTACGGGACGCTGTACCTGTTGCCCGCGCCGCTGAAACCCCAGTCCGACAAGGGCTGGTCCGATCAGGACATCGCCGCCGAAATTCCCGGCGCCGCTTTGGCGCGCATGCGCCTGCTCTCCGATTTCGCGGTGGAAAGCGAACGCAGCGCGCGGCGGCTTCTTGCCCGCGTGATCGGATCCGAGGCGCTGGCCGCCGCCTCGCTCACGGTTCTGGACGAGCACTCCGGCACCGACATCGTCGAATCGCTCATGGAGGTGCTCCGCGCCGGCCGCGACCTGGGTATCCTGTCCGAGGCGGGCATTCCCTGCGTGGCCGACCCGGGCGCCGCCCTGGTCTTGCGCGCGCACAAGGAAGGCATCGCGGTTCGGCCGCTCTCCGGACCCTCGTCGCTGCTGCTCGCGTTGGCCGCCTCCGGCCTGGACGGACAGCGCTTCATGTTCCTTGGCTATCTGCCCGCCGAAACCGCCGCCCGCGCGGCCGCCCTGGCCGCCGAAGCGCGCGCCTTCGCGCGGGACGGCATCACGCGCATGTTCATCGAAACGCCCTACCGCAACGATGCGATGCTGTCCGCTTGCCTTGCCGACCTGCCTGGCCACCTCCTGCTCTGCGTGGCGTCGGATCTCGCGGGCCCCGCGGAACGCATCGCCACGATGAGCGTGGCCGGCTGGAAAAAGGAGCAGGCGCGTTCCGACTCGTCGGGTTCCGCGCCCGCGCCGCTCGTCGGCAAGGTGCCCGCCGTATTCCTGTTCGGGAAACGCGCTGAATTGAGGGCTGCGGAACCTCGACACTTCGAGACGCGGCGCGCGAGAACGAAACCGGGCCGCTGATTCGCCGTGCGGCGGACAGGACTGTTTCTACGGCGTAATCTCGTAGACCACCAGCGCGGCGGCCCGGTCCGCCGGCGCCGTCGAC
>CAYRXK010000164.1:0-2426 GCA_964428265.1 uncultured Treponemataceae bacterium
CCGCCGAGGCGGGGATCCGCTCCGGCAACGCCCACATCGAGGCCGTGAAGGCCCGGGCCGCGGCCGAGGGCTCCGAGGCCGTCGTCATCTGCGGCAAGTTCGAGGCCGAACTAGCCGACCTGGGTTCCGACGAGGAGCGCGCCGCCTTCCTGGCGGACATCGGCCTGGCCGAATCCGGCCTGTCCAGCCTGATCCACGCCGCCTACCGCCTGCTGGGCCTGCGCACCTTCTTCACCGCGGGAGCGGACGAATGCCGCGCCTGGACGATCCACGAGGGCGACAGGGCCCCGCAGGCCGCCGGCGTGATCCACACCGACTTCGAGCGGGGTTTCATAAAGGCCGAGGTCTACCACTACGAGGATCTGGTGGCCCTGGGCTCCGAGGCCGCCGTCAAGGCGGCCGGCAAGCTCCGGCAGGAAGGCAGGGACTACGTCGTCCGCGACGGCGACGTGATGTTCTTCAAGTTCAACGTCTGACCGCGGCGGGCGCCCTTTCGCGCCGCGCGCGGCCTGACTTCGTTACCGGGTGCCGCCGAACAGCTTCCTGATAAAGCCGAGCAGGCCGCCGGTCGGGGCATTCGCGGTCGGTTTGGCCGGGGCGGATTTATCGGCGGGCCTCGGCGTGGCCGCGGGCTTCGCGGATTTTGCGGGCTTCGCGGATTTGGGCGCCTTGCCCGTTTCCCTTTCCCTGTCAGCGGGGGCGTAGCGCTCCCGGTACTGCCGCATGCGTTCTTCCGTGGACATCTGGTAGGGATTCTCGCGCGAGGGAGTGCCGCGCGCGGCGGGCGCGTTCCTGACTGGCGCGCCGGCCTGGTGGACGGGGCCGGTGCCCGAACCGGGCCTGGGAGCGCCGGCGCCGGGTCTGCGCTGCGGCAGGGGCCGCTTGCGGTCGGCGCGGTCGGTCCGCGAACGGGCGTCGCCGCCGTCGCGCTGGCGCGAGCGGTCGTAGCCGTGCTGGCGGCGCATGTTCACGTAGGCGCTGCGGTCTTCAAGCAGGAGGGCGGTGTCGAAGGGCGCCACGGGAATCTTGTCGCCCAGGTATTTTTCCACCGCGGGCAGGTTGAAGACGAACTTTTCGCAGGCGAAGGTCACCGCCTTGCCGGCCTTGCCGGCGCGCGCCGTGCGCCCGATGCGGTGCACGTAGGACTCCGCCTCGTCGGGCACGTCGTAGTTCACCACCAGATCCAGCGCCTCGACATCCAGGCCGCGCGACGCCACGTCGGTGGCCACCAGGATGGACAGCCCGCCCGCCTTCAGCCGGTCGATGATGGACTGGCGCTTGACCTGCGGCAGGTCGCCCATGATGTACTCGCACTCCACCCCGTTCACCATGAGGCGTCGGGCGACCTCCTCGACCATATACTTCTGGTTGCAGAAGATGATCGCGCTCTTGGGGCGCTCGCGGTCCAGGATGCCCAGGAGCAGGCTGAATTTTTCGTGCATGCCGACGTGGTAGAGTTCCTGGGTTACCAGGTCCACGGTGACGTGCTCGGGTTCGATCGCGATCTCGACCGGGGATTTCATCCATTCCCAGGCCAGGTCCTTGATGCGCAGGCCTAGGGTGGCGCTGAACAGGAAGGTCTGGCGCATGCTGGAGGGCGGCAGGTAGCGCATGAGCTTGCGAATGTCGTCGATAAAGCCCATGTCGAACATGCGGTCGGCCTCGTCCACGACGAGGAAGCCCACCTCGGTGAACTTCATCTTGCCCTGTTCCAGCAGGTCGATGATGCGGCCCGGCGTGCCGATCATGATGCGCACGTTGTTGCGCAGGGCATCGAGCTGGGGGCCGTAGCCCACGCCGCCGAAGAAGGTTCCGGTGGAAATGCCCAGGTACTTTCCGAGCTTGTTGGCTTCGTCGTCGATCTGCACCGCCAGTTCGCGCGTGGGTGTTATGATCAGGGCCTTGCGGCCGGCGGCGGCGGGGTCGTTCAGCATGCGCTGGAAGATGGAGAGCAGGAAGGCGGCGGTCTTGCCGGTGCCTGTCTGCGATTGGGCGTAGATGTCGCGGCCGGTGAACGAATACGCGAATACTTCCTTCTGCACGGGGGTGCAGGTGACGTATCCGGCGTCCTCGACGCCGCGCATGATGTCCGGGTGGAGGGAAAGGCTCTTGAAATCCATGGTGTGCGATGTTCCTCTTTGCGGTAGTTTACATCTTTTTCATGAATGATTTAAGGGGGTGGGACATGAATGGGGTCGAGGGTTTGCCGGAGCGCGGCCTTGAGCCGGTCGTCGGAGAGGCGCCCCGGATCCTCATCCTCGGTTCCTTCCCCTCGGCGCGTTCTCTGCTGAAAGGACAATACTACGGACATGAGCGCAACCATTTCTGGCCGATCATCGCGGCGATCGCCGGCCGACCCCAAGTCCCGGAGGACTACGCGGAGCGCCTGGATATGCTGCGGTCGGCCGGGATTTCGCTGTGGGACG
>CAYRXK010000165.1:0-2423 GCA_964428265.1 uncultured Treponemataceae bacterium
AGAAATGCAGCATGCTGCCGCCGAAGCGGCCGAACCGCGCGCGCAGGATCAGGCGGATCAGGCTGATGGCCGCGGCCACGATCAGCACCAGGATGACGCTGTAGGCGGCGGCCGCGCCCAGGTTGCCCGACTCGACCTGCGACATGATGTGCACGGTCATCAGGTTCCAGCGCGACGATACCAGGAAGATGGCGGCGCTGACCGCGGTCATCGCGCGCACGAAGGCGAAGACCAGGCCGGAAAAGAAGGCCGGCACGATCATCGGCAGGGTGATTTTGGAAAAGGTGCGGCGCGCGTCGGCGCCCAGGTTCACCGCGGCTTCCTCGATGCTGGGATCGATCTGCTCCAGGATGGCGGTGCCCGATTCTATGCCCACCGGTATGTAGCGGAATATGAAATTGAGGAGGAGGATGGCCAGCGTGCCGGTGAGCGCCAATGGCTTGTGGTTGAAGGCCAGGATATAGCCGATGCCGATGACGGTGCCAGGCACGGCGAAGCTGAGGATGCTGGTGCTTTCGATCAGGCGGCGGCCGGGCAATTTGGCGCGGGCTACGAGGAAGGCGATGACCATGCCGAAGACGCCGGCGATGGGCGTGGCGATGCCCGCGATCATCAGGGTGTCTCGCACCGCCTTGAATCCGACGCCGAAGACGAAGATGAAGTGGTCGAAGGTGAGGTGGTGGTCGTAGCCCCAGACCTTGGCAAGCGATCCCAGGAGGATCGAAAAATAGATCAGGCCTACCAGGAGCGATACGAAAAGGCAGAAGGCGAACAGCGCGCGCCGCGCTCCCGGGCTTACGATCTTGCCGGATGAAGCCTGCGGCTTGCCCGTGACGGTGGTGTACTTGCGGCGCCTGACGATGGCGCGCTGCGCGAAGAAGGCCAGCATGGACGGCACCAGGAGCATGACCGAGATGGCGGCGCCCTTGGGCAGGTCGTACATGCCGACGATCTGCAGGTAGGCCTGAACCGAGAGGATGGGGAACTTGCTGCCGGCCAGGATGAGCGGGTTTCCGAAATCGGCCAGCGTCTCTATGAAAAGGAGGAGGATGGAGCCCGCGATGCCCGGGATGGAAAGCGGCAGCGTGACCCGCGCGAAGACCTTCAGGCGCGAGCCGCCGAGGTTCAGGGCCGCGTCCTCCAACACGGGATTCATGGATTCCAGGACGCCCTTCATGGTCATGTAGGCCACGGGGAAGAAGGTGACCACCTGGGCCAGGAAGAGGCCGTTGAAGCCGTAGATGGGAAAGTTCTGGATCTTGAGGAGGTTCCAGGTGATCAGGCCGTTGTTGCCGAAGAGCATGATGATGGCCAGGGCGCCGATAAAGGGCGGCGACACGATGGGGATGATGGCCACCACGTTGAAGAGCTTTTTCCAGGGCACGTCGGCGCGTACGACGGCGAAGGCCACCAGATAACCCAGAAAGGTGCCGAGCAGGGCGGTCAGCGCGCTCATCATCAGGCTGTTGGCCATCGCCTTGCGCAAATAAGCGGATTTTACCACCTCGCGGTAGACCGCCAGGCTGAGGCGCGTCCCGGCGCCGGGATTCAGGCTCTGCGCCACCACGCTGAGGATCGGATAAATGACAAATACGGCCAGCGAGAGGATGGTGAGGATGGCGACCGCCGCCAGCAGGGGATCGCGGGAGACCCTTTTGAGGTCCCCCGCGAGCCGTCCGAGCCGGCCGGGACGGGATGCGCGGGCGGCGCCGGTGGGCGCCGGGGATGCCGAAGAGGCCACTATGGATGGTCCGGCATCACTTGGCGGTCAGGACTTCCTGCACCCAGCGCTCGACCAGGCGCTTTTTCTGCGCGCCGGCCCAGATCGGATCCACGTCGATCGTCTTCAGGGATTCGAAATCGGGCATGCCGGAACCGAGGGAAGCGCCCGCGATGACCGGGTAGAAATAGGTCTTCTTGACGGTCATGGAGTTCTGGCCCTTGACGGAGCTGAGCCAGTCGACCAGTTCCTTGGCCGCGTCGAGGTTGCGCGCGCCCTTCAGGATGGAGACCGCCGGCGCCTCGAACCAGACACCTTCCTTCGGGAAGACGACATCGACCGGGAAGCCCTTGTCGATCGCCTCGAAGAAGGCGGGGGTGAACTGCAGCGCGATGGCGCACTGGCCGACCTGCACGGCCTTGGACGGCGCGGTGCCGGACGAGGTGTAGGTCTGCACGTTCGGCGCGAGCTTTTTCATGTAGTCGTAGGCTTTTTCCTCGCCCATCAGGACGACCAGCGAGGCGACGACGTTGTAAGCCGTGCCGGAGGACTGCGGCGAGGGCATCTGGATCTGGCCCTTGTACGCGGGGTTCAGGAGGTCGGCCCAGCTGGTGGGCTTGGGGGCGCCGATGCGCGAAAGGACTTCGCGGTTGACGGCGAAGGCCATGGGGTTCATGTAGAAGGACCGCCAGTAGCCTTCGGG
>CAYRXK010000166.1:0-2360 GCA_964428265.1 uncultured Treponemataceae bacterium
CGCTGTCCGTCAGGAAGGGCACACCGCCCGCCATCAAGGCCTACCTCGCCGACCTTGCGGAAAAGGCTTTCAAGTCCGAAACCTACCAGAAATTCATGGCCAAGAACGGCCTCATTCCCGCCTTCTCCAAGCTGGCTGATCTCGATGCCTACAATGCCAAGATCGTCGCCGACTACCTTCCCATCATGAAGGAAGCCGGCCTGCTCAAGAAGAAATAAGCGCAAGGAAGCAAGGATGAAATCACCCGGATCCCGCAAGACCGTGCCCATCGCCATGCTCGTATTTTCGGTGGCGTATTTTCCCTACCTTTTATCGCAGGGAAATTCGAAAATGATAGGCGACGAAATCGGCGGAGATCCGGGAGGTTTCCTCCTACCTGCCTTCCTCGCGGGATCCATGTTCCTCGGGGCGCTCTACCTGCTGTTCCAGGACAAGTCGCCGGGCAAGACCGGAGCGGCCGCGGAAGCGCCGCGGGCAGGCGCCCGATTCTATTTCACCCTCGCCGCGGGGGTTCTCTACGTCCTCCTTTTCGCCACACTCGGCTTCATGGTCGCCTCGACCCTGCTGGTATTCTCGCTCTCGTTCATCGCGTCCATCGATACCCCGGTCCGCAGGAACCTCGGACCGCTGGCCGCGGGCCTGGCGGGAACCCTGGCCTTCACCATCGGCTATTACTCGCTCGGCAGGTTCATGACCCGGTACCTCTTCCAGGTCGGCCGCACCACAACCTTCACCCTCGCTTCGGCGCCGTTCTTCGTATTCTCGGCGAACATCGTCGTGCTCGGGCTCATCCTGTATTTCTCCGCACGGATCGCGCAACGCATGAAATCCGGATCCATGCCGCGGATGATCGCGGTGATCGGCCTCGTCACCGCCGGCAGCGTCGAATTCCTTTTCCTCGTGTTCAGGCAGCTGTTCCTCGTGAACCTGGCGCGCGGCATCATCACCTGGTAGGAGGCCTATGATGGAAACCCTGGCATCTGCGGCTTCGCAGGTTTTCAATTTCGGCACCGTCGCGTGGATCTGCATCGGTTCGGTGCTCGGCATAGTCCTGGGCGCTCTCCCGGGGCTCACGGCGACGATGGGCATCGCGCTGATGCTGCCCATCAGCTTCCAGCTGTCCAACGCGGCGGGGATGGGACTCCTGCTCGCCGTCTACTGCGGCGCGGTCTCCGGCGCGTCCATTCCCGCGATCCTGCTCGGCATACCCGGCAATCCCAACGCCATCGCCACGGTAGAGGACGGCCTCCTCATGACAAAGAAAGGCCTTGCCGGGCAGGCACTCGGCGGGGCCGTCATCGCATCGTTCATAGGCGGCATCGGCAGCATGATCTGCCTCATCTTTTTCTCGCCCATGATCGCACGAATGGCGCTCGCCTTCGGCCCCGCCGAAAAGGCCACGCTCGCCCTGGTGGGACTGACCATCATCGCTTCCATCTCTTCAAAGAACATCGTGAAGGGTCTCGTGATGGGAGCCTTCGGTATGATCCTGGCCTTCCTCGGCACCGACCCCTTCTCCGGGCAGGTGCGCATACCGTTCCCGGGCCTGCTGGCGAAAACGCCCCTCTCCAAGGGTGTCGACCTCATTTCCGCCCTCATCGGACTTTTCGGCATTTCCCAGGTACTGCTCGATATCGGTAAAAAGGACAGCGGGCCGCAAAAGGTAATAAAGCTGAAAATATCCGAAACCTTTCCGCCGCTGAAAAAAGTCCTGTCGATGTGGCGCATCATCGCGGAATCCCTGGGAATCGGCGTGATCATCGGCGCCATCCCGGGCACCGGCGCGTCGATCGCCGTGTTCATCGCGCGCGACCGCGCCAAGAAAATCTGCGAAAATTCCAAAGGAAAGCTGGAGCAGCTCGGCACTGGCGCGCTGGAAGGAGTATTCGCCCCGGAAGTGGCCAACAACGCGGTCACCGGCGGTGCCCTGATCCCCACCCTTGCGCTCGGCATTCCGGGCGACGGCGCCACCGCCGTCCTCATCGGCGCGCTCATGATCAAGGGCATCACGCCGGGCTTCCAGCTCTTCAGCGCCCAGCTCGACCTGGTGTACGCCATTTTCATCGCGCTCTTCCTCGCCAACGTAGCGATGCTTGTCTTCCAGTTCGCCGGCGTACCGCTGTATCCGAAAATCCTCAGGGTGCCGCCGCGGCTCCTATTGCCGCAGATCCTCATACTCTCCTTGATCGGCGCCTACGCCGTGTCCGGCCAGGCGGTAACCGCCGGCATCTACAACCTGGCCATCGCCCTCGTCATGGGCGTGATCGGCTATTTCCTGATCAGGGATGGCTACCCGATAGCGCCCATCGTCCTGGGACTCATCCTCGGCGGCATGTTCGAAGAGAATTTCCGCCGCGCCG
>CAYRXK010000167.1:0-2318 GCA_964428265.1 uncultured Treponemataceae bacterium
TGGAAGCGCTCGAAGACGCGGGCCTGAAAAAAGAGGACCTGGACCCCGAGCGCACCGGCGTCTTCCTGGGCACCGGCCAGGGCGGCTCCGCCTCGATCGAGGAAGCCGCCCTGCGCCTCTTCGAACGCGGCCCCTCGCGCGTCCCGCCCCTCACCGTCGCCAAGGCCCTGGCCAACTTCGGCCCCGCGCAAATCTCCCTGGTCACCGGCGCCACCGGCCCCTGCCAGTGCATCGTCACCGCCTGCGCCGCGGGCACGGACGCGCTCGGGTCCGCCATGCGCCTCATCCGCGACGGCCATGCCGACCTCATGTTCGCCGGCGGCGCCGAGGCCAGCATCGTGCGCATGTGCATGGCCAGCTTCATCAACGTCCAGGCCCTTTCCACCCGCAACGACGAGCCTGCGCGCGCCTCGCGCCCCTTCGACCGCGACCGCGACGGCTTTGTCATGGCCGAGGGCGGCGCCGTCCTCATCCTGGAAGACTACGAAAAGGCCAAGGCCCGCGGCGCGCGCATCTACTGCGAAATCGCCGGTTTTGGCACCACCTGCGACGCCCACCACCTCACCGCCCCCGATCCCGAGGGCCGCGGCGTCGCGCGCGCCATGAAACTCGCCGTCCAGGACGCCGGCCTCGAAATGGAAGACATCGACTACGTCAGCGCCCACGGCACCTCAACGCCCCTGAACGACCCCATCGAAACCAAGGCCATCAAGCACGCCTTCGGCGACCACGCCCGCACGCTGAAAATATCCAGCCTCAAATCCATGACCGGCCACTGCATCGGCGGCGCCGGCGCCATAGAAACCGTGGCCTCCGTACTGGCCATCCGCGACAGCTTCGTGCCGCCCACCATCAACCTCGACAACCCCGACCCGGAGTGCGACCTGGACTACGTCCCCAACGTCGGCGTGTCCATGCCCGTCCGCGCCGTGGTCAAGAACTCCATGGGCTTCGGCGGCCAGAACGCCGCCATAGTCCTGAAGCGTCTTGGCTGATTCCCGCGCCGCGGCCGCAGCCCGCCTGTCCGCCGGCGCAGCCAGTCTGCCCGCCGGCCCGACCCGTCTCCCGCCCGCATCCGCGCGCCTGGGGCCGGGCCAGCCGCTGGTCCTGGGCGCCGACCTGGCCAACGACGGCGTCGACTTTACCATCTTCTCGCGTCATGCCACCGGCATGATCCTCTGCCTCTACGCCTCGGCATCCGACCGCCTGCCCGCGCGCGAGTTCCGCCTTGATCCCGAACGCAACCGCACCGGCGACATCTGGCACTGCCGCGTTCCCGGCGTCGGCGCGGGCACCCTCTACCTCTGGCGCGCCGAAGGCCCCTTCAAACCCGAAGAAGGCCTCCGTTTCAACCACTACCGCGTCCTCATCGACCCCTACGCCAAGGCCCTTACCCTGGGCCCGCGCGACCTCGGATCCGCGCTCGCCTACGTGCCCGGCTTCGCCGACGCCGACCTCGGCTTCGCCACCGAGCGCAACGACGGCGCCATGCCCAAATGCGTCGTGGTGGACAACGACTTCGACTGGCGCGGCGACCGCCCCCTCAACTACCCGCTGAAAGACTGCGTCATCTACGAAACCCACGTCCGCGGCCTGACCCGCTCGCCGACCTCGCGCGCAAAGCACCCCGGCAGCTACCGGGGCGTGGTCGAAATGATCCCCCACTTCCGCAGGCTCGGCATCACCAGCCTGGAATTCCTGCCCGTGCACGAATTCGACGAAAACGAACTCTTCCGCCACAACCCCCTGACCGGCGAACGCCTGCGCAACTACTGGGGCTACTCGCCCCTGGCCTTCTTCGCCCCCAAGGCATCCTACGCCTATCCAGACGACCCCGCTTCCTCGCCCGGCCTTTCGGATCGGATCGAGGCCGACCCGGCCCTGCACGTGCGCGAGTTCAAGCGCATGGTGCGCGAGCTGCACGCGGCCGGGATCGAGGTCATCTTGGACGTGGTCTTCAACCACACGGCGGAAGGCTCCGAACTCGGCCCCACCGCTTCCTTCCGCGGCCTGGACAACCCCGTCTACTACATGCTCTCCGACGTCCGCCGCTACTACAAGAACTACTCCGGCTGCGGAAACACCATGAACTGCAACCATCCCGTCACCCGCACCATGATCCAGGACTGCCTGCGCTACTGGGTCGTGCACATGCACGTCGACGGCTTCCGCTTCGACCTCGGATCCATCCTCGGCCGCGATTCAAGGGGAGAACTCCTTGAAAACCCGCCGGTGATCGAATCCATCGCCGAAGATCCCCTGCTGCGCGACACCAAGATCATCGCCGAAGCCTGGGACGCCGGCGGCGCCTACCAGGT
>CAYRXK010000168.1:0-2296 GCA_964428265.1 uncultured Treponemataceae bacterium
AGGAGGTCCAGCAGGCGGCAGTTCACGAGGTTGAGGTCGCAGGGGACTTTTCCGCTCGCCGCGTCGATCAGGTCCTTGTTCATCGCTACCCCGCCTTGGAGATATTTCGGGCAGTATAGTACGGGTCCGCCGGAATCCGCAACGCGGGGCGCGTCGCCGGATCCCCGATCACCGCGCCTCCGGTGGCTGGCGGGAGTCCAGTGCATCCGGTAGAGTACTCCCATGCGGAACAACAATGGCTTGGACGGGAATTCGCCGCTGAAGGGCATCGCGCTGTCGCTGGCGATCGCCTGTGTCGCCTGGCTCGCGGGGCGCGCGGTGCCGGTGATCGGCGGGCCGGTGTTCGGCATCCTGATAGGAATCCTGGCATCCGCAGGGTCGAGGGGGCGGGCCGGCCTGGCCGCGGGCATCGGGCCCGGCATCAAGTTCTCGTCCAAAAAGGTACTGCAGGCGGCGATCATCCTCCTCGGGTTCGAGATGAACCTGGCGCAGGTGTTCGCCACGGGCAGGGATTCGCTGGCGGTCATGGTGTTCACGATCGCGGCGGCGTTCGCGTCGGCCTGGGCGCTGTCCCGCGTGTTCGGTTTGAGGGGGAGGGTGCCGGTGCTGATATCGGTGGGCACCGCCATCTGCGGCGCGTCGGCGATCGCGGCGACTTCTTCGGTGATCGGCGCGGATGACGACGAGGTGGCCAGTTCCGTGTCCACCATTTTCCTTTTCAACGTGGCGGCGGTCTTCCTGTTTCCCGCGCTGGGGAGGCTCGTTGGCCTGTCGCAGCACGGTTTCGGCCTTTGGGCGGGCACGGCGGTGAACGACACCTCATCGGTGGTCGCCGCGGGCCTGGCCTACGGCGAGGACGCCCTTTCCTACGCCACGGTCGTGAAACTCACGCGGACCCTGCTGATCATCCCCATCGTGCTGGCGCTTTCCGTGCCCGCATTCAGGGCGCGCGTCTGCGGTGATGCCGTGGTCGCGGGTGCGACCAAGGAGTCGGCTCCCGCGCTCGGCAAGATATTCCCGTGGTTCGTGCTGGGATTCCTGGCGGCGGCGCTGCTGCGCACGCTTGGCGTGGTCGGCGCGGAGCCGGCCGCATTCCTGGGCGCGGCGGGCAAGTTCCTCATCGTGATGGCCATGTCGGCGATCGGCCTGGGCACGGATCTCGTCAAGATCCGCGCCGCCGGCTGGAAGCCCATCCTGCTCGGCATGGGCACCTGGTTCGCGGTGGCCGCGACCTCGCTGGCGGTGCAGGCGGTCGGCGGCTACCTGTGAATCAGGGGATATCCGACGGTACGGGCCCCGAGGGGAAATCAGCGCGCGCGTGTATCGTGCCCGAGTAGGCGACGGGCGCTCCTGAAGGCGCACCATACCCCTCGGGATCCTTTCCCGCGGATTGCAGGGCGGCGTAGCTGGCATAGGAACTTGCCGAACCCAACGCGGTCTCGTCGGCATCCGACGCGATCGCATACCACCCCTCGCTGGATGGCGCGCCGCCGGTCGGATCCCCCGACGATGCGGTGAAGGACCATTCGGTAAAGTGAATGACAAAATACTTGCCTGCTTTGGCGTTGCCCACGGCTTCGAAACGCCTGAACCACCCAGTGTTCTGCTGGCTGCCGGCGGCTTTGCCGTACTGGGCGCCCTGTAGCGCGAAATCACCCGAAACGCTGTTCCCCGCGAGCACGACCCGGGGAGCATAAATCGCGCCGGCATCGGAATGGCCATCCGTATATTCCACGATGTACGCCAGATCGGCACGCACGGGCCCGGCGGGATCGCGGTACAGCCAGCCGATGGAATCGACGTTCTGACGGTTCGTGGCGCTGCCGGTCATCGTGGCGAAAAGCATGCACTCGATCGTTCCGCCATTGGAGCCGTTCGCCACCCAGGCTTGCCGGTACGATCCGTTCGATGTGGAGAAGGCACGGGAACCGCCCCCCTCGTACGAGGTGTCCGTGCCCGAGGAAAAGCCCGGGAAGGTGCTTGTGACGCGCCGTGGCGAGGAAAAACGGCGGTCGCAGCCTTCGGACATGCCCCCCCGCACGTTCAGGAGAATCTCGTGGATGGCGACGTAGAAGTTGCTGCCATCGACATTCTGGGTATAGGTCGGCAGGTTCGGATTGTAGTCCTTGATGCTCGTGTACAGAAATTGGAGCGGGGCGGAAAGCGCGCGCGTCGCCGACCGCTCCGCGGCCGGTGACCTCACCAGCGAGGTGAAGCCCGTCGAACCGTTTTTCAGCACCGGCGATCCTTTCAGCACCCCGGCGTAGACCGTCCTTTCATCGAAGTCGAACCGGGA
>CAYRXK010000169.1:0-2252 GCA_964428265.1 uncultured Treponemataceae bacterium
CCAGTGCGTAGGCGACGTCGAAGGTGGCCTTGCCCTGGTTCTTCGCATCGTTCAGCACGGTGCCCAGCAGGGTGCCTTCTTCCAGCGCCTGCAGGGCGGGAGCGGTGGCGTCGACGCCGACGACCACGATCTGCTTCTTGCCGTCGAAGTAGCCTTCGGACTTCAGGGCTTCGATCGAGCCGAGCGCCATGTCGTCGTTGTTGCAGAACACGACTTCGATCTTGTCGCCGTGGGCGGCGAAGAACGCCTTCATCTTCTCGAAAGCCTTCGGGCGGTCCCACATGGCGGTGTCTTCGGCCAGCTTCACCACTTCGATGCCGGCGTCCTGCACGGCCTTGATGGAGTACTGGGTGCGGAGTTCCGCGTCCTGGTGCCCGGGCTCGCCCTTGAGCATGATGTACTGGATCTTGCCGTCCTTGTTCTTGTCGGCGGCGGGGTTGGCCTTCCAGTAGTCGACCACGATCTGGCCCTGCATGGTGCCGGACTGCTCGGCCTTGGCGCCCACGTAGTAGACCTTGTCCCACTTGGCCATGTCTTCGGGCAGGGGCTCGCGGTTGAAGAACACCACGGGGGTCTTCTTGGCCTTGGCCTTGTCGATGATGGCGGCGGCGGCGGTGCGGTCCACGGGGTTGATGGCGATGGCCTTCATCTTCTTGGAAAGGAAGGCGTCCACCTGGTCGTTCTGGGTGGGCTGGGCGTTCTGGCTGTCCACCACCTCGACCTCGGCCTTGTCCTTGGCGTTTTCGGTGATGGCGTTGCGCACGTATGACATGAAGGTGTCATCGAACTTGTAGATTGCGACACCAACCTTGGGCTTGCCGCCACCGCCGCCGGCACAGCTGGCCAGCAGGACGGCGAGCACGACGAGGGCTGCGAAAACCTTTTTCATCTTGTTTCCTCCTCGGAAATTTCCGCGCCTTATTGGCACGGCGCATAAATAGTACCGCGATGCGTTATGCGTGTCCATTATTTTGCGGGTGGTTCGCTCAAATAATCCGCCATGCGCCCGCCCTTGCCGCGCGCCCGTACCGAGCCCATACTCATAGCCATGCGCTATGATTTCGACCGCATGCCCGAACGCCGGGGCACCGCCAGCCTAAAGTGGGACCGCGCGCCGCGCCCCTCCGGCCTCGACCTGCCCGAGGGCGTGTCCCCCTGCCGCATGCCCGTCCTGCCCCTCTGGGTGGCAGATATGGATTTCCCCGCCTGCCCCGAGGTGGTGCGGACCATCCGCGAACGGGCCGAACACCCTATCTACGGGTACCCCGAACGCGGCGCCGCCGATTACGACGCGTTCATCCGCTGGATGCGCGAACGCAACGGTTGGGAAATCCGCCGCGAATGGATCCTGCACACTCCCGGCGTGGTGCCCGCCCTTAATTTCGCCGTGCAGGCCTTTTCCGAGCCGGGCGACGCGGTGATCATACAGCCGCCGGTCTACGGGCCATTCCGGCAGGCGGTCAGCCTGAACGGCCGCGTCCTGGCCGAAAATCCCCTGGTCCTGAACGGCGGCTCCTGGGGTATGGATATCGAGGGGCTGGACCATCTGCTTGCCAAGGCCGCGCGCAATCCCTCGGCCCCGCGCCATTCCCTTCTATTATTGTGCAGCCCGCACAACCCCGTGGGCCGCGTCTGGACACCCCCCGAACTAAACAAGCTGGCAACCGTCTGCGCGCGCCACGGCGTCATCGTCGTGTCCGACGAAATCCACTCCGACCTGATCGCTCCCGGCGCGCGCTTTACCCCGATGACCGCGGGCGCCGTCCTTTCGGCCCCGAACAAGACCTTCAACATCGCCGGCATCGCCACCGCCAACGTCATCGTCCCCGACCCGGACCTGCGCGACCGCTATCGCCGCCGGGTGGAATCCTGCGGCCTTGAAGTGCCCGACCTCTTCGGCCTGGTCGCCTCGCGCGCCGCCTACGAGCATGGCGGACCATGGGTAGACGCGCTGAACGCGCACATCGCCGCGCAGAACGCCTATTTGGTGGCCCGCCTGGCCGAATCGCCCATTCCCGTCGGCCATTTCGCGCTGGAAGGAACCTACCTTGCCTGGCTGGATTTCCGCGCCCTGGGCCTGGACGACGAGCATCTTCGCGCCCTTTTGATCGAGGGGGCGGGTGTCTGGCTGGACGAGGGCACCAAGTTCGGCACCGGTGGCTCGGGATTCATGCGCGTGAACCTGGCTTGCACCCGCGCCGTGCTCGAAGAGGCGCTGGGCCGGATTCTGCGCACCCTGGGCGAATTCGCGG
>CAYRXK010000170.1:0-2161 GCA_964428265.1 uncultured Treponemataceae bacterium
ACTTCCTCGATCACGATGGCGCCTCCCAGGAGGTACCCGGTATTGAAGCCCGCCACGGTGATGACGGGAAGGATCGCGTTGCGGAGCGCGTGGCGCAGGATGACCACGCGGTGTTTCAGGCCCTTGGCGCGGGCCGTGCGGATGTAGTCCGCCTGCAGGACTTCCAGCATGGAATTGCGCGTGTAGCGCATGATCACCGCCGCAAGTCCTATGCCGATGGCCAGCGACGGAAGGAACATCATTTTCAGGTTGCGGACCGGATCGACGGTGAACTTGACGAAGTTGCCCATGGGTATCCAGCCGCGGAATCCGGAAAAGGCCATCACCATCAGGGCGGCCAGCCAGAACTGCGGCAGCGAGAGCCCCAGCAGGCCCGCCACCCGGCTGACCATGTCGACCAGGGGATTGCGCCTGAGCGAGGCCGCGATACCCTGCGGAATGCCGATCAGAAGAGCCAGCAGCAATGAATAGATCGTGATTTCAAGGCTGATGGGAAGGCGGGTCAGGATGTCCTGCAGCACGGGGCGGCCGGTGCGCAGCGAAATGCCGAAATCTCCCTGCAGGATGCGGCCCAGCCACTCGACATACAGCACCGGAACCGGCTTGTCCTCGCCGAAAAGCCGCTTCAGCTCCTCCATCTGCGCGGGCGTCGCCTCGACCTGGGTGCCCATGTACATCTGCAGCGCCGAGCCCGGAATCAGGCGTATGAGGAAAAAAACGATGACCGACACTCCGAAGAGCACCGGCAGCAGCGACAGGAGCCGCTTGGCTATGTATCTACCCACAGACTGCTCCGACCCCGGTGAATTTGATTTTTGGCCATGAAACGCGGACATCGGCCGGAGGCGCCCTTCGCGGCACGCCCCCGGCCGGCATCATCGAAACCCGTCCGTCACTTTCCGGTCTGGGCCGTGGTCAGATAGTACAGGCTGCCGTTTCCGACCTGCCTGAATCCGCTGACCTTCGTCGACAGCACGTGGTTCTCGTTCGGCGAATACAGGAAGATGACCGGCGCCTTGGTGGCCAGCAGTTCCTGCACCTTGTCGTAGGTGACCTTGCGCTCGGCCGGCTTGGTCTGCGAGCGGCCCAGATCCAGGTACTTGTCAACCTCGGCGTCCTTGAACAGCCAGTTGTTCACGCCGCCGGTAGAATGCAGGCTGCGGTACAGGAAGCGGTCCGGCTCGGCCGATCCGCCGCGCAGCTCGACCATCGAATCGAAGTCGCGCTTGACCCAGCGGTCGATGTACACGCCCCACTCCACGACTTCCAGCTCGGCGTTCACGCCGATCGCCTTCAGTTCGTTCTGGATCACCTGCGCCACGTCAAGGCCGCCCTCGTAAGTCGAGGAGCAGACGATCTTGAACGTGAACCCGTTCGGGAATCCGGCTTCCTTCAGCAGGGACTTCGCCTTCGCGATGTCCTGGTTGGAATAGGGCAGCTTGGCGACGGGCACCGCCCAGTAGCTGGCGGAGACGGGCAGCGGGCCGGTGGGCTGGCCCATGCCGAACTCGGCCGTGGCCAGGATCTCGGCGCGGTTCAGCGCAAGGGCCAGGGCCTGGCGCACGCGCACGTCGTCGAAGGGCTTGCGGGTTACGTTGAACCCGAAGGTGCGCAGGTTGATGCCCGGCTTGTTCATCACCACGACCTTGCTGTCGCGCATGGCCTGGCGCACGATGGCGCCCTGGTTGATCGTGGCCATGTCAAGGTCGCCGGACTTGACGCCGGCCAGCAGCGACGCCTGCTCGGGAATCACGCGGAAAATGATCGTATCGGACGCCAGCGGCTCGAAATAGCTCGGGTTGCGCACCAGCGTCATCGAATTGTCGGGGATCCACTCTTTCAGCATGTAGGGGCCCGTGCCCACGGCCACCTTCTGCAGGTTGCCGTTCGCCTCGACCGCTTCCTTCGGCACGATCGAGCAGTTGTTCGACGACAGGCCGTCCAGCAGCGACGCCAGCGGCGCGGAAAGCGTCAGCTTCACGCGGTAGCGGTCCAGCACCTCGATCTTGGTGATCAGGCTGATGTAGGACCGGCCGGGCGACGCGGTTTTCGGGTCGAGGATGCGGTTCAGGCTGTACTGCACGTCTTCGGCGACCAGCTCGCGGCCGTTGTGGAACTTCACGCCCTTGCGCAGGTTGAAGATATAGGTGAGGTTGTCGGG
>CAYRXK010000171.1:0-2137 GCA_964428265.1 uncultured Treponemataceae bacterium
TAAAAACAATTAAAAACAAACAGGCGCTACAGCATCCCCTGCAGGACGAGGTGGTTGCGCAGGGGCTCTTCGAGCAGTTCCAGCACGAGGTTCGCGCCGGTCGGGGCGAGGATTTCGAGCACCCGGCGTATGGGGAATCCGTTGCGGTCGATGCCGTGGTGGTCGTCGCGGAAGCGCGCGGGGCCCGACGTGTTGCTGTGCAGGTGGCAGCTGAACACCTTTCCCGTGGCGACGATCGCGCGCAGGCCCTCGAAATAATCGAATCCGTACGCGTACGATGAAATCAGGAGGTGGCCGACATCCAGGCAGATGCCCAGGTTGGGGTGCAGCGATGCCAGTTCGACCATTTCCTCCGGGGTGTGGAAGAGGTAGCCGACGCGGGGATTGAGGTTTTCCGCCGCGACCTTCACGCCTTCGCGCGCGTACTGTTCGGCGAGCGCGACGAGGTTCTCCCTGGTTCGTGCCGCATGACGCAGGTATTTTGCCGTGCGGTTGTAGTCGGGGCCGCAGATCGCGCCGTCGGCGTGCCGTATGTCTTCGGCGAATTCGGGCCGGGCCAGTAGGGCGCTGCGTTCCCTGAACGAGGACGACATGGGGCTGTCGGTTACATAGCCTGCGTGCAGGACGACGATGCCCGCGCCGAAGCGCCGGGCGGTGGCCAGCGTGGCCTCCATGTCGGAAAAGGATTCGGCGATCACCGCGGGATCGGCGCTGGCGAAATTGGGAAAATTCCGCGTGGCGGGGCAGCAGGCGTGCGCCGAAACGACGCGCCCGGCGATCAGCGGTTCCAGCTCGTCGAGCAGGGTGAGCGGCATCGTGTAGGAAAGCTCGAACCGGGCCTCGTCGCGCAGGCCTTCGGCCCCGAGGCCGGAAAGGTAGGCCTGGACCTGAGCCCTGGAATTGAAGACGACGAGCGACATCACGGGATTTTTGGCGTTCATGCGGACCTCATGCGACGATGACCTGGACGCCGTGGGCTTCCAGATCGGCGCGGGTCGCGGCGTCGATGGCGTCGGTGACCAGGAAGTCGATCGAATCCCAATCGCAGATTTTGGCCAGCGAGACCTTGCCGAATTTCGTTGCGTCGACCAGGAGGCAGACCTTGGTCACGCTGCGGATCATGGCCTTTTTCGTGTCGGCTTCTATTATGTTGCTGCAGGTGATGCCCTGCTCGGCGGTGACGCCCGAGGCGCCCAGGAAGAGCAGATCGGCGCGCACTTCCTCGAAACTGTGCCGCGCGTGCACGCCCATGAGCGACATCGAGGGGCGGCGCAGCAGGCCGCCGGCCACGATGAGCTGGACCGCTTCGGCGCCCATGAGTTCCTGGACGACGAGGACCGAGTTGGTGATGACGGTGATGGGCATCGCGGCCAGCAGCGGCGCGAGGTGAACGGTGGTGCTGCCCGAATCGATGATGATGTTCTGGCCCGGCAGCACCATTCTGGCGGCCGCGGCGCAGATACGCCGCTTGCCGTCGGAGTTTTCGTTCAGGGTGTTGCTGACGAGCCTGACCAGGTCGCGCTTTTCGGCGGGCACGGCGCCGCCGTGGGTGCGCACCAGCAGGCCCCTGGATTCCAGGTCGTCCAGGTCGTTGCGCGCCGTCACCTTCGAAATGGAGAAAAGCCTGGTCAGTTCCACGACCTCGACCGACTCGTTCTTGTCCAGCAGCTCCATGATGCGCCGTTTGCGTTCGAATGCGTTCATCCCCGCCGCCTTGTCCGAAGGATTTGCCTATTTTTGCGTTTTCCTTCCTTTTGGACTATAGCATGCTTTTGTCGCGCAGTTCGAGGTAGATTCTTGAAATCAGCGATTCGGCGGATGGGTCGAGGGCTGCGGGCCGGCCGTAGAACATATACGCCTGCTCCACTTCGTAGCCGCCCTGGGCGAAGGCTTCTGCGGTGGGGATGTAGCCGACCGAGCCGCCGCTATAGCCGCAGATGAACAGGGTCGAGGGGGCGGCGGCGTCTTTCAGCGCACGACCTATGCGCGAAAACGCCTCGCCCGGCAACGAAAAGAATTGCAGCGAGCGGCCATCGCGCGCGGTAAGTTCGCAGAAGCCAAAGCGGGCGCGCTCGGAGGCGGGGCCGACGTAGCGGCCCTTCGCGTCGAAGGCGAAGGTCAGCATCCAATCAGCCCA
>CAYRXK010000172.1:0-2134 GCA_964428265.1 uncultured Treponemataceae bacterium
GGCCGTGCGCAGGGTCTGCTCGTCGTGCTCGACCACGATGAGCGTATTTCCCAGGTCGCGCAGGTAGGTCAGGGTTTCTATCAGGCGCTGGTTGTCGCGCTGGTGCAATCCTATGGAGGGTTCGTCGAGGATGTACAGGACGCCCACAAGGCTGGAACCGATCTGCGTGGCAAGCCTGATGCGCTGCGCCTCGCCGCCGGAGAGCGTGGCGGCCTTGCGGTCCAGCGACAGGTAATCCAGGCCGACATTGCGCATGAAACTCAGTCGCGCGGAAATTTCCTTCAGGATCTGCTTCGCGATCCTGCTTTCCGTGTCGCTCAACGCAAGACTTTTGAAGAAGGCGAGCGACTCCTCGACCGAGCGCGTCGACAGGTGGTGGATCCCCTGCCCTCCCACCGTGACCGCGAGCGCCTCGGGCCGCAGGCGCTGGCCCTTGCAGACCTCGCAGGGCAGTTCGGTCATCATGCGTTCGAGCCACTGCTTCACGCCGTCGGAGGTGGTTTCCATCCAGCGGCGCTTCAGGTCCGCCAGGATGCCGGGGAATTTCGCCTGGTATTCGAAGCGTCCCGTGCCCTCGCGGTTTTCGTATTCGATTTTCACCGGCTCGTCGGAGCCGTGGAAAATGGCGTGCAGCACTTTTTTCGGCAGTTCGCCGAAGGGCGTGTCCAGGCTGAACTTGTAGTGCCGCGCCAGGGCCTCGAACTTGCTGCGGTTCCAGGCCGCGTCGGGATTGTAGGGAATGCAGCCGCCTTCGTTGAACGAAAGGTTCTTGTCGGGAATTATGAGGTCCGGATCGAATTCGAGGCTGACGCCGAGCCCCGTGCAGGCCGGGCAGGCGCCCTGCGGCGCGTTGAACGAAAAGAGCCGCGGTTCCATCTCCGGCAGGGAAATGTTGCAGTGGGGGCAGGCGCCCTTCTGGCTGAAGAATTCCTCGGTTTCGCCCTTTCCGGAATCGCGGGTGAGGATCACGCTGCCGTCGGCTATCTGCAGCGCGGTCTCTACCGATTCGGCCAGGCGACGCCTGACGTCCTCGCCAAGCTTCACGCGGTCCACGATGATTTCGATGCTGTGCTTTTTCTGCTTTTCCAGCGTGATTTCCTCGTCCAGGCCGCGCAGCGCGCCGTCGACGCGGGCGCGGGTGAAGCCCTGCCTGGCAGCGTCGTCGAGAATTTTCTTGTGCTCGCCCTTCATGCCGCGCACCACCGGCGCGAGCACCTGCAATTTCGTGCCCGAGGGCCAGGACATTATGGCCGCGAGGATCTGGTCGATTCCCTGCTCGCGCACCACGCGCCCGCAGGACGGGCAGTGCGGCACGCCGATGCGCGCGAACAGCAGGCGGTAGTAATCGTATATTTCGGTGACCGTTCCCACCGTCGATCGCGGGTTGCGGTGGGTGGTTTTCTGCTCGATGGAAATGGCGGGCGACAGGCCCTCGATATAATCGACATCGGGCTTGTCCATGCGGCCCAGAAACATGCGGGCGTAGGACGACAGCGATTCCACGTAGCGGCGCTGTCCTTCGGCGAATATGGTGTCGAACGCGAGGGAGCTTTTCCCCGACCCGGAAAGTCCGGATATGACGATGAGGCTGTCGCGCGGAAGTTCCAGGTCGATGTTGCGGAGGTTGTGTTCGCGCGCGCCTTTTATGATGAGTTTGTCCATGGCGGTGCAGAGGATAGCGCCGCGGCCGCGGACCGGCAAGTGGATGGGCGGCTGCGCCTGTGGATGGGCGGCCGCGCCTGTGGATGGGCTGTTACGCCTGCGGATCCAGGAGGCGACGCCAGACCGCGAGGCGATCTTCGAACGTGCGGTACCGGGCGGAGGGCACGGGGCTGGAGGACGGCAGCCTGAGCACGCGCCGCGTCCTGCCCTCCAGCGGCACGACGGCATCGTCGCACGCGCGGGTAAGCGCCGGCAGGCCGAAACGCCGCGCGAAGGCCGCCGCGGCCTCGCCGCCGTTCAGCCCGACCACCGCGATGCCCGGGTGCGCGCGCAGCAACTGTTCCACCGGATTGGGCTCCGCCGCGGCCAGGTCGGAATCCAGGCTGCCCGGCCGCCGCCTGACCGCCTGCGCGTACACGTCCCACAGCGAAATCCCGGCCGACCGCAGCATATCCAGGCGCTCCGCGTAGTC
>CAYRXK010000173.1:0-2085 GCA_964428265.1 uncultured Treponemataceae bacterium
CTACAGGTTCGCCTTCACCACGGCGAGCACTTCCGGCAGGTCCATGCCGATCTCCGCCAGGTATTCCGGCGTGGGAATGCCGTCCTTCGTCCAGCCGCGGCGCTTGTACACCGCGTCCACCAGGCTCTCGTACTGCGCCTCGCGGTAGCTCCGCTGCGCCGCCATCTTTTCCTGCAGCGTCATGGCCGCCGGATCGAGGCCCAGGCGCTCCTTGAGCTGGCCGTCGTAGCGCTCGGCGCGCGACTCGTATTCCAGCGCAGTGACCGGGCCCATCGCGCGGTAGGGCGGATAATCGTCCGCGCGCCTTCCGTGGCCCACGCGCAGGTTGAACACGCGCTGGAAATTGTACACGCGCTCGGACTGCCGGATCAGTTCGTCGCGCGACAGCGGCTCGCCGGTGATCGCGGTATAAAGTTCGATGTAATTGTCCACATGCTCGGGCACCTTGTTGGGTTCGGGCCACCGGGCGTTGTCGCCCGGCTCGATATCGTTCCAGGGCAGCTTGCACAGGCCCTGCAGTCCGAACCAGGTGCGGAACATCGGGAAATAATGCAGCGCCTCGGCCTTGTTTTCGAAGCTCGGGATGCGGTTGTTCACCATGTCCATGAAAATAAGCCAGGCCTCGTCGTGCTGCGGGCCCTTGTTGGTCAGGTAATACCCGCCCTGCTGCGCCAGCGATTCCTTGGAAATGTACTGGCTCTGCTCCAGGCCCTTGCCTTCGAGCGCGATGTCCTTCATCAGCCGCGGATCGGCGCCGTATTTTTCGACCATGTACTTCGCCAGCGCGCGCACGCCCCTGCCCGCGACCAGGCCGAAATCGCGGCCTTCCGCCATCTGGTGCATGAGCTCGCAGGCGCCGCGCCAGTTGCCCCATTCCAGGTTGGCGCCGGCGGTGCGCTCGGCGTTCAGCAGGCCGTATTCCCAGCACTCCATCAGGAAGCTGGTCAGCGTGCCGAAGCTGATCGTGTCGATGCCGTAGGTGTCGCAGTAGAAATTGATTTCCAGGATGCCCTGCGGATCCCAGATCGCCAGGTTGGACCCGACGCCCGCGGCCGTCTCGTATTCGGGCCCGTCCACGCAGACTTTCTGGCCCTTGTACGGGCCGGTGGAAAGTTCGAATTTGTCGACCGCGTGCGCGCATGCCAGCGTGCAGCCGTACCAGCAGCCGTCCGGCAGCCCCTGCGAGAACAGTTTCTCCCAGACCCAGGACGCCAATTCGGGCCCGCGCGGGTCCTGCCCGAAACGGTGGTTCTGCGTGGGCAGGAGGTCGTAGTCGTTCATCACCTCCATCAGGTGCGCGGTGCCCTGCTTGCGCATCTTGCACTGCTTGTCGTCCAGCTGCACGATTTCGCGGTGCAGTTTCAGGCCGGTGCGCTGCACGGCGGCGGGGTCGGCCGCGCCGTTGGAATCCTGCTTCACCCCAGAATATTTGCAGACCAGCGCCTTTACGCGCTTGTCGCGGAACACGGTGCCGATGCCGCCGCGGCCCGCCTGCTTCACGCGGATGCCGCCGCGCCTGCGGTCGTACAGGCTGAAATTCAGGAGGCCCAGCCAGGTATGCTCCGCGCCGCGCCCCGCGCTGACCACGGACACCGACGCCAGGTCGTGGTCGGCCTGCGACGCCGCGAAGGCGTGGGTCAGTTTTTCGGCCAGGATGTGCGTGTCGGATTCCAGGCCCTCCGGCGATTCATAGATGCGCAGTATGCCCGCGTCCCCGTCGATGAACACGATCAGGTCGCGCTCGGCCTTGCCGCCGATTTCCAGCGCGTCGAATCCCGAGAATTTCAGGAAGGGCCCGAAATACCCGCCCACGTTGGAATCGATGGGCACGCCCGTCATCGGCGAAAGGCTGACCACCAGGCTCTTGCCCGAACCGGGATAGTTCGTGTTGCCGCACACCGGCCCCATCGCGATGACGATCTCGTTTTCGGGACTGTCCCAGTGGGTGGTCGGCCTGGTGGCGTCCCACAGCAGCTTCAGGCCGAAGCCCTTGCCGCCGACGAATTTCTTCTTCATGGTTTCGGAGACCGGCTTTTCGGCGCAGGACAGGCTGCCCACGTCCACCGCGAGCGTGCGCATGTTGTA
>CAYRXK010000174.1:0-2073 GCA_964428265.1 uncultured Treponemataceae bacterium
CCCCCGCGAACCCGGCCCCGGCAACGGCCAGCGGCACGACCCTGACCGCGCTCTTCCTGTTGCGCGGCCTCATGGCCTACGCCTCCCTCCCCCTCTGCCGCCAGGATGCCGCGTGGATCGTCCAGGCCCTCCGCATTGCGGTCGATGCCGCGCTGCGGGGACAATGCCTGAACGACCAGCTCTCCTTCGGGGCTTCAGGCGGCGGTGCGTCCGTAGGAAGAGGGGCGCCTGGCAGCGGCAGCACCCGCGGTCGCGGCTACGAAGGCCACATGATCGCGCTGGGCGCCTGCAGGCTCCTGTACGAGCACACGCGCGCCCCCGAAGACCGCGACCGCGGCGTCAAGCTCGTCGAATCCGTGCTCGACGGGCACTTCTTCAGGAACGCCGACGGTTTCGCATGGCTGTCGGACCTGCGCGACGCAGGCCGCACCCTCGACCCGGACCCGGAATCCACCAGGCCCATCGGCGTCAATCCCGGACACATCATCGAGTTCGCGGGCCTCGCCCTCCAGTTCCACCGCATCGCGGGCGGCATCCCGGCAGCCCGGCGCGCCCGCCTCATCGAACTGGCGGAAACATCCTGGCGCCTGGGCAGGGCGCCCTGCGGCGGCATCGTGCGCGGCATGGAAGGCCGCAGCGGCGCCACACTGGACCCCCACTGCCCCTGGTGGTCCAGCTTCGAAACGGTCCGCACCTTCACGGAAGTCCACCTGTCCGCCGACGACGCGCCGATCCGCGCCCGGGCCCTCGACATCATCGAACAAACCCTCGACTGCATCGACCGCGTCTACCTGGCCCCCTCCGAAACCGGAATCCCCGTCCAGACCGTCGCGCCCGACGGGCGGATCGTGGACTTCATCCCCGCCACCCCGGACATCGACCCCGGCTACCACACGGGCATCCCCCTCATGGATGCCGATCTCGGGTCGAGGGCCACGCGCGCGTTGCGCGCGGGCGCGGCCGAAGCGGCCATCCCGACCCGTCTCGGCGTCCTCCTGCAGGGCCACCTGGCGCGCAGCCAGCCCGCCGACCGCGAACTGGACCCGCTGCAGGTCCGCGCCTGCATCTTGGAAGCCCGGGGATCGACAACCGCCTTCATCTCCGCGGACGTCCTGGAATTCTCGCGCGAATGGGCCGAAGCCACCTGCGGCGCGCTCTCCGCGCTTTCGGGCATCCCCGAGGACCGCATATTCCTGACCGCGACGCATACCCACACCGCCCCCGCCGCCATCGGCCTCGGGCTGCGTCCGGCCGACGAAGCCTTCCTGGACACCCTGCGCGACGCGATGGTCCGGGCGACCGGGGCCGCCCTCGCGCGCATGCAGCCGGTCGCCGGCCTGGCCGGCACCGTCGTGCTTGAAACCCTGGGCGTGAACCGGCGCGCCCTCGATCCCGATTCAGGCCAGCTGCGCATGCGCCCCAACCCCGCGGGCGATCGCGACCCGGAAATCGGCTGCCTCTACCTGATAGGCAGGCATGGCGCGCCGGTCGCCATCTTCCTGAACCTCGCGGTGCACCCCACCACGCTGGGCGTCGGCATCCACGCCATATCCGCCGACTACCCCGGCCGCGCCGCCGCCGCGCTGAAGCGGCACTACGGCGACAAACTCGTCGTCCTGCCCATCCAGGGCGCCTGCGGCGACGTGCGCCCCGCCATCCTGGACGCATCCGGCGCGTCCTTCGCCGACGGCGCCCCCGACGACATCGAGCGCATGGGGCAGGCCATCGCCGACCGGATCATCGCCGCCGCGCATGCGAAAGTGCCGACCGGGATGGCGACAGGCGGATTCTCCTGGCTCGACGTGCAGGCTCTGCGTAGTGCATCGAAGATTGTTGATCTGCCCTATTTCCATATCAAATCAAGGGATGAGGTAATCGCCTTCCGGGACCGCATGCGCGCGGCAGCCCAGGCCTCCGCATCGCCGTCCGGGTTTGCGGTACCCGCCGGGTTTGCGGTACCCGCAGGATTCGCCGCCGCGCACGACAACCCCGCGCTCGGGGCCGACTCCCTTGCCGCCTGGGCTGATTGGATGCTGACCTTCGCCTTCGACGCGAAGGGCCGCTACGTCGGCC
>CAYRXK010000175.1:0-2073 GCA_964428265.1 uncultured Treponemataceae bacterium
AGGCGCCGGTGGTCAGGATGAACACCCGGTCGCCGATGCGTGCGGACTCGGGCATCATCACGGTGGCCTTTTCGTACATGATGTCCATCGAGTCGCAGGTGGGGCCGGCGAGGATCACGTCGATCGCGTTGCCCTGCCCCTCGAAATAGATCGGATACTTGATCGCCTCGTCCAGCGTTTCTATCAGGCCGCCGAACTTGCCGATGTCCAGGAAGACCCAGGGATAGCGGTCGTGCACCGATTTCTTGGCGATGTTGACGATCTCGGACACGATGACGCCCGCGTCGCCGGCCATGCTGCGGCCGGGTTCGATGATGATCTCTTCCGGCCAGTGGTCCTTGAACGAGTTGTCCAGGAAGCGGCGGATGTCGTCGGCATACTGGGCCAGCGTGTCCGTGGGCTCTATGTAGTTGGCAGGAAAGCCGCCGCCCATGTTGATCATCTTGAGGTCGATGTGCGCGTCTTCGCGCGCCCAGTTGAACAGCTGCGCCACGGTGGTCAGCGCGCTGGACCACTGGCCCACGTCGCGCTGCTGGCTGCCGGGATGGAAGCTGATGCCGTAGGGCTGCAGGCCGAAGCGCACCGCCGTCTTTATAAGCTGGCGAGCCAGGTCGGGGTGCGAACCGAATTTGCGCGACAGGGGCCAGTCGGCGCCGAGCCCCTCGGTCAGCAGGCGGAAGAACACCTTGGAACCGGGCGCGGCGCGCGAAATCTTGTCCAGGTCGGTGAGCGAATCCGTGACGAAGAGCCTGATGCCCTTTTCGTAGAAGTAGGCGATGTCCTTTTCTTTCTTGATCGTGTTGCCGAAGCTCATCCGGTCCGGCGACACGCCGAGGCGCAGCAGCTGATCCAGCTCGTAGCGGGTGGCCACGTCGAAGCAGGAACCCAGGTCGCGCAGCAGCGATACCACCGCGTCGTCGGGGTTGGCCTTTACCGCGTAGTAGATTTTCGCGAACGGCAGGTTCTTGCGGAGATCCTCGAAATTTTTCCTGATCACATCCAGATCGAGGATGAGGCAGGGCGTTTCCTTGTCGGCCGCGAAGGACTTGATGCGTTCGAACTTGTCGCGTGAAAGGAAGGTTTCGAGCGGGAAGCGGTACTGGTCGTTCACGTCCGTACCCCTTGGTGCGCATGATAGCCGCAAACCCCGGAAGGGGATGGGCTCCATGCCCGAGAGTAGTGGCGGACTTGCCGAAAGGTCAAGCCTGCGCTATACGAATTGCATGATCGGGTTCTTCGTGAAGAAGGCGTTTTTCGACGGATGGGATCACCTCTACACACTTGTCGGGATGAACCTCGCGCATCTCGTCCTGGCCCTGCTGTTCTTCGCGCTCCCGCTGGCCGCGGGCCTGCCGGCGCAGGCGCTCGCGGCACTGGCGGTGGCCGGCGTGTTCGCCATGTCGCTGTGGCAGACGGCCTGCGCCCGCCTGGCGTATTCCATCGCCGACTACGGGTCTCCCCGGATCGCCGACGCGCTCCGGAGCCTGCGGGAAGACTGGGTCGCGGGCCTGCAGTTGGGCGCGATGAATCTGGGCATAATGGCCGCGCTCCTGGTCGGCATTCCCTTCTATCTTTCGATGGACGGGTTCCTGCCGATGTTCGCCGCCGCGCTGCTGTTCTGGACAGCCGCCCTGGCTATGCTGGTGCTGCAGTATTATCTTCCGATCAGGACCGCCCTCGGGGGCGGATTCGCCAAGAACCTGCGCAAGGCCCTGGTCCTCGCGCTGGACAATCCCGGCTTCTCGCTGTTCCTCGCGGTGCATGGTCTGGTCACCATGGTGCTTTCCGCCTTGCCCGCATTCCTGGCGCCGGGGCTCGCCGGACTGGCGGTCGCGCAGGCCGACGCGGTAAAGCTGCGGCTTTTCAAGTATGATTGGATAGAGAAGAATCCGCAGGCGGACCGCAAGGCCGTTCCCTGGGATTCGCTGCTGGCGGAGGAGCGGGAGCTGGTAGGCGAGCGCACCCTCAGGGGTATGATCTTCCCCTGGAAGGAAGGAAAATGAAGGAATCATCGCGCAGGAGCCCCGGATCGAAGTCCCGGCCGCGCCCCTCGACCCCACGCGCGGAGGCGCG
>CAYRXK010000176.1:0-2067 GCA_964428265.1 uncultured Treponemataceae bacterium
CAGCCAGGGCCGCGCCTCGTTCTCGATGGAGTTCAGCCACTTCCAGCCGAAAAACGGGCGATAGCCCATAGGAGAGAGGCCGGGACAGCCCCTGGCGTCCCGGCCTCTCCCGCAACCTCAGTCCAGGTCAAATTCGCGGGCGGTTTCCTCTCCGTCCAGCACCCGCGACACGCCGAGCGCGAGCGATTCGAGCTCGTTCTCGCCGGGATAGCGCCGGACCGAGGCGATGAAGTTCACCCGTTCCTCGACCCATCCGCAGAACACCGCCGAGTGCGCGATGCCGCCCGTGAGCAGGATGGCGTCGACCTTGCCCTTCACCACCGTCGCAAGCTCACCGATACTCTTGGACACCTGGTAGGCCAGGGCCTGGTACACCAGCATCGCCTTCGCGTCGCCCGCCTGAGCGCGGTTCCACACTTCCAGGGCGCTGCTCGTGCCGAAGTATGCCACGAAACCGCCCCTGCCCCGCTGCTTCCTGCGCATGGTTGCGTGATCGTAGCGGCCGGAATAGCACAGGTCGATCAGCGGCCTGCAGGATACCCTGCCCGCGCGCTCGGGCGAGAAAGGCCCCTCGTCGTCACGCACCAGGCCTGCAGCGAAGTAGATGATACCGGGATGGTATTCCCTTGCCGCTTCATAGGAAAAGCCGGAGCGGTCCATGACGCCGGAGCGGCTGTTCTCGACGAACACCTCGGACTTTGCACTCAGCTTTGAAACATCCCCACATTTTCCCCGGCGGAATTCGAATCGGAAGAGGCACTCGCGCACGTATATCAGGAAGGAGGCTCTCCGCGCATGATGCCCGCATCCGTACTCCTTTTCCTGGTTCTCCTTGCCGTGGCGTCGCCCGTCGCCATGGCGGGACCTGCCGCCACGCTTCCGATGCCGGCGGACGCGCACAGCCTGGCGTTCAGGATCGTCCCTCGGCAGGAAGATCCGTTCGGTTGCGCTCCGGCGGTGGTAGAGGGAATATTCCGCTTGGCGGGCCTCGGTACCGCCCCTCCTCAGCGAGCCCGCCTGCCTACCGGAACCGTCCGCCCCGCAGGCGGGGGTCGGACATCGCTGCAGGAAGTCAGGCAGATCCTCGGCGCCGGCGGCGTGGACAGCGCCGCCTTCCGCCTCGATCCCGACGGGCTCGGGCGCGCGCTGGACGCCTACGGGCCGATGGTCCTGCAGTACGACCGGCCCGTGCCCCACTTCAGCCTGGCGCTGGCGCGCACCGGATCCGGCATCGCGGTGGCCGATCCGGCAGAGGGCCTTCGCGTTCTCGGCCCCGCGGAACGCGATTCGCGCTGGTCCGGCGTGGTGCTCGCCCTCGCAGCCCCCGCGGACCGGAGCGGCGCCTTCAGGCAGCGCGCCCTGGCAGCGGCGTCGGATGCGCACTCCCGGATGAACCTCCTCCAGGTAGGCTCACCCGGTCCGATCTCGGCCTCCCCTGCCCTCCCCCGGATGGAAATCGGCGGATCCCTCGGATTCGATGAAGGTTCGCCGGCATTTTCGCTGAATTTGGGCGGAGAGCCCCTGCCATGGTTGCGCCTGGATGGCGAAGCGCGGTTCTTCCTCCTGGACAGGCAGGCATTCAGGCTTGCCGCGGAGTTCGACCGGGCGCTCTCCGGATCGTCGGGAGTCACGGTGCGCACCGAGGGTTCGCTTCCGGCGGCTGCCCGCTTGCAGGTCAGGTTCTGGGCGGTGGACGATCCGGTAGCCTGGGGCATGGGTACGGGAGTGGCCATGTCGGAAAAACAGGGAGTATCCGCCGGAATAACGGGATCTCTGCTCTATGCCATCAACGCGCGAACGGCGCTCGGGCTGCACTTCGACGCGGAATCCCCCATGGCCAACGCCGGATCAGCCGGCGGGTGGCCTGCCGGCTCGCGGATCGGGTACCGCGCGCGCCTGCAGCGAAGCGAGGCCCGTCTGCGGTGGTGGTTCGAGTCGGGTATCGAGGTGCCCTGGGGCAACGCCAGCCCGGAGCCGGTCGGAGTGACGATGGGATTGGGTATGCGTGTGGATCAGAAACTGGACAGCACGTAGGCGCCGATCAGGATCTCGAGGTGCAGGAGGCCG
>CAYRXK010000177.1:0-2047 GCA_964428265.1 uncultured Treponemataceae bacterium
GGAGATCGGCATGGACCTGCCGGAAGTGCTCGCCGTGGTGAAGGCGAACCTGTAGTTCGCCGGTGAGGCGCGGAACCGTATGGATACCGTAACCATCGGCCTCGTGATCGGGGCGTCCGTCATCGTGCAGTTGGTGCTGCTGGGATTGCACCGCCTGCGCGGCGAGGCGTCGGGGGCTCCCGGCATGCTCGCCGCGGGACTGGCCCTGCTGGGCGGCGGCGCCGCCCTGATGTACGCCTTCAACCGTCCCTATACGCTGATGCTGTCGGTGTCGGCCGCGGGGCTCCTGATGGCCGGCTACGCGCTGAGCATGGCCGCGCTCGGCGCGGCGGCGACGGGTTCCGGGAAATTCGCGCGCAGGCTCACTGAAGCGACGGTCGTGTTCTGGCTGGTCCACCTGCTGGCCAAGGTATACGATCCGGGCGGACTTGCGGCGGGGCTGGTGGAATTGCTGTTCATCGCGGCCATTTCGGCCATCCAGGCGTTTTCGATCCTGCGCGTGCGCCTTCCGTCCCCGCTGGTCCTCGGTTCGGGCATCGCCTGCGCGCTGGTTGCCATGGCCTCGGCCGCGGTCTGCGTGCCCCTGGTCCTGGCGGGGCCCGGTTCGTTCGTGCCTCTGGGATTCGAGGGAGCGGCGGGTATCGGATTCATATTCCAGCAGGCGATCTTCGGCGCCACGGTCCTGCTCGCGAAGGAACGCGGAGACGCGCGGGTCAAGGGAGATTCCACCCATGACCAGCTGACGGGACTCCTGAACCCCGGCGGCTTCATCGAGGCGGTGAACAAGTCCCTGTCGCTTTGCGGGCGGCAGAACACGGCCTACTCGGTCATACATTTCAACATCGACGGTTTCGGCGCGGTGAACGCCGCCCGGGGCATGGCCGGCTGCGACCGCGTGCTGCTGGATTTCGCCAGGAAGCTCGGTGGCCGCATCCGGCCCTACGACCATTTCGCGCGTTTCGACGGGGACCGCTTTTTCCTGTTCCTGCAGACGGTGAACCGCGATACCGCGCCGACGGTCGTGGCGCGCATGCTCGAGGGCGCGGGCATGCCCTCCGAGGGCGTGATGGCGTACAAGGTTTCTTCCGTGGCGGTATGCGTCGATTATCCGTCGGGGAGGCATATCGCGTTGGACGATCTGCTGTCGGCCTGCGATGCCGCGATGCGCGATCTGAGGATGCGCGGCGGCGGCAGGCTCGAGATAGCCCCGTTTTGATTCAGGGAGGAAGGTACATGGCGATTCTGGTGCGCGATGCCGACCTGTACGCGCCCGCGCGGCTCGGCGTGAAGGACATACTCTGCGTGGCCGGGAAGGTGGTCGCGTTGGGCGATTCGATCGATCCGGCGTCGCTTCCGTTCGCGTGCGAAGTGCTGGACGCCGCGGGCGCGCCCGTGGTTCCTGGTCTGGTGGACTGCCACGTGCACCTGATCGGCGGCGGCGGCGAAGGCGGATTTTCCACGCGGACGCCCGAGCTTTCGGTGGCGGCGACGTTCGCGGCGGGCGTAACGACCGTGGTCGGCGTGCTGGGCACCGACGGCGTGGCGCGCGACATGGAGGCGCTGGTCGCGAAAACCTACGGCCTGCGCGAGCGCGGCCTTTCGGCCTGGTGCCTTTCCGGCTCGTACCGGGTGCCCCAATGCACGCTCACCGGCGACCTGATGCGCGACATCATGATGATCGAGCCCGTGATCGGCGCGGGCGAAGTGGCGGTTTCGGATCACCGCTCGTCGAAGCCGACTCAGGCGGAATTCGCGCGCATCGCGGCGGAAGCCCGCGTGGCGGGCATGCTGTCCGGAAAGGCCGGAATAGTGAACGTGCACATGGGAGACGCCCCCGCAGGATTCGGGCCCCTGCGCGACGCGGTGGCCGGAGGGGACCTTCCGCGGTCGCAGTTCCTTCCCACGCACTGCGCGCGCAGCGAGGCGCTGTTCAGGCAGGCCCTGGAATGGCTTGACGCCGGAGGCGCGATCGACCTGACGGCGGACGGCGAACGTTCGGCGGAAGCCTACCTGCGCGCGCTCGAATCAAGCGGGGGCCAGGCGTCGA
>CAYRXK010000178.1:0-2043 GCA_964428265.1 uncultured Treponemataceae bacterium
GCACGCGCGCGCAGGTCGCTTTCCGGCACCACGGCTTCAAGTTCCACGGGAAAGGCCGATCCGGCGGGGAACGCCTTGCGCGCGCGCTCGAAATACATCCTCGCGCGTTCGGGGCGGTGGTAGGGGTCCTGCCCATCGGCGATCCGGAAATCGGGACCGAACTCGTCGGGATTCCTGGCCTTGAGGGCAGACTCCACCAGCAGCGCATAATCCGAACCGCGCCGATCGGCAACCAGTCCCGGCGCGGTCAGGGTGTTCCGCAGGAGCAGGGCAGCCGCGCCCGGACCGTACATGGCGTCGAGCACGGCCGCGCGGTCTATCCCATGGAACAGCGCCTTGCGGAAGGAACGGTCGCCCAGCGCGAAAGCGGTTGCGCGATCCGCAGCATCGCCGGCAATGCCCGCACTCCTCGCCCGCAGAAAATTGAAGCTGACCATGAAGGTCGACGCGTCCTGCGGCGCGTGCAGGATGCGGGGGTCCAGGGAGGCGCGCGCGCCTGATCCGAGCGGTATGGTGCTGTACAGGCCCGACTCGAAACCGCGCGCGAGCGCCTCCGGATCATCTCCCGCATCGTACAGGTAGGTCGCCGTGTCCACCCCGACATGTTCCCGGTCCCAATATCCTTCGTTGGCGGAATAGCGTATCCGGGCGCGCGGTTCCATCGTGTCGAGGATATAGGCGCCGTTGTACAGGATGCCGTCGGGCCCGGGCTTTCCGAAGCTGCGGCCGGCCTGCGCGAGGAATTCGCCGTGTACCGGAAGGAACGCCTGGGTGCAGACCAGCCGGTCGAACCAGGGTGTCGGGCGTTCCAGCCGGTAGCGCAGCGTGAAGCGGTCCTGAGCCTTCACGCCCACCTCTCCGAAATCGGACAGGGCCCCGCGCGCATAGGCGTCCGCGTTGAACACCAGGCTCCGGGCGATGTCGGCCATGGGGCTGGCGGATTCCAGGAGGTATCGCATCGCATCGACCCAATCCCGCGAAGTTACCTCTGCCCGGCGGGTGCGTTCCGAATCCATCCACCAGACGCCTGAGCGGATGCTGAATGTCCATTCGGTGGCATCGCCGTTGCGGCTCCATGCGATGGCAAGCGCCGGGCGCAGGATGCCGAAACGGTCGTGTTCGAGCAGGCCATCCACAAAGTTGGCGATGTGCGGCGACGTGTCGCGGCGCCAGACGCGCAGGTAATCGAAGCTGATGGGGTCATAGCGGTACGGGGCCACGAAGCTCCGCGGCCCCGAACGCGTCGCGGCGGCCGCGGCGCCATCATCCGCGTGCAGGTTGGCAAGCGGCGCCAAAAGGCCCGAAATGCAGGCCAGCAGACAGGTCAGAAGCGCGGCCGCTCCCCTCGACCTCCACCTCCGCATTGCGCGCATCGGATACCTCAGCCGATCTCCTTCCAGCGCCGGCATGCGTGCAGGTGGCCATTGCCGACGTCCTGCAGTTCCGGCTCGGGGAGTTCGGCGCATTCCCCGGTGGCGAACATGCAGCGCGGGTGGAATCTGCAGCCTGCCGGCACGGCGGCCGCGGAGGGGATTTCACCCTTCACCTGCAGGGTTTTCATCATGTTCACGCGCCCGGGCACCGGCTCGCAGACAGCCTCTATCAGCGCGCGGGTGTAGGGATGCATCGGGTTTTCTATCACGTCGTCCTGGGTGCCGAGCTCGACGATGCGGCCCAGATACATTACCGCGATCCGGTCGGTGAAATAGCGCGCGGTGGAGATGTCGTGGGTGATGTACAGGTAGGTCAGGCCCAGGTCGCGCTGTACTTCCTTCATCATGTGCAGGATTTCCGCGCGGGTGGACAGGTCGATCATGGACACCGGTTCGTCCGCCACCAGCAGCTTCGGGTTCAGTATCAGGGTGCGGGCGGTTGCCACGCGCTGCCGCTGACCGCCGGAAAGCATGTGCGGATACCTCACCATGAATTCATCGGGCGGCGTCATCTTCACTTCCTCCAGCGCCCTGACGATCATGGCCTCCTTTTCAGCGCGGTTGCCGTGTATGCGATGTATCGCGAGGGGTTCCTCGAGCACGTCGCGTA
>CAYRXK010000179.1:0-2021 GCA_964428265.1 uncultured Treponemataceae bacterium
CCGAGCCCTTTTCGAACACCGTGATTTCCGCGTCCTTCGCCGCGCGGCGCGCCCTGGCCGCGGCGCTCATGCCCGCGGCCACACCGCCTATCACGACGATGCGCATCACGAAGCCTGCACCTGGTCGAGTTCGGCGTCGTTGCGGTTGTACACGTCCATGTCCGTTTCCTTCATCACCTTGCCCGTCACCGCGCCGGCCACGAAGGCGTCCGACACGTTCAGCGCGGTGCGCCCCATGTCGATCAGCGGCTCGATGGAGATGAGCAGACCCGCCAGGCCCACCGGCAGGTTCAGCGACGACAGCACGATCAGCGCCGCGAAGGTCGCGCCGCCGCCCACGCCGGCCACGCCGAACGACGACACCGCGGTGACCAGCGCCACCGTGGCCAGGAAACCGAGGTTGAAGGGATCGATGCCCACCGAGGGCGCGATCATCACCGCGAGCATGGCGGGGTAGATGCCCGCGCAGCCGTTCTGACCGATCGCGGTGCCGAAGGTGGCCGCGAAACTGGCGGTTGCCTCGGGGATGCCCATCTTCTTCGTCTGCGCCTCGACCGTCAGGGGGATGGTGCCCATCGAGGTGCGCGAGGTGAACGCGAAGGTCAGGACCGGCCAGGCCTTCCGGACGAAGGTCCAGGGGTTGTAGCCGAACAGCGACAGGATGAAGAGGTGGATGATGAACATCACGATGATGGCCATGTAGGAGGCCAGCACGAATTTCAGCAGGTTCAGGATGGCGCCGTAATTGGTACCCGCAAGGGTCGCCGCCATGATGGCCAGCACGCCGTAGGGCGTCATCTTGATGATCATGCCCACCAGGCGCATCGTGACCGCGTAGGCGGCGTCCACCATCTTCTGCACCAACTCGGCTTCGGCCGGATATTTCTTCCGGATGCCCAGCGCGGCCATGCCGATGAATCCGGAAAAGATGACCACCGCGAGGGTCGAGGTGCCGCGGGCGCCGGTCATGTCCTTGAAGGGGTTGGAGGGGATCACTTCAAGAATCTTGCTGGCGATGTGGGTATTGGCGGCGCCGCTGGTGTGCTCCAGCGACAGCGCGCGGTCGGCCTCGGCCTTGCCCTGCTGGATCTGCCGCGCGTCCAGGCCCCAGGCCAGGGCCGACGCCTCGCCCACCGCGGCGGCGATGCCGGCGGTCAGCACCAGCACCAGGATGACGCTGACGCTCATCTTGCCCAGGTTCTTGGCGTCCTTCAGCTTCAGGATGGCCGAAATGATGGACACGATGACCAGCGGCATGATGATCATGCGCAACAGGCCCACGTAGCCGTCCCCGACCAGGCGGAACCAGGGCAGGGTCTGGTCGAGCACGGCCTTGTTCGACGCGTAAGCGAGCTGCATGACCACGCCCAGCGCCACGCCCATGCCGAGCGATGAGAGCACCCGTTTCGTGAAGCTCGCCTTTTTCTTCTGCAGGGTGAGCAGCACTCCGATGCAGGCGGCGAGCGCAGCCACGTTCACGAGGGTCAGGACCAAGTTCATCGGTTCCTCCGGGGCGTTTTTCCAGAATCTTCACAATCGACGGAATCGCCAGGATTATAATTGAAGGGGGCTCCCTCCTGCAATAGCGCGGGAAGGCGCCCCCGGAGATCGGTTCCGCGGCGCGGCACCGCCTTGGTGCGCGCCAACGTTGCGGAATCACTTTCCCGCGGCCGCGTATTCCCTTTCCAGCTCGTCCACCAGCTCGGCCACCTTCATGATCTTGTTCACGCGCCAGGCGTTGGCGCCGGCGAAGGCGAAGCCGTATTTCAGGTTGCCCTTCTGCGCGTTGCGC
This sequence comes from uncultured Treponemataceae bacterium, assembly GCA_964428265.1. Lineage (GTDB taxonomy): Bacteria > Spirochaetota > Spirochaetia > Treponematales > Rectinemataceae > CAYRXK01. Next base: position 1,793 of record CAYRXK010000179.1, read on the forward strand.
AGCGCGAGAGAAATGCAGTACGGCGCGGTCTGCGGATCGCAGGTGACGATGCAGTGGTAGGGGCAGACGTACGGCGTCTTCTTGCCCGCCGTCACCTCGTCCAGGAAGGGGCCCTTCAACGCGCGGCCCGGCATGCCCACCGGGCTGGAAATGATCGTCAAGTCCGATTCCTTCGCGTCCACGTAGGTCTGCTTGAAGGCCGGGTCGGCGTCGCACTCCTCGGTGGCCA
>CAYRXK010000180.1:0-2009 GCA_964428265.1 uncultured Treponemataceae bacterium
ATCGGATCGAGCTATTCCTGGTTCCGCAACCGCTTGCTGGGCCTCATCCCGGCGTTCAGCCCCCGCTCGCGCGTGGTCGAGATCGCGGTCTCCATCATCCCCTTCCTTCTGCTGGCGCCCCTGCGCGGCCTGGGCAACGTGCTGGTGTTCAAGAAGGTAAAGGAAAAGTTCGGACCTAATTTCATCGCCGGCATTTCAGGCGGCGGCGCGCTGCCCGGATCGGTGGACCGCTTCTTCGGCGCGCTGGGCATCCTCATCCTGGAAGGCTACGGCCTTACCGAAACCGCGCCCGTGCTCGGCCTTCGCGAACGCAAGCGCCCGGTCATCGGCACGGTGGGCCCGATCTGCCGCGGCACCGAGATGCGCGTGCGCGCCGAATCCGGCGAACTGGTCGGCCCCGGCGTCAAGGGCGTGCTGGAAGTGCGCGGCCCGCAGGTCATGAAGGGCTACTACAAGCGGCCCGACCTGACCGCGAAGGTGCTGTCCGAGGACGGTTGGCTGAACACGGGCGACCTGGTGATGATCACCGTCGACGGCATGATCAAGATCACCGGACGCGCCAAGGACACCATCGTGCTGCGCGGCGGCGAAAACATCGAACCCGTGCCGATCGAGCAGCGGCTCTGCGATTCGGAGTTCATCGCGCAGGCCATCGTGCTCGGCCAGGACGAACGCTACCTGGCGGCCCTGATCGTGCCCAAGCAGGACAATCTGGTCGCCTGGGCGGGCGAGAACAATGTGCCGATGGTAGACTACGAAAGCTTGTTGCAGCAGCCCGAGGTGCGCGAGCTGATCGACTACGAGATCGCCGAGGCGGTGAGCCCGAAAAACGGGTTCAAGCCCTTCGAGCGCATTTTCAAGTTCGACCTGCTGCCCGCGCCCTTCGAGGTGGGCAAGGAGCTGTCGGCCAAGCAGGAGATGAAGCGCCACGCCGTTAACGAAATCCACGCGAAGCGGATCGCGAAGCTGTTCAATTAGCGCAAGGTTCCGGATCGAGGCCGGCCGGCTTCCCCCCCCCCGCGGGGAGCCGGCCGGTTTTTTTGCGGCCGGTCCGCGCCTCAGCGCTCGATCTCGATATCGCCCGAAATGCTTTTCAGGTGCAGGCGGCGGCCGCCCGAGCCGAATTTCACGGCGCAGCGTCGCGGGCCTGAACCCTGCGAGGTCACCGAGCCGGGCGCCCGTATGCCGCCCGAGAGCGTTTCGCCACGGAGTTCGAGGTGGGCGCCATCGACCTGCACGCTTATGTCGCCCGATCCGGTGTTTATTTCGCCGCCCGAGAACACGCCCGCGAGCTCGAGTTCCACGTCGCCGGAGCTGGTGATGAGCCTGAGCCGACCGCCCGGACGCTGCACCGAAAGTTCACCGGAGCCGGAGAGGGCTACGATGTTGCCGCGGACGTCTTCCGCGCGAAGGTCGCCGCCCTGCGTTTCGGCGGTCAGGTGACCGGAAACCGCGCTGCAGCGGACCGACCCGTCTATGGTTCGCACGACGACGCTGGACATGCCCGAGAGTGTGATCCTTCCGGATACGCTGGACGCTTCCACCGACGCGCCTTCAGTGACGCGAAGCTCGCCGGAATGGGTGCTGGCCAGGATATCCATCGGGCAACCGCGGATGTCGATGCATCCGGTGCCGCCATGCACTTCCAGGTCGCGGAAGGCCGGGGGGACGGCGATGCGGGCCTCGCTGACCGAAGCGCCGCCGGAACCGTGCTCGTCGGCCAGGATCAGCAGGCTTTCCCGGCGCCGAACGGATGGCTTCCAGGATGAAAGCGCCTGCGCGCCGCCGCGGAGGTCGAGTTCCATATGGACTTGGCAATCCTGCGATGGTACGATGACCAGGTCGGAAGCGGGGAACCTGAGCACCAGCCGCTCGGCGGCGCCGACCTCGAATGTCTCCGTAAAAAATCCCGATTCGAGATCCATCACCTCGGTCCTCATCGCTCCCTCCACGACTTATGGATAATTTGGAGGATTATAGCACGGATCGCCGGTTCTGGCGAGGTCCTT
>CAYRXK010000181.1:0-2005 GCA_964428265.1 uncultured Treponemataceae bacterium
TGAGCTGCGCAAGCCCCACGGCGCCCGATCGCGAAACCGCCTGCGGATCGAACACGCTCTCGGACCGCACGATGCCGTAGATCAGGGCTTCCGGAATACCGTGCTTCGCGGACAGCGGGGCGATCAGCTCGGGCCAGGCCCGCGGATATACCAGGCGGTACAGATCCTGGTCCGGATTCTTGCCGCCGCGGTTCAGCGCATCGCGCGCCAGGCGGAGCGCCGCGTAATGCAGTCCTTCCGAGGAGAACTGCCTCGACAGGGCGCCCATCGTCGCGGACGATCCCGATCCGATCGCGGCGAGCGCCCGTGACGACGCGAGCGCATCCAGATCGTGTTCAAGATATTCGGCGATGAAATCGGCATCGGAAACAACCGGCCTCGCGTTATTCGCCACGGTGTCCGCCGGGATCGGGGGCGGGGCCTGCATGGTCGCAGGGGCCGGCAGCGCCGGCGGCGATACCGGCGAGGGTGGCGCGGGCAGGGCGGGAATCGCGGGCAGCGAGGCGGTGAAGGGCGGTTCCATTCCCAGGCGCCAGGCGGAAAGGCTGCGGTAATATTCTTCGGCGCCGGGACGGGCCAGGATGGTCCTGAACCAGGACGATGGGTCGGCATGGTAGGCGCGCCCCGTTTCGGAAAGCCTGCCCGCCAGGTATTCGATCCTGGTCCTGAACGAAGGCGAACTGCGCGGCGAAACCAGCACCGCGAGCGATACCGCGTCATTCCACGATTTCGCCGTCAGCAATTTCCTCAGGTAGCCATCGAGGATGTCGTCGAAATTGGCCGGGTTTTTCCAGCGCGCCGACGCTTCGGACAGGATTCCCAGTTCGAGGGCGCGGCGCGGGTCGGAGGCGGTCGCGGCCCCGTTCGCGCCGGCCGGTTCCGGCTGCATCGAATCCGAGAATTCCTGCGCTCCGGCCTGCGCCATCGCGATATCCAGCCACTGCCAGAGCGCGGAATCGGAATCCTGCGCCGACGGCGGCCGTTCCGTAAGTTCCAGGAATATCGAGGCGGCGTCGTTTTTCCGCGACGAAGCCGCAAGGAGGCGCGCGTACCAGAATGCGGCCACCCACTGGTTTTCCGCGGGTTGGGGAATGTCCGCCAGCAGCGGAAGGTTCGGTTCGTTGCGTTCCGAACCGGTGAACATGGCGCCGAACCATGAGGCGCCCGCCGCGGCGGCGCCGTTGTTCGCGCCGCTGAACGCCCGGCCCGCTTCCGTGATCCAGGCGCGCGGCGCCGACGGCGAAAGGATGGTTTCGCGCAGGTTGCCGAGAGCCGCCACCGCGGCCGCGTAGTCGCGGTTCGCCGATGCCGCCCGCATCGCCGCCAGCGAACGCTTCGGTTCCGGGTTTTCGGGATCCTCGGCGAGCATCGCCACCGTCTTCGCCGACCAGCGATCCAGTGACGGCGCGGCCAGCAGGGCGTCGGCGTCGGCGCGCCACGCGGGATTACCCGCGCTGCGCCACAGCGCGGACCGCATCCAGGCGATTTCGCTCGCGTTGGCCTTCCTCGCCTGCGGAAGGGTGGAACCGATCAGGTCGATCTGGGCGTCCGCCTCGGCGAGCATCCCCGCCGCGAAATACAGATCGTACAACGCGCGCCGCATGTTCCAGTCGGGGCCGAAATACTGCATCCATTCCTCGGCCAGCGCGGCCGCCGCGGAAGCGCCGCCGGATGCGGCGACTCGCCTGAACGCCTCGCGGCCGGCTTCGCGCGCGGCATTCTTCTCGCCGAAGCGGAAGGCCAGCAGGTACAGTTCCAGGAGGACCGCGTCGCGGTCCGCGTCGGCTATCGCCGGAAGGGGCGTCGCGGACGTGAGCCCCTGCGTGGGGCCTGCGCCGGTCTCGATGCGCTTGGCCAGATAGTACCAGCCCTCCGGGCCCTCGCCTGCGGGCAGGGAGGGCAGTTCGTAGGCCGCCGCGGGGCGCGCGGCGCCGGCGAAGAACGCTCCGCACGCGATGGCGGAAACCATCATGGCGAATGACGCGATGCGCGATTTCATGATGCG
>CAYRXK010000182.1:0-1998 GCA_964428265.1 uncultured Treponemataceae bacterium
TGGCCGATCCCGACCTCGTGCACGCCCTCGTTTCGAGCCTCTATGGCCAGGTGGTCGAGGGCTATCACATCATCGCCAGCCTCGGTCTTTCCGGCGGCAATGCCGGCGGAATCATCACGGCCCTGGCGGAACAGGGCACATCGCTCGCCGTGCTGAACGAGCTGTCCGGGCTCTACCAGGAATTCATACTGGCCAAGCTCGGCGCCAACCCGGGCGCCTCGGCCGAGTTCACTCGCTTCACGGACGACCCCGCCTTGCATGACCGCGCCGTGCAGGACATGCTGGACACCTGGGACCGTTTCATCGTCGAATCCGAGTTCGGCGAAATCCGTACCTCGATGGATATCGAGGGTAAGTCGAGGGTGATCGGCGCGCTTCTGGAAGTGACCGCGCGGATGAAGCCGCCCGCGTCGGAAGCGGACCTGAAGAAAATCGCGGCGATCACGGCCGATGTCCGGGCCGCGACCCTGTCCGACGCCCCCGCCAAGGCTCCGGCGCTGCCGCCCATGCCAGCGTTCGCATCGCCCCAGAACCTTTCGGGCAACGGGTTCGACACCTCCATCGCCGAGCTTTCACGGCTGTTCCGGTTTTATCACGCCGTCGTGTTCGATCCCGAATCCAAGGTCAGGGTGGACTGGAACGGCACGATGGACCGGCTGCAGGTGCGCGAAATCGCCAAGACGAAGGTACGCTACGGATATGCGGTAGAAAAGGCGGGCAGGCGCCAGGTCATCGCCATCAGGGGCACCGCCAATTTCAGGAATGTCCTCGTCGACGCGAGCACCTGGAAGAACAGGAATCCCGCGCTCGGCATACGCCTGCACGACGGTTTCGACCGGTCGGCGACCCTCCTGTACAAGGATGTCGCGCAGTTCCTGGACAAAAAGCTTCCGGTGGTGGTCATCGGCCATTCGCTGGGCGCCGCGCAGGCCATGATCGTGGGCATGTACCTGCAGAAAGACGGCTACACGGTGGAGAAGGTCATCGCCGCGGGTCCGCCCAAGGTTACCGATGCCGAAGGCTGGGCGGCCTATGGGGATCTGCCGGTCATCCTGGTCAGCGCCGGGTACGATCCGGTACCCTTCCTTCCGCCGGCCTTCCTGTACACCAAGGATCCGTTCGTCCACCAGAAACCCTTGCTTATGCTGCTCGACAGGGCTTATTCCAGCGCCATGCCGCCTTCGTTCTACAACCAGATGAAGCAGGCTTCGGCGGACGCGAAAAAAGGCGGCAGCAGCCTGAACGTCGCCGACCACCTGACGGTGAACTATATCCACCGCATGGACAGCAAGGCCGCGGAGCTCCGGTTCGTGAGCCCGGATACCTGGATGCAGTTCGCCAAGCCGATCGGGAAGTGAGGTCCGGCGCAGGGGAGGCGTTCCGGTCCCTTGACATTTTCTGCGATACTCTGTACTTTGTTCTCATCACGGCGCAGGGTAGAGCAGTTGGCAGCTCGTCGGGCTCATAACCCGGAGGTCGTAGGTTCGAGTCCTACCCCTGCTAAAAGAAAAGCCGGCATCCGCAAGGGTGCCGGCTTTTTCATTGTCCGCAGGGATTGGCCGGGCTGCCCGCGCCACTCTTGGAATCGAAGAATCGCTGCAGGTTTTCGGGCAGCTCGGAGAGGCGCTCCGGCGCGGTCACGGGCCAGGAATCCGGTTCCAGCATCGCCTGCATGATCGTTTCGAGGAGGAAGGGCAGGGGCGGCTCGGGATACGATTCGCCACGATACGACCAATCGCGGCAATCGATGCCGCCGCAGGATGCGCATTCCGATTCGCGCAGTTCCCCCGCGATGTCGCGCCCGTTCAGGCGGATGGTCGGCGAGCTGACCAGGCCGACCGATCGCGCTTCAGCGGCGTCGGCGATGACGTGTTCCGCATAGCGCAGATCGATCCGCAGTTCACGCGCCACGGGATCAAGGAGTTCGACCGCCCGCCGGGCTGTGTCCGAGGCGGGGACGCAACGCGCGCAGCTGCAGAGGTCGATGGCCAGAAGCTC
>CAYRXK010000183.1:0-1928 GCA_964428265.1 uncultured Treponemataceae bacterium
GCGTCCACGTAGGTCTGCTTGAAGGCCGGGTCGGCGTCGCACTCCTCGGTGGCCACGAAGCGCGTGGCCATCTGCACGCCCGCGGCGCCCAGGTCCATGATGCGACGGATGTCCGCGCCGGTGTACACGCCGCCGCCGCCGATCACGGGGATGGGGCCGTCGGGGCCGGCGAATGGCTTCACCGCCTCGACCACTTCGGGAACGATGCGCTCCAGCTGGAACGCCGGATCCTCGATTTGGTCCTTCTTGAACCCGAGGTGGCCGCCCGCCAGGGGTCCTTCGACGACGAAGGCGTCGGGCCGGTAGCCGTACTTGTCCAGCCAGCGCTTGGCGAGCAGCGCCGCCGCGCGGCCGGAGGAGACGATCGGCACCAGCCTGGTCTTCGCGCCTTCGGTCAGGAATTCCGGCAGGTTCACCGGAAGGCCCGCGCCCGCGAATATTATGTCGATTTTTTCCTCGATCGCGGTGCGCACCAGGGCGGCGAAATCGTTCAGCGCCACCATGATGTTCACGCCGATGATGCCCTTGGTCATTTCGCGCGCCCTGCGGATTTCGCGGCGCAGCATGCGGATGTTCGCCTCGGCGAAATCCTTCACGCCCTCCGGGTCCAGGAGGCCGATGCCCGCGCCGGCGATCACGCCGATGCCGCCTGAGTTCGCGGTGGCCGCCGCCAGGCCGGAGAGCGAGATTCCCACGCCCATGCCGCCCTGCACGATCGGAACACGCGCGACAAGTCCGCCGATGTTCAGGCTTTTGAAGCCGTTGTCTGCCATTTGTTTGCTCCTTGTTCCTTGACGCACTCTAACATTTTTTGGCTTTTTGTCAAAGCCTCCCGGAAGAAGTCCCCAGACCACCGCGGAACCCGTTGAGATTTCCGTCCGCCGAAGCGATAAGCAGCCGCGGAGAAACCATGACGCCGCACACCCCGCTGAACACTGCAGCCCTGCGCCTTCTCCTCGATTCCACCGCGGAAGGCATCTACGGCATAGACCTCGATGGCAACTGCACCTTCGCCAACCGCACCTGCGTCTGCATGCTCGGCTACGAACGCGAATCCGACCTGTTCGGCCGCAACATGCACGCGCTCATCCACCATTCGATGCCGGACGGCACGCCCATGCGGCAGGAAGACTGCCTGATCTACCGCGCCTTCATCCTGGGCGAGGGTTCGCACTGCGAGACCGAGGTGTTCTGGCGCGCCGATGGCTCTAAATTTCCGGTCATCTACTGGTCCTACCCGCAAAAGGTCGAGGGCGCCACGGTGGGCGCCGTGGTCACCTTCGTGGACATCTCCGTGCGGAAGGCGGCGCAGGAAGCGGCGGCGCTGAAAACCGCCCTGCTGGAGGCGCAGGCCGAAACCTCCATCGACGGCATCATCGCGTTCGACGAATCCGGCAAAACCATTTTCACCAACTCGCGCTTTTTCGAACTGTGGAAGGTGCCCGCGGAAATCCGCGACACCAACGAGTATGACCTGCTCCTCCGGCACGCGGCCACGCAGGTGCGCGATCCGGAAGCCTTCATCGAACGCATCCTGTACCTAAACACCCACGCCGACGAAATCCACCACGACGAGTTCGATTTCCTCGACGGGCGATGTTTCGCCCGTTATTCGGCTCCCCTTCGCGGCAAGGACGGAACCCGGTACGGGCGCATTTCCTTTTTCCGCGACAACACCGCCCGCAAACGCGCCGAAGAGGCGCTGAAGTCCAGCGAAACCCGCTACCGGCTGCTCGCGGAAAACTCCTCCGACGTCATCTGGACCCTGGGGCTGGACCGGAAATTCACCTACATCAGCCCCTCCATTACCAGATTGAGGGGCTACAGCGTCGAGGAGGCGATGGCGCAATCCCTGGAGGAATCGCTGTCGCCCGAATCCCTGGCGGAAGTGAATGCGGCGTTCATGCAGTCGATGGAAACCATGCGGC
>CAYRXK010000184.1:0-1925 GCA_964428265.1 uncultured Treponemataceae bacterium
CGAGGTACTGGCTCACGTGGGAGAAAACGGCGCGGGCAAGAGCACCCTGATGAACATCCTGATGGGCCTGTACCAGCCGGACGAAGGCGGCCTGTTCATCAACGGGGCGCCGGTGCGGTTCCGCACCCCGAACGACGCCTACGCCGCGGGAATCGGCATGGTGCACCAGCATTTCATGCTCGTGCCGAACATGACGGTGGCGGAAAACGTGGCCCTGGGTTCCAAGGACCTGCGGAAGCCCCTGCGCCTGGATATCGAGGGCGCCCGCCGGCGCATCCGCGAAGTGTCCGAGCGCTACGGCCTGCCGGTGCAGCCCGACGCCTACATCTGGCAGCTCTCCGTCGGCGAGCAGCAGCGCGTCGAACTGGTCAAGACGCTCTGCTTCGGCGCCCGCTTCCTCATCCTGGACGAGCCCACCGCCGCGCTCACCCCGCAGGAAACCGACGAACTCATCGCCCTGCTGGCCCGCATGGCGGAGGATATGTCCATCATCTTCATCAGCCACAAGCTGGCCGAAGTGAAGGCCCTGTCGCACAAGGTTTCCATACTGCGCCACGGCAAGCTGGTGTTTTCCGGCGATACGGCCGACCACAGTCCCGCGGACCTTGCGGCGCTGATGACCGGCCACGAGGTGGTGCTGCCCCACAACGAGTGCGCCGAAGGCTGCGGCGAGCCGCTGCTGACCATCACCGACCTCAGGGTCCGTTCCGACCGCGGCCACTACGCCCTGGACGGCGCCAGCCTCGAGGTGCGGCGCGGCGAGATCCTGGGGCTGGCCGGCGTGTCCGGCAACGGGCAGCGCGAACTGGCGGATGCCCTGGCGGGCCTGCGCGTGCCCGAGTCGGGTTCGATCCTGCTGGGCGACCTGGAACTGGCGGGGCTTTCGCCGCGCCGCATCATCGATGCGGGCATGGGCTACATCCCCGAAGACCGCCACACCGAGGGCATCGTTCCCTCGTTCTCGGTAAAGGAAAACCTCGCGCTGAAGGACTTCGCCTCGCCCGAATTCGCGGCCGGCCCCTTCCTGAAGCTGAAGCGCACCGACCGCAACGCGACCGAACTCCGGGAACGCTATGACATCCGTTGCCCCTCCACCTCCACCGCGGCCGGTTCGCTCTCCGGCGGCAACATCCAGAAGGTGATCCTGGCGCGCGAACTGGCGCGCGGACCCAAGGCCCTGGTCGCCGTCTACCCCACGCGCGGCCTGGACATGGGCGCCGAGGAGTTCATCCACAAGCGCCTGCTGGACTTGCGGCGCGAGGGCGTAGCGGTGCTGCTGATCTCCGAGGAACTTGACGAACTGATGAATCTTTCCGACCGGATCGCCGTCATTTACAAGGGAAAGATCCTGAAGACCATCCCCGGCCAGGAGGCGACACGGCGCACGTTGGGCGTGCTCATGGCCGGCATCAAGGACGGCGAGGAAGCGACCGCATGAACAAGACCTACAAAACCCTCTACAACGTGGGCATCATCGTGATCGCGGCGCTCGCCGCCATCGGCATAGGCGCCATCGTCCTGACCGTGATCGGGGTGGATGTGCTGAAGACCTATCGCGTCATCCTGACCGAGCCTTTCAAGGACATGTACGGCATCACCGAGATCATGGTGCGCATGGTGCCGCTGATCATCGTCGGCCTGGGCATCGCGATCGCCTTCCGGTCCGGCATCCTGAACATCGGCGCCGAGGGGCAGATGCAGATCGGCCTGATTTCGGCCACGGCGGTGGCGCTCGCCCTTCCCGGCCTGCCGAAGTGGATCCTGCTGCCGCTGGTCCTGCTGACCGGAGCGGCGGGCGGGGCAGTCTGGGGCGGCATCGCCGGTTACCTCAAGGCGAAGCTCGGCGTGAACGAGATCCTGTCCACCGTGATGCTGAACTACATCGCGGCGCAGATCCACGGATTCCTGCTGCGCGGGCCGATGAT
>CAYRXK010000185.1:0-1860 GCA_964428265.1 uncultured Treponemataceae bacterium
ATCCACGCCGCCCGCCGCAACATCGACATCACCACCATCGTGATGAACAACTCCATCTACGGCATGACCTCCGGCCAGTATTCGCCGATGACGCCCAAGGGCATCCTGGGCACCACGGCGCCCTACGGCAACGTGGAGCGCGATTTCGACCTCTGCGCACTGGCCAAGGCCGCCGGCGCCACCTACGTGGCCCGCTCCACCGCATTCCACGTCACACAGCTCGAGGACCTTCTCGAAAAGGCGCTGTCGCACAAGGGATTCGCGGTGGTGGAGGCGCTTACCCAGTGCCCGACCTACCTCGGGCGCAAGAACAAGATCGGCGGGCCGGTCGAGATGCTGAACTGGATCAAGGACCGCACGGTGAATGCGAAGGCCGCCGCGGCCATGACGCCCGACAAGCTGGTCGGCAAGCTGCTGATCGGCGAACTGCACAAGGAAGAGCACAGCGAATTCACCTCCGACTACCTGCAGGTGGTGGAGCGGGTGCGCCGCACGTTCGAAACCATGAAGGGAGGAGACAGGGGATGCGCGTCGAATTCAGACTGAGCGGATCCGGCGGGCAGGGCCTTCTCCTGGCCGGCATCGTCCTGGCGGAGGCGTCCATCATCGACGGCAAGAACGCGGTGCAGACGCAGAGCTACGGGCCCGAAGCCCGCGGCGGTTCGTCCAAGGCCGAGGTGGTCGTGTCTTCCGAAGAGATCGACTATCCCAAGGCCACGGATCCCGATTATCTCCTGGCGCTCACGCAGGAAAGCTACCGCAGTTACGGGCCCCTCATGTCCAAGGGCCTGATCGTCACCGATTCCAGCGTCACCCTCGATCCCGCGATCACGGCGCGCACCGTGGCCCTGCCGATCCTGGCCACGGCCGCCGACAAGGTGGGCAAGAAGGTAGTGGCCAACATTGTCGCCCTGGGCGTGCTGGGCGGGCTTTCGCATGTCGCCAGCACTGACGCGCTCAAGAAGGCGGTCCTGGGCCGCGTGCCCAAGGGAACGGAAGACCTGAACATGGCTGCCCTGCAGGCGGGCCTTGCGCTGGCCAAGGAATCCTGGGACCGAGGAGTCACCAAATGAGCGAATCCGAACGCAGCGGCCGCGACGACCGCGACGAAGCGCTGAAAAAGGCGGTCGCCGACTGGGGCGCCAAGGCCGACAAGGCGGCCGCCAAGTTCCCCGAACGCAAGGCGCGCTTTGTCACCGGTTCGAACGCGCCGGTTGAACGCCTGTACACCCCGCTGGACATGGAAGGCCGCGACTACCTGGCCGAACAGGGCCTGCCGGGAGAATTCCCCTATACCCGCGGCGTGCAGAGCACCATGTACCGGGGCCGCTTCTGGACCATGCGCCAGTACGCCGGCTTCGCCACCGCGGAGGAATCCAATGCCCGCTACAAGTACCTTCTGCAGCAGGGCCAGACCGGCCTTTCGGTCGCGTTCGACCTGCCCACGCAGATCGGCTACGACTCGGACCACGCCCTTTCCGCCGGCGAGATCGGCAAGGTGGGCGTGGCCATCGACTCGCTGGCCGACATGGAAACCCTGTTCGGCGGCATCCCGCTGGACAAGGTGTCCACCTCCATGACCATCAACGCCCCGGCGGCGGTCCTGCTGGCCATGTACATCGCCGTGGCCGAAAAGCAGGGCGTCGGGGCCGACAAGCTCAACGGCACCATCCAGAACGACATCCTGAAGGAATACATCGCCCGCGGTACCTACATCTTCCCGCCCGAGCCGTCGATGCGCCTCATAACCGACATCTTCGCGTACTGCTCGAAGGAAGTGCCGAACTGGAACACCATCTCCATCTCCGGCTACCACATCCGCGAGGCGGGCTCCACCGCCATCCAGGAAGTGGCCTTCAC
>CAYRXK010000186.1:0-1843 GCA_964428265.1 uncultured Treponemataceae bacterium
GCTCGCGCGCCACCGCGCAGCCGATCACGCCCGCACCGATCACCAGCACGTCGTACGCGGCGTCCGCGCCCCGCACGGTACCGCACCCCGCAGCCATCAGCGCGCCCCGAACAGCCGGTCCGCGTACGCGGAAAGCTCGCGCGCTTCGTCGACACGGCCCGTGACCGCTTGAACCATCAGCCCTGTCGGCGACAATTCCTTCGCCACCAGCGCAAGGTCGTCCCTGCCCAACGGTCCGCGAAGGAACAGCCGCCGTCCGTCCTCCTGGATGCGCTTCAGGTAAGGAATCAGCTCCGGAAGACCCATTTCGCCCACGTCGCGGTTTACCTGGTAGACCCCGATCTCGCGGATGGACAGAAAATCCTCCAGCAAAAACAAGGACGAGCTGTGCAGATGAATCAGGCTGTACGGGAATGCCTTCGCCACCACCCGGTCCGCCTCCAGGATCACCTGGCGGTACAGGTCCGGCGAATACACCGCGGTCGCGTCCTCCTGCAGGCGCGCCAGCGGCCCAGGCGCCCACATGCAGTAGGCCTCGATATAATGACCCCCATGGAAGGGCCTGACCGCCGCGTGGTGCGCCCGGATCAGGCCGATCAGCACATCGGCCAGACGCCCCGCCAAGGCGCACATCTCGTCCGTTCGCTCTATCAGTTCGACGATCGACTCCATGTGCCCGCGCAACACCGACAACAGGTCGGACATGCCGCGCAGGATCGGCAGGCCCACCGGGTACGCTCCGTCCGCAGCGCGGTCCAGTTCCCTGGCGAAATCCAGATAGCAGCGAAACCACGGCGCATCGCGCCACCCCGAAAGGTCGCCAAGCTCCGGCCAGTCCGCCAGGCGCTCCACCGCCCAGACCGTCTGCCCGTTGCGACGCAACACGCAGCCCAGAATGCCCTCCATCCAGGGAATCGCGGTGATCGGCGACACGCCCTTTATGAAATCATCCTCCAATTCCAGGGCGCGGCCCATGAACGCGTCGTAGTCGGGCAGGCTCCGGCGCGCGTCCAACATGCCCGGCAGGATTTCGCCGCGCTCGCTCACCCCGCGCAGGTCCGAAAATCGCTGGAATGGGAACCAGCCGGACACGTCGAAGCCGATCATGGGCCGCCTGACCGGCTTCATGTCCCAGAATTCGCGGTACAGCGCCAGTTTTTCGCCCATGTCGAGGGTGCGCGACGCGCTCATGGCCGTTTCCCGATTTCGAAGCGGTCCAGGGTCCAGGAGTCGGCCTGACCCGAAAGGGTTAGCCCAAGCCCGGGGCTCGTCGGCACCATCATTCGCCCTCCGCGGATCGCCAGCCGTTCCTCGAACAGCGGCTCCAGCCACTCGAAATGTTCCACCCAAGTTTCTTTCTGGAAGGCCGCCGCCAGATGGATGTGGATCTCCATCACGAAATGCGGCGCTATCGGCAGGTGGTGCCGATCGGCCATGGCCATCACGTTCAGGAAGGGCGTAATGCCGCCTATCCGCGGCGCGTCGGGCATCAGGAGGTCCACCGCGCGCGTGTCTACCAGCCGCGTCACTTCGTGCTCGCTCGACAGCATCTCGCCCGAACCGATCGGCGTCGCCATCGCGGCGGCCAGAGCCGCATGCCCCTCGTCGTCGTAAGCATCCAGCGGCTCCTCGATCCATTCCAGGCCCAGGTCGTCCAGCCGCCTGCACATGCGGAAGGCTGTCGCCCGATCCCACTGCTGGTTGGCGTCGACCATGATCGGCACCGCATCGCCCAGGTGCGCGCGCAGCGCGCGGACTCGCGCGATGTCCGCCGCCCGGTCCGGCTGCCCCACCTTGATCTTGACGCCGCCGATCCCGCGGGCGAGGGACCGGTCCGCGCCTT
>CAYRXK010000187.1:0-1843 GCA_964428265.1 uncultured Treponemataceae bacterium
GACGGCCTCAGCTCCGCTTCGGCCTAACGCCATTCAGCGGTAGCATTTGCTCATTACCATCTGTAATGAGCAAATGCCTTGTTGGCTTCAGCCATCTTGTGCATGTCCTCTTTCTTCTTGATCGAGGTGCCGGTGTTGTTGAAGGCGTCGACGAATTCATCGGCCAGGCGTTCGCACATGGCCTTGCCGGAGCGGGCGCGGCCGGCGGCGATGATCCAGCGCATGGCCAGCGCCTCGCGGCGGGTCTCGCGGATCTCGATCGGCACCTGGTAGGTGGCGCCGCCGACGCGGCGGGACTTGACCTCGACCATGGGCTTGGCGTTGTCGAGCGCCTTGTTGAAGACGTCGAGCGCGGGAACGCCGGTCTTCTTGCCCATGATGTCCATCGCGTCGTACATGATGCGCGTGCAGATGGATTTCTTGCCCTGCCACATCATGCGGCAGACGAACTTGGTCAGGGTTACCGAATTGTACTTGGTGTCGGGCTGGTGGCCCCGATCTATGGTCTTCTTCTTGCGGCCCATTCTGTTCCCCTTACCTTACGCCTTGGGCTTCTTGGCGCCGTACTTGGAGCGCGCCTTCTTGCGGTCTTCGACGCCCAGGGTATCCTTGGCGCCGCGCACGATGTGGTAGCGCACGCCGGGAAGGTCCTTTACACGGCCGCCACGCACCAGGACCACCGAGTGTTCCTGAAGGTTGTGGCCGACGCCGGGAATGTAGGCCGTCACTTCGATGCCATGGCTGAGGCGCACACGCGCGACCTTACGCAGAGCCGAGTTCGGCTTCTTGGGCGTTACGGTCATGACACGGGTGCAGACGCCACGGCGCTGGGGGCACTCCAACAGTGCCGGGGCTTTGGTCCGCCACACGTTGGGCTTGCGGCCAAGGCGGATGAGCTGGTTGATCGTCGGCATAAAGTCTCTCGACTCCCTTGTGCGGTCCTTCGCGGCGTCAGCATCGCCTTGCAGACCAGATTCAATGTGTGAGGTGCAACGGGTCGCGGACGCGCCCTCCCTCACCTGATAATGGATTCCGTTCTACGCGCGCGAGGGGCGGTGACTCCTCGGCGAGCGTAGTACAGTATCCTTGAGAACCCTGTCGTGTCAATGCGCGGCCGGGCCGCGCATCGAACCTCAATCCTCGTCGTCCGGACCGACGGTGCCGAAGCCCTCGTCGTTCTCGAACACGGTGTCTTCCTCGAAGTTGCCGCCGCCGTCGGCCCTGTCTTCCAGGGCGGGGATGGGGGCGAGCTCCTTTTCGCGCCGGCGCTTCTCGAGGATGTCCTCGACGAAGGCGTCCAGGTCGTCGTTTTCGGAGTCGGACAGCTTGATGCCCTTGTAGCCGCGCATGCCCGTACCGGCCGGTATGAGGTGGCCGATGATGACGTTTTCCTTCAGGCCGCGCAGGCCGTCGGTGGCGCCGGCGATCGCGGCGTCGGTCAGGACTCGGGTGGTCTCCTGGAAGGAGGCCGCCGCGAAGAAGGAGTCGATCTTGAGCGAGGCGCGCGTGATGCCCAGCAGCAGCGGGCGGGCCACGGCGGGCTGGCCGCCCTCGGCCTGCACGCGGGCGTTTTCCTCGTTGAAGCGGTACTTGTCCACCTGCTGGCCGAAGATGAACTTGGTGTCGCCGGTGCCCACGATCTCGACCTTTTTCATCATCTGGCGGACGATGACGCCGATGTGCTTGTCGTTGATGGTGACGCCCTGCAGGCGGTACACGCCCTGGACTTCGTCCATCAGGAAGCGCTGGCAGTACTGCTCGCCCATGATGTTCATCAGGTCGTGCGGATTGCGGTTGCCGTCGCAGAGGAGGTCGCCGGCCTCGACCTGGTCGCCGTCGCGCA
>CAYRXK010000188.1:0-1828 GCA_964428265.1 uncultured Treponemataceae bacterium
CCCAACGCACGAAGGACCTGGAACGCGTGAAGGACGCCACCATCCTGGGCATGGCCCTGCTGGCCGAATACCGCGACCGCGAAACCGGCGAGCACATCAGGCGCGTGCGCCTTTACATGCGCGCCCTCGGCGAAGCCCTGCTCCGCGAGAACCCCGGCGCCTTCCCCGCGGAAGACCTGGACCTGCTCGCCTCTTCCGCGATGCTGCACGACATCGGCAAGGTGGCTATCCCCGACACGATCCTCCTGAAGCCGGGCCCCCTGACGCCCGCCGAGTTCGAAGTCATCAAGGGACATCCGGCCTACGGGGCCGAGGTGCTGCGCGCCACCGAACATTCCCTGGGAAACAGCTCGTTCCTGCGCTATGCGATCGACATCGCCCAGAACCATCACGAAAAATGGGACGGTTCCGGATATCCGGCCGGGCTTCGGGGCGAGGACATCCCCGTGAGCGCGCGCCTGATGGCGCTGGTGGACGTCTACGACGCCCTGGTCTCGCGGCGGGTCTACAAGGAAGCCATGAGCCACGATGATGCCTGCCGCATGATCATGCACGGCAGCGGAAGGACCAGCGCGGCCCATTTCGATCCGCGCGTGCTGGCGGCCTTCGGATGCTGCAGCGCCGAGTTCGCCTGCATCGCGCTGAACTACTGCGACGGGCCGGTTTGCGACGGGCCGGCCGGCGGCCACACGGTCTAGCCGTGTTTCCGGCTCCCCGCTATACTCCACTCACCATCACGGCGGTCGCGGCTCCCGCCTCAACAAAACAGGAGGTCCACGCCATGGCGCGGGACGATGCAACGCATTCCGGTCTTTTCACCGTGCTTTCGGGCGCCTTTGTCGCCACGCTGCTGGTATCCAACATCATCGCGGGCAAACTCATCCTAGTCGGGGGCGTGGTGCTGCCCGCCGCGGTCATCCTCTTTCCGGTCAGCTACATCCTGGGCGACATCTTCACGGAAGTGTACGGCTACCGCCGCACGCGCACCGTCATCTGGATCGGTTTCGGCGCCAACCTCTTCATGTCGGCGGTGTTCGCCGTCACGGTGGCGCTGCCCTGGCCGGAATTTTTCGGGGCGCAGGAAGCCTATGCCGCCGTGCTCGGCACGACGCCGCGCATCGTGGCCGCCTCGCTGGCCGGGTACTGGGCGGGCGAGTTCGCCAACGCGGCGGTCCTATCGCGGCTGAAGCGCGCGACCGGCGGGCGCCACCTCTGGATGCGCACCATCGGCTCGACCCTGGTGGGCCAGGCCCTGGACACCGCGCTGTTCATCGGCATCGCCTTCGCGGGCGCCATGCCGGCCGCGGCGCTCATTGGCATGATGGCCGCGCAATATCTTTTCAAGGTTGCCTACGAAGCCCTGCTGACGCCCGTCACGTATTCCGTCGTGGCCCGGGTAAAACGGGTCGAGGGTATCGACGCCTTCGACGAGGGTGTCGCATACAACCCCTTCGGGTTCGGGAGGAATCATGGCTGAACTTCATTTCGAGGCGCTCGGGCACAAGATCGCGGCTCCCGTACGCCACCTGGAAACCTTTCCCGCCCCCGCGCACGTGAAAAGCGTGGTGCTCGATTGCGACGAGGTCACCAGCCTCTGCCCGGTCACCGGCCAGCCGGATTGGGAGACCGTGCGCATCGAGTTCGAGCCGGACGGGCTCTGCATTGAAAGCAAGAGCCTGAAGCTCTACCTGTGGACCTTCAGGAACGAGGGCGCCTTTTGCGAAAGCCTGAGCGAGATCATCGCGAAGGACATCATGGCCGCGGCATCACCCAAACGGGTAAGGGTAACCATCGCCCAGAAGGCGCGCGGCGGCATCGCGATCACGGC
>CAYRXK010000189.1:0-1816 GCA_964428265.1 uncultured Treponemataceae bacterium
GAGAACGCCATCATGATGCCGCCGACCGCCATGATCGGCGCCTGAACCACCATCCTCAGCACCATCAAAAGCACGCTCTGCACCTGCGTCACGTCGTTGGTGCTGCGGGTGATCAGCGTCGCCGGTCCGAAGCGGTCCATGTCGGCGAGCGAGAACCCCTCAACCGTGGCGAACAGGCCGCGCCTGAGGTCCTTCCCGAAACCGGTGGCCGCGCGGGTGCCGAACCAGGACGCGGCCGCCGCGCAGCCCAGCGATACGGCGGCCACCGCCAGCATCAACGCGCCCCGCCTGAGGATGTACCCCAGGTCGCCGGACATGACGCCCGAGTCGACAATGTCCGACATCAGCGTGGGCAGGTACAGGTCGCCCATGACCTGGATGAAAATAAAGCCGAACACGGCGGCGACATGCCACCGGTACGGCGCGAGATAGCGTGTCACTGCGCGCATCCCTTGCCCTCCGTGTTTTGATCCGCGCCGCGCAGCGCGGCAAAATATCCGGCGGCCCTTTCCAGGAGCAGGGTGAGGCGCGTAGCCTCGTCCTCGCCGAGCTCCAGCACGAGGCCCGCGAAGGCGGCCGCAACGCCGCGCGCGGCGACCAGAACCGCGTCCTCGCCCTTCGAAGTGAGATCCACCCGAACCGAACGCCGGTCCTCGGCCGAGGTTTTGCGGCTGATCAGGTTCCGGCTCTCCAGCGCGGAAAGGACCTGAGCCACGGCGCCCGCGCTGATGCCCAGACGCGAAGCGAGTTCCGAGGGCTTCACCGGTCCGCGGGAAACCGCCATAAGCAGCATCGCCTCGCTCGGCCTGAGCCAACTCCCGTCGCCCGAATCCACCCTCGGCAACTGCTGGCGCGCGAAACGCCGCGATGCCACGGCAAGGTTTCGCGCCACGGGATCCAATCCTTCCAGGGCGTGCAGCATGCATTCTCCTTTAGCCGCTAAAATGTTTAGCGGCTAAAGTATCGCCAAGCGGGCGGCGCGTCAAGCGGACAAGTCGCGCCGGAATGTCGAGGAATACCGAGGAAAACCGAGGAATGCCTCCGGGATATGGAGCCCAGCGCCGTACCGGGATATACTCGAACGCGATGGCCACACCCCTCGCTCCCGCCCGCCTGGAAAAGGCCAGGCGAGATTATCACCTGTTCAATGTCCTGAACTCCTCCGCCTTCGTATTCCAGTCGGGGTCCTTCCTCACCCTGTTCGCCCTCAGGCTGGGCGCATCCAGGGCGGTGATCGGCGTCATCAACGCGCTGGCGTACGCGACCTTCTTCTTCCTGCCGCTGGGCAAGCGGTTCCTGCCGCGCAGGCCCATCGTCTGGGTATTCGGCTGGGGATGGATGGGCCGCAACATCGCGATGCTTCCCGCGCTGACCGCTCCCGCCTTCGCGGCGTCGGGCAAGCCGGGGGTGGCGCTGGGCATGCTGCTGGCATCGGCGGCGGGATTCGCCCTGTTCCGCGGCATGGCGCTCATCGGCAACAATCCCGTGCTCGACTACCTGGCCTCGGGTGGAGGCGACCGGCCGCGCACGGACCGCGGCGCCTTCATCATGAGCATATCGATCGTCAACTCGGTGTCGGCGATGGTCGCGGGCCTGGTGGTATCGCTGTTCCTGGGCGAAAACGCCACCCCGTCGACCTACGCGGTACTCATGGGGGCCGGCATCGCGATAGGCCTGGTGGCCAGTTCGATCCTCCTGCGCACTCCCGAACCCCAGGGCTACCGCGCCGCGGAATCCGAATCGGTGATGGACAGCGCCCGCGTCGCCTTCAAGGATCCGTCATTCCGGCTCTATATCGAGGCTTTCATCATCCTGG
>CAYRXK010000190.1:0-1802 GCA_964428265.1 uncultured Treponemataceae bacterium
GGGCGCTCTGCACGAACATGCCGCCTGAACCACAGGCCGGGTCCAGCACTATGCCGCTCATCGGCTCGATGACGTTGGCGATCAGAGAGACCAGCGACACCGGGGTGAAAAATTCGCCGCCATCGTGTGCTTTCTTGTCGGCGAACTGGGTCAGGAAGTATTCGTAGATGCGGCCGAAGACATCGCCGGAAACGTGCTTGAGTTCCTCGGGATTGAGAGTGCGCAGCAGTTGGCCGAGGACGGTATTGTCGAGTTCCCGGTACTCGCTCTTGGGGAGTACGCCGCGCAGGCTCGAGTAGTCCGCCTCGATGGACTCCATGGCGTCGCTGATCGCCTTGGCGCGCTCAGCGCTGTCGGGCAGGGCCACCAATGTGTCGAATTGCGCTTTGGGTTGCAGGAAGATGGCGCCCTTTTGCGAAAAATCCTCCTTGGTCAGCGGCCTGGTCTTGCCGCCCCTTGTGGGCAAGCCCGCCTCGATGGCTTTCTTGACGCCCAGAAAGCGGCTGTACGCATGGCGCAGAAACACCAGACCCATCACGGGGAGGAAATATTCGTTGCTGGCGTAGTTGGAATTGGCCCGCAAGGTATCCGCCGCGCTCCAAAGACGTTTCTCTATGGCTTCGATATGCTCAAGCTGTGCCATGTTCTGCTATTCCTTCTTGAAATATTCCGAAAGCAGATCCTCGCCTCTTGTTCCAAGGCTATGCAATAGACCTTCGATCTTCTCGAGCGCAAGCGGCGATGGTTTTGCCCTATCATTTTCCCATCTGTTGATCGTCGGGAAAGTAACTCCGAGCTTCGCCGCGAATTTTTCCTGGGTCATCCCCGTGAGAAAACGTAATTCTCGCACTAGCCTGGCTATATCGGATTGCTCGGTCAATGTGTCGCTCCTGCTGCATTGAATCATCCATGATGTTTCGAGTGATCACCTGCTATATCACTCATCATATGGTGATACGATTCTTTTGTCCATGTTTTTTAACTTTCTTTCGATCTAGCGCATAGCGGAAGTGTTCAGCCAGGCAGCTCTGATCGTGTAGAGTTTCTCGGAATTCAGAATGCTAACGAAAAAGCCCCGGCCTCCTCTGTGGAAGCCGGGGGTTTATTTTTGTCGAGGGCGCCTCGCACTGATCTCGCGTGGTGTCCTATGCGCGGCCTTACGGGTGCCGCGCCCTGAAATCGTCCATGAACTGCGCGGCCACCTTCACGTTTTCCACCAGGTTGGCGTTGTAGGTGCTGAAGCGGATGCCGCCGGTGGAACGGTGGCCCTTCACGCCCACGATGCCCGCCGCCTTGGCTTCCTTCACGAACATCTCCTCCATGGCCTCGTCGCGCAGGCGGAACACCACGTTCATCTCCGAGCGCGAATCCTTCTGCACCGGCCCGCGGTAGTAGCCGCCGGAAGCGTCCATCGCGCCGTAGATGATGCGCGCCTTTTCCTGGTTGATCTTCGCCATGGCATCGAGGCCGCCCATCTTCACCAGCCATTTCAGGGTAAGGTTCAGGATGTAGATCGAGAAGCAGGGAGGCGTGTTGTACAGGGAGTTGTTCTCGGCGTGGGTCGCGTACGAGAGCATCGTGGGCAGCTTGGCCTTGTCCTGCGCCTGCGCGAGGAACGAGTCCTTTATCGCCACCACGGTGACGCCCGAGGGGCCCAGGTTCTTCTGGGCGCCGGCGTAGATCATGGAAAACTTGTCCGTCGGGAAGGGGCGCGAGAAAATGTCCGACGACATGTCGCAGACCAGGGGCACCGCGCCGACCTCGGGCCACCAGTGCCACTGCGTGCCCATCAGCGTGTTGTT
>CAYRXK010000191.1:0-1789 GCA_964428265.1 uncultured Treponemataceae bacterium
GGCGCGGTCGGCCCGCGCTCGATGCAGATGTGGAACAAGATCTCCGAGGCCGACTCCATCACCGAAGAGCGCAAGGCCACCATGGAATTCTCCGAGCCCTACGTGAACGCGGGCCAGGTCCTGGTCGTCGCCAAGACCACCGCCGGGGTCACGACCCTCGCCGACATGGTCGGCAAGAAGGTCGGCGCGCAGATCGGCACCACCGGCGCCATCGAGATCGGCAAGGTCCAGGGCGTGGAACTGAAGCAGTACGACGAAGTCGGCCTGGCCTTCGAAGACCTGGCCAACGGCAACATCCAGGGCGTGGTGGCCGACAGCCCCATCGCGGCGAACTTCGCGCTGCAGAACGCGAACTACAAGGAAAAGCTCATGATCGTGGGCACGCCCTTCACCGACGAATACCTCGGCTTCGCCTTCAAGAAGGGCGACACCAAGACCCAGAAGCTGTTCAACGACGGCCTGGCCAAGGTGAAGTCCTCCGGCAAGCTGGACGAGCTGCAGGCCACGTGGCTGAAGTAGCATCATGAAGGATACCCGGCAGGAGGGCGGCCGGAACGAATCCCGGCCCGCCCCGACCACGATCAACGTCACCGACGGAACCCTGATTCCGGTACGCGAAGGCACCGTCCTCTCCGCGTGGAACATTTCGTTCTTCGGCGCGACGGCCCTGCTCGTGGCCCTGCCGCTGCTGTCGCCTGACCCGTACCTGCGCATATTGTCGTTCGTGCCGGACGGGCTGGCGGCCACCTTCGGCGTCACGGTCACCAGCATCGCGTTCTCGCTGGTGATCGGCCTGTTCGCCGGCCTGGGGCGCATATCGCACAGCAAGCCCCTGAACCTGATCGCCACGGTGTATGTCGAGGTGATCCGCGGCATTCCCCTGCTGGTGCAGCTGTTCTACATCTACTACGCCCTCGGCCCCCTGCTGAAACTCAAGGGGCCCGCCGCGGCCATCCTGGCCATGTCCGTCTGCTACGGCGCCTACATGGGAGAGATTTTCCGCGCCGGAATCCAGGCCATTCCCAAGGGCCAGATGGAGGCGGCGCTCGCCCTGGGCATGTCCAGGGCGATGGCGATGCGCCGGGTCATCATTCCCCAGACCATCCGCGTCATCCTGCCGCCGATCGGCAACGAATTCATCGCCCTGCTGAAGGATTCGTCGCTGGTGTCCATCCTGGCGGTGTCGGACCTCCTGCGGCGCGGACGCGAATACGCGTCCACCTCGTTCCGCTATTTCGAAAGCTACACGGTCATCGCCCTGATCTACCTGGTGATGACGCTGTTCTTCTCGCGCCTGGTGGCGATCATGGAAGAGAGGCTGAGGCATCGTGACAGCGTTCATTGATATCCGCGGCGCGACGAAGACCTTCCTGGGCACGGTGCACGCGCTGCGCGGGGTGGATCTGCAGGTGCGCAAGGGCGAGGTGGTGCTGATCATCGGCCCCTCGGGCTCCGGCAAGAGCACGCTGCTGCGCTCGGTGAACCGCCTGGAGCACCTCGACTCCGGCTCCATCACGATCGACGGCGAGTCCGTCACCGACCGCGAGGCGGACATCCGCCATATCCGCGAGGAAGTGGGCATGGTGTTCCAGAGCTTCAACCTGTTTCCGCACCTGAACGTGCTTGACAACATCACGCTGTCGCCGATCTGCGTGCTGAAAAAGCCGCGCGCCGAGGCCGAAGCGTTCGCGCGCGCGCTGCTGGCCAAGGTGGGCCTTTCCGAAAAGGAAAAGTCCTGGCCCGACCAGCTGTCCGGCGGCCAGCAGCAGCGCGTTGCCCTCGCGCGCGC
>CAYRXK010000192.1:0-1787 GCA_964428265.1 uncultured Treponemataceae bacterium
CTGGTGTTGTGGTGCTGTTCGTGCGAGGGGAATATGAGGTTGTTGAGGATTTCGCAGCAGGAGACGGTGGAGTTTTCGCCCAGCACGGAGTGGATCAGGCGCGCGCCGTATTTCAGGGAAGAATTCTCGCCCATCGCGAAGCGCACCGCCTTGGAGCCGTAGAAGATGCGGCAGCCGTAGCCGATGATACCGTTCACGAGTTCCACGCCCTCGCCTATCTGGGTGCGCGCTTCCTCGGACGAGTTGATGGTGAGGTTCTTGAGCTTGTTGGCGCCCTTGATGTAGGCCGAGGCGCCGATCGCGACGTCCTTGATGACGTTGGTCGATTTGATGACGCAGCCCGGGCCGATGACACCGTAGCGGCCGCGGCGAAGGTCGAACATGCGTTCGGTCATGGCCTTGAACGCGGTCATGAGCGCGGGGTTTCCGCGGTGGCGGGCCCAGAGGTAGGCGTCGGCGCAGGTCATGCCGTCGAAGGGCAGGATGGCGCGTCCGCCCGCCTCGTTCATGATGTCCAGGGTGATGCGCACGTCCTCGCTTTCGCCGTCCATGACCAGGCCGGAGCCGAATTTGGCGTGGTTGGACACGTGGATCTCGTCGTTGTCCAGCAGGATGCAGTTGTCGCCGATGATGTAGTGCGCCAGGTAGGCGCAATCGTCGATGACGCAGTTGTCGCCGATGTCGCAGGCGAAAATCTGGGAATCGGCGATGCCGGTGAAGACGGTCAGGTCGTGGTGTTCGAGCGAGAGCCGCTGGAGCGCCCCGATGCGGATGAGGCCGGCGAAGCTCGAGTTGCGGATGAGTTCCGGCGTGAAGGGGTCGGAGACCAGGAACTGCGACCAGTCGGTGCAGCTGTTGTCGTTGCGCACCAGGGTTTCCAATTCATGCGTGGTCAGGCGGCGGTACGAGGCGGGATCCTTTCCCATGGCGCGGAGCTGTTCGTTCCGCAGGTGATATTCATCCTTGCCGGGAGCCAGGTACTCGGGCGGCACGAAGCCGAAGCCGACGCGTTCATCCTTCAACATTCGGATATCGTTCATGATGGGTGAGTATATTTTCCCCAGGGCCCGAGCACAAGCGAGCCGGCCGTCCGGTATCGGGAAACGGCCGCCCCCCGCGGGGTTGGCCGCGATTCTTCCGGACCGGTCTCTCATGGCTCGACCTCTTGACCAAGGGACCCTATTCCGGACATCGTACCCGCTATGAATTTTCCCGAAGTAGTACTGGCCGACGGGCTGCTGTCCGATTCGGATCGAGATGTACTGCGTCTCTTCGCGTCGTTTGTGGACGCCGGCGGAGACGAACGGGAGACTCTTGCCATCAAGCTTGCAGACGCGCTCGGAAACCCGGGCGAATTCGGCGTGTACCTCAGGGGCAACGCCGAGGAACGGCTGATCCGATCCTTTCACCTCATGCGCGTATTCCGCGAAAACATGGAACTGCTGATCGACAAGACCTGGGTGGACCATTCCGAGGAAAAGCCCAAGGAACGGCTGCACGAGGATCTGGAATCGCTGATCGCGGATTGGCGCAAGAATTCGGTGCAGTCGGCCTTCCTCCGCTTCGTGTCCATAGCGCGGTCGGTGCCGGCCCTTCTGTTCGGCCCCACCGGGCGTTCGCCCGAATTCCTGGAATACGCGTTCCGCATCGACCCCAAGTTCGGGCTCTTTTTCCTTATCGTGGGCGAGCTCGAGCGCCAGACGCGGTCTGAATCGGAACCGTCCGATCGTGCCGGCCTCCTGCACCTCGAGATCCTGATCGGCGCCTACGTGCTGTCCAGTTTCTGA
>CAYRXK010000193.1:0-1761 GCA_964428265.1 uncultured Treponemataceae bacterium
TAGATGTCGCCGCCGAGCAGCGGATTTATCTTCCCGAATTTCCAGCGCAGTTCGAGGGATGCGCCCGCGGCATGATCCCCGTAGACGCGTTCGCCGCGCTCGGTGAATCCATAGAACATGCCGGGGCGCCTCAAACTGGAATAAAAGGCGTCAGGCGCCGCAACCGCGCCGGGCAGGTATCCGTAAAAGTCGGTGGACAGGAAGGCCGCGGCGCTGCCGGAGAGGCGGCTGCCCAGGCGGAAACCGCCGTAGGCCTCGACATCCATCCGCGCCAGCTCGATCTGCGAACCGATCGCCTCGGAAGCCCAGCGCCCCAGGGCCAATACGTGAATGCCACGATCGGGGAACACCGGCCGCGACAGGGTGTCGGCGACCAGCGCGACCTGCGCTTCGGCCATCATCAACGATCCCGAGTTCAGGCTGGTTTTCACGTTTTCCAGGCTGTAGCCTGCCGCGAAATCCAGCCAGCCGCCCGCGGAGATTCCGGCCTGCATTCCTCCGCCCGCCGCGCGGAACAGCAGGTCGAGCTGCGCGGTTTCGTTGGCGAAGGTGTACACGTCGTGCTCGGTCAGGTAGCGCGCCCAGGGTTTGACGTGGAAGGGCCCGAACGGCTGGAAGAATTCCGCGTATATCCTGGCGCCGTTCACCAGCGAGGCTTCGGCGAACAGCGCGGATTCGGGATTGGTGATGTCGCGCACCACCACCGCGGGTGAAATGCTCATCCTGGAGGTGGATGCCGACGCGATCACGCCGCGGTAATCCACGCCCAGCAGCACGGCGTTCTGCGGCGTGGTGTCCGGCACCAGGGTGATGACGCCGATCGCCGCGCCGCCGGCGGCCGGTTTCATGTCGAATTTCACCAGGTCGAATTCGCTCCATTCATACACGTCGTCGATCGCGGCGCGGATCGCGGCGGCGTCGGCCCGCGCGCCGACCAGCGGCCTGAACCGTTCGCGGACCGCATCGCGCCGCGCTTCGGTGGAGCCCTGCACCTCGATGCCCGCAAGCTGGGGCAAGGGGCGCATTGCAGTGCGGTTGGCCTGCGCGTCGGGGCTCGGCAGGGGGCGCGCTGCGGCGATTTTACGGGCGAGGGCGCGGATGTCGGCGCGGCGGGCGTCGGCGCCTTCGTAACCGCGGCGCACCAGCGCTTCGGCCTCGTCGTAGCTTGCGGTGGTGAATGCTGCCAGGTCGGGAATGATCAGGAGGTCGGCGGCCTCGCGGTTCGGACGCATGTTCCTGTCCACCAGCAGCCCCGCCGTGTGCGCGGCGATCTGCACGGAAGACTTCAGGTCCCGCGCGTCCAGCACCGGCGCGCCGCGCGATTCGACCGCGATCACGATGTCGGCGCCCAGGGATCGGGCGAGGTCCACCGGCATGTTGTCGATGATGCCGCCGTCCACCAGGAGCTCGCCGTTCACCTCGAAGGGGCGGAACAGCGCGGGAATGGACATGGACGAGCGCATGGCCTCGGCGATGGAGCCCGAGTCGAACACCACACGGTCTCCGGACAGCACCTCGGCCGCCACCGCGCGGTACGGCACCGGGAGCGCGTCGAAAGACCGCACCGGCAGGACATGCATGGTCAGCTGGGTGAAGAGCGCGAGGATGTTCTGGCCTTCCAGCAGCCCCGACCCCATGCTCAAGCCCGACCTGTCGAACCCCATGCCCAGCGCGTAGCGCCTGCGCTTTTCACGGTCGTAGGAATCGCCGGGCGAATCGCGGCGATCCATGAACACGGCGTTCCAGTCCTGGGATGCGACG
>CAYRXK010000194.1:0-1756 GCA_964428265.1 uncultured Treponemataceae bacterium
ACCTGCCGCACCACTTCAAGGGCACGCACATGTCGCGCTTCATCGAAGTGTTCGAGGAGCACCGCGGCGACCTGTCCATGCCCGCCTTCCTCGAAATGCTCAAGGCCATCCGCGTGGAACTGGAAGCGGAAACCGCCTACGCGAATCTGCATTTTCCCTACTTCATCCGCAAGCGAGCCCCGGTCTCCGGCCAGGAATCCTTCATGAGCTACGACTGCAGCTTCGAGGGCAGGGTGGGCGTGTCGGGGCATTCCTTCATCGTCGGGGTCACGGTGCCGGTGCAAACGGTCTGCCCCTGCTCCAAGGCGATCGCGGCCTATGGCGCGCACAACCAGCGGGGCCTGGTAACCCTCAAGGTAGCCCTCGGCCCCTTTTTCTGGATCGAGGACATGGTCGCCATCGTCGAGGAATCGGCGTCGAGCGACTTGTACACCCTGCTGAAGCGCGACGACGAGAAATTCGTCACCGAGCGCGCCTACGAGAAGCCCCGCTTCGTGGAGGACCTGGTGCGAGAAGTGTACGTGAAGGTCGAGGCGCTGGGCAAGTTTCCGCGTTTTTCCGTCGAGGCCGAAAACTTTGAAAGCATCCACAATCATTCGGCCTACGCGTTCGTGGAGAAGGAGTGATCCGCATGTCGGACAATCTGCCGGTCGACACCAAGACCTTGAGCGAAAAGGGTACCCGCGGGGTCATGAGCACGGGCGCGGGCCTGGCGGTTCTGGGCGTGAACGCCCTGCTGGGAGTGCCGATCATCGGCGGCCTGCTGTCCGCGGGCCTGCTGGTGCTGGGCGCGGTAGGGCTGTTCGGCAAGAGCAGGACGGACAAGGTGTCCGGCTCCGTGCTGGCGGCGGCCGGCGGGCTGGGCCTGGCCTCGATATTCCTGCGGGGATTCACCTCCTCGCTCCTGTCGCTGGGCGGCATCGGGCTGTTCGTGTACGGGCTGGCCAACCTGGCTTCGTTCGCCGTGGGGATGCGCAAGAAGAACCGATGACGTACCTGATCGAAACCTACGGCTGCCAGATGAACAAGGCGGAGTCCTCCGCCATGGAAACCGTGCTGCGCGACAAGGGATGGGAGCCGTCCGGCGACAATCCGCCCGACCTCGTGCTGATCAACACCTGTTCGGTGCGCGCCACGGCCGAAAACCGGGCCTGGGCGCGCATTTCCCTGCACGCGGCCGAAAAGCGCCGCCGCCCCCTGTCGCTGGTGGTGACCGGCTGCATGGCGGAGCAGGGCCGGCAGACGATCCGCGAACGCATTCCCGAAGTGGACTACGTGCTGGGAACCTTCCAGAAGCAGGCCTTCGGCGAGGTGCTGGACGCCCTGCGCGCAGGCAGCCGCCTGGAGGACATCGCGGAGACGCCCGCCTTCGTGTTCGCGCCGTCGCACCAGGAACCGGGGCAGTTCCGCGCCTTCGTGCCGATCATGCACGGATGCGACAATTTCTGTTCGTATTGCATCGTGCCCTACCTGCGGGGGCGCGAGGTGTCGCGCGATCCTGCGGCCATCCTGGCCGAACTGGACCGGCTTGAAGCTTCCGGCGTGCGCGAGGTGACGCTGCTGGGCCAGAACGTGAATTCGTATTCGTGGGTCGAGGGTCGCCCGAGCGACTCGGGCGACACGCAGGCCGCGGGCGCGCGGCTGGATTTTCCGGGCCTGCTGCGGCGCATCGCGCGGCATCTGGACGGCAGGGGCATCCGATGGGTGCGCTTCCTGACCAGCCACCCGAAGGACCTGTCCGACGACCTGATCGCCG
>CAYRXK010000195.1:0-1713 GCA_964428265.1 uncultured Treponemataceae bacterium
GGTGCTGCTGCCTTGCCCGCCGTATCAGTACCGGCGCATTATGCCGCGCAGTATGCCGAGGATGCGCACGTCCTGCGTGAAGATGGGGGCGTAGGCGGGGTTTTCGGCCTGCAGGCGGATGCGGGTCGGCTCGCGGAAATACCGCTTCAGGGTGGCGGAGTCTTCTATCAGCGCGACGACGATGTCGCCGTTTTCCGCGCTGGGCGATTGCCGTACGATGGCGATGTCTCCCGGCAGGATGCCGGCGTCGCGCATGCTGTCGCCGCGCACGCGCAGGGCGAAACAGGCGCCCGAGCCGGCGAGGTCGGAAGGAACCCGGATGGATTCGGAGCGGTCTTCGTCGGCGAACAGGGGTTTGCCCGCGGCGACCGCGCCCAGGAGCGGCACCTGCACCACGTCGTCGTCCGCGCGGTCGCGGTGCATGAGTTCCATCGCGCGCGAGCGGTTTTCGCCCAATTTCAGGAAGCCTTTTTTTTCCAGCGCCTTTACGTGGTCGTAGGCGCCCTTTACGGAAATGGAGAAGGCCGACGCGGTTTCCCGGATGGTCGGAGGGTAGGCGTGCCGCTCGATATAGGAAGTGAGGAAATCGAGCACTTCTTTCTGCCGTTCCGTGAGGAGTTTCATGGGCGATATACTATCCTTGCGTATAGTATATGGCTGCTTTCGCTGATGCGCAAGGCGGCCCGGACGCTTATTTCTGCCCCGCGCCGAGTTCCTCGTTGAATCCGGATTCGAAGAGCCCGCGGATCGCGTCGACGGCGGCCTGCTCGTCGGCGCCGTCGGCGCTGATCCTGATGGTGGTGCCGAAACCGGCCCCGAGGGTGATGATGCCCATGATGGATTTGGCGTTGATCTTGTTGCCCGCTTTCTCGAGCCATATCCGCGAGGTGAATTTCACGGCGGTCTGCGCGATGAGGGCGGAAGGCCTGGCGTGGATGCCGGCGCGGTTTCGGATGGTCACGTCGAGTTCGGTCATGGGCACTCCAGGGTGGGGATCGGTCAGTAATCGTCCCGCGAAAAATAAAGGGCGCGGGCGTTTTCGCTTTCCAGCCAGCGCAGGATATTCTGGTTGAACTCCTTGGCGGAGTGGTATCCCATTTTCTTCAGCCGCTCGTTCATGGAAGCGGTTTCGATGATGATGGGGATGTTGCGGCCCGGTTTTACCGGAATTTCCAGCTTGGGCACCTTGACGCCGAGAATCTCCTCGGTCAGTTCCTCCATCCCGATGCGGTCGTAGACCTTGTCGGAATCCCATTCCTCGAGCTGGCACACGAGCTGGATCTGCTTCTTGTCGCGGATGGCGCCGACGCCGTACAGGTGGGTGATGTTGATGATGCCCAGGCCGCGGATTTCCATGTGGTGGCCTATGACCTTGTTGGCGCCCTGGCCCATTAGGATGGATCCGTTGACGCAGCGGATGTCGACCACGTCGTCGGCGACCAGACGGTGCCCGCGTTCGATCAGTTCGAGCGCGGTCTCGCTCTTGCCGACGCCCGAGTCGCCGACCAGCAGGATGCCCACGCCGTACACCTCGACCAACACACCATGCACCGAGGTCCGCGGCGCGAAGATGTCCGCCAGGATTCGGGTGATGCGCGAGGTGAACTCGCTGGACGAGATGCCGGTGATCATGACGGGGCAGCCCGCCTGTTCGGCCGCTTCCAGGAATTCAGGCCCCGGCTGCAGGTTGTGGGTAAAGATGCAGCAGGGCAT
>CAYRXK010000196.1:0-1706 GCA_964428265.1 uncultured Treponemataceae bacterium
ATCCGCGGGGGCATCATCACCGCGGTGCTGTTCACCTTCATCCCGATATTCGGCGCCTACGCGATACCCCTGCTGGTGGGCGGCAAGGATTCCTACATGCTGGGCAACGTGATCGCCGACCAGGTCACCAAGACGCGCAACTGGCCCCTGGCGTCGGCCATTTCCATGACGGTGACCCTGGTCACCGGCGTCGCGGTGCTGGTGTTCTCGGCGCGCACGCGCAAGCGCGAGCAGGACGCGATTCGCGACATCGATCCGAGCCTGGCAGGCGCGCAAGGCGCGGGGGGCGGGAAATGACCGGCGCTTCCCACAACCACAAGGTGCCCGCCTGGCGCATCGCCGCCATGTACAAGACCAGGCGCGCGCTGCGCAAGGGCGCCAAGGCAGCGGAAAAACTGCTGCCCCGCAAGGCGCCGGTTTCCGGCATCGTGTACTGGGCGGTGATCGCCTTCCTGTTCATGCCTCTGGCCGTGCTGTTCTTCTATTCGTTCAACGCAGGGCGCACGGGCACCTGGACGGGATTTTCCACGATCTGGTACCAGCGCCTGATCTTCGACTCGCCCGAACTCTGGCGCGCGTTTTCCAATTCCATCGTCATCGCGGTGGGCTCGGCGCTGATGGCCACCGTGCTGGGCACGCTCGCGGCCGTGGGTACCTCGCGCTACAATTTCCGCCTGAAAAAATACATCGGCGCGATGAGTTTCCTGCCGATGATCCTGCCGGAAATCGTCGTGGGCGTGTCGCTGCTGGTGTTCTTCGCCGGCGTGGGCCTGAAGCTTGGCATGCTCTCGGTCTGGATCGCGCACACCACCTTCAATATCCCCTTCGTGTACCTGCTGGTGTCCGCGCGGCTGGAGGAGTTCGATCCCAGCATCATCGAGGCGGCGCGCGACCTGGGCGCCACCGAAGTCCAGACGCTCTTCCGCATCATCGTGCCGGTCGCGCTGCCGGGCATCGCCTCGGGCTTCCTGACCGCGGTCACCCTGTCGCTGGAAGATTTCGTGATCACGTTCTTCGTGTCGGGCCCCGGCGCCACGACCCTGCCGCTGTACATTTACTCGATGATCCGCTTCGGCGTGTCGCCGGTCGTCAACGCGCTGTCGGCGGTGATGGTCGCCGGCACGGTGCTGCTCGTCTATCCCTTGCGGAATTTCCTCAAGGTATTCGCTTCCCGCTAGGAGGTACGCCATGAAATCGGTGCTGAAATCGGTGCGTGTCAGCGCGCCCGCGCTGCTCCTGATCGCGCTCGCCGTGCTGTTCGCAGGCTGCGCCGGCCAGAAGAAGGACACGAAACTGTACATTTTCAACTGGACGTATTACACGCCCGACTCGGTGATCGAAAAATTCGAGAAGGAATTCGGCGTGGACGTGGTCTACGATTCCTTCGCGTCGAACGAGGAAATGTTCGCCAAGCTGAAAGCCGGCGGATCGGAATACGACATCGTCTTCCCCTCGGGCGACTACGTGTCGATCATGATCAAGGAGAACATGCTCCAGAAGATCGACAAGTCCAAGCTGAAGAATTTCGGCAACGTGGACAAGGACGTCCTGGCCAGGAGCGACTTCGATCCGGGCAACGAATATTCGGTGCCGTACTACATGGGCGCCGCGGGCGTCGCGGTGAACAAGACCAAGGTGTCGAACTACGACAAATCCTGGTCGATCTTCGCGCGCAAGGACCTGGCCGGCAAGATGGTCATGCTGGA
>CAYRXK010000197.1:0-1680 GCA_964428265.1 uncultured Treponemataceae bacterium
CGGTCGAACTGCACGATCGTATCGTTGATCGAATAACCCAGGATGGTGAGGATGGCCGCGATGGTGGAGGTGTTGAACTCCATGCGGGTCCAGACCACGAAGCTGACCATGACCAGGGCGTCGTGCAGGATGGCGATGACCGCGCCTATGCCGTACTGCAGTTTGAAGCGGAATCCGGCGTACACCATGATCACGAGCATGGCGCCAAGGGTGAGAAGCGCGGACTGGCGGCCAAGCGACTCGGAATAGCGGGCACCCACGTAATCGGTGCGCAGCACCACGACGCGGTCGGCGCCGTATTTCTTTTCGAGGCTGGAAGTGATCAGCGCGCGCGCGTTCTGGGAAAAGGCCTTGTCGGTGCCTTCGTCCTGCACGCGGACGATGTAGCGCTGCAGCGAGGCGGGGTTCACCTGCTGCACGGACACGTTGCCCGCGCCCGAAATGGCCTCGCGGACTTCGGCGATGGAACCGACCCGTTCGGTGTCGGCCGCGGGCGCGCGGTGCAGGACCTTGGGCGTGGCGCCGAGCAGGGGGTTGCCCTGGTAGGTGGGCACCAGCAGGCTGGTGGCGGCCGCCTCGGAGCCGGCTTCGAGCGCGGCGGCGACCTGCGGAACCTCGCCGAGCGCCTTGGCCAGGTCGCCGATCGTGGCTACGGACTTGAAGTCGTAGGTGATCGTGCGGCTGTCGACTTCGGCGCCGGAGAACACCAGGGTGGCGTTGCCCTCGTTCACGGAAAATTCGGCATTGCCCTTGCCGGCGTAGGTCAGCCTGAGCGCGGGCTGGGCGAGCTGCACGGTCTGGTTGATGCCCGCCTGGAAGTCGACGCCGTAGTTGAATCCCTTGCCGAAGTAGCCGAACAGGCCCAGGGCTATGAGGGCCGCGGAGAAGATCGCCGCGGGCAGGTAATATCGGCTGAAAGGAAATACCTTCTTCATTATTTGATCCTCCAGCTGATCGAGACCGTGTTCCGGTGGAGGACGTCGGTTTCGAAATCGAAGATGAGCCTGGACACGAACAGCGACGTGAAGAGGCTGGTCATGTTGCCGATCGCCAGCGAGACGGCGAAGCCCTGGATGGGGCCGGAACCGAGCTGGGCCAGGAAGAGCGCCGCGATGATCGTGGTGATGTTGGAGTCCATGATGGCCCAGAAGGCCTTGTGGAAGCCGGCGTCGACCGATGCCTTGCGGCTCTTGCCGAGGGCCATTTCTTCTTTTATGCGCTCGAAGATGACGACCGAGGCGTCTACCGCCATGCCCACGGTGAGCACGAAGCCCGCGATGGACGGCAGGGTGACGGTGAGCTTGAAGGCGGTGAGCACCGCCAGCATGATGTAGAGGTTCAGGGCCTGCGCCACGACGGCGTTGACGCCCGCCCCCCGGTAGTAGGCGAACATGAATACGAACACCGCGAGAAGTCCGATGACGACCGCCATCTGGCCCTGTCCGATCGCGTCCTCGCCGAGCGATGCGCCAATGGCCTGCTGGCTTTCGACCGACAGCTCGATCGGGAGCGCGGCGGTGCGCAGCAGCAGCGCCAGTGCGTTGGCTTCGTCGGCGTTGAAGCCGGTGATGCGCACCGAGTCGCGGATGGGTTCCTGGATGCGGGCGTAGGACTTGATGCGTTCGTCGAGCACGACGGCCATCGTCTTGTTCACGTTGGCGCTGGTCAGCGCGTAGAATT
>CAYRXK010000198.1:0-1658 GCA_964428265.1 uncultured Treponemataceae bacterium
GATGGCCAGTTCCTGGCTGATATGATACCGCGAGGCCAGGGCCTGGGTCTTCCGGTCGAATCGTCGCTTGTAAATCCCGGCCAGCTTGCGAACCACCTGGTCCGCAAAGGCTTCCGCGCCGGGGCAAGCGAGAATGCCCAACTTAGTGGGGTCGGAATAACTCATGGGTTCGCCGCCTTGGGGAAGGAAAGGTTGAATTCAGGGTATACCGGGCTGATGCTTTTGTCAATCTTGACGGGGCGGGAAAGACCTTTTCAGGCGAGGCGCAGGATCAGGACAATGTAGGGTCCTGACCCTGGCGGGCTGAGGATGAGGGGAGTGGCTGTTGCAATTTCCACACCATCCAGGCGGCAATCTTCGACCGTCCAGTACTCGATTCTGTACCTGCCCGGGGGTGGCGGCGGGTCGAGCGGGAACTGGCGGGGGAAGGATTCCAGCCAGAAAAGCCGCCGGTCGGCTTGTTCGTCGGCGGCGGCCGCTTCCTTGAGCCTGTGGCCTGGAGGCAGGCTTTCGAGAGCGCGCGAAAAAGCCTCAGAAGTATCGGGCAAAATCATCTTCCAGGACCTCGATGTCGGGCATTCCTTCAATGTCGGCCCAGCCGGCGGGATCATCCATCTCCGAATGGGCGGCGAGGATGGCGAGGACTGTTTCGATCTGGATGCCCACACGCTTCCAGAGGGGAGCCTTGGGGTCGCCCAGATGGTCGAAGTCGGGGAGGCCGCCCGGGGTCTGCCCCATGTTCAGGGTTTCGATGAGGTAGGGCGATGCCTGGGTGAGTTCGCCCCATTCGCGGTGCGAGAGGCCGGCATGCTGTTCGCCTGATCGGTCGAGCACCATCTTCACGCCCCTGTCCTCGGCGGCCATGGCGCCCAGGGCTGCGTAGTGGATGTTCTTGGGATGGGCGATGATGTCCCAGGCGAGGCCCGAACCGGGGCTCGCCTCGTGGAGATCGAAAGCCGCCCTCACCTTCTCTTTTCCGATGATGGCCACGATGGCGGCGGCGGCTCTGGCCGTGAGGGATCCGGCAGGATCGCCGGGATAGTTGCGGTTGAGGTTGCGCGCCTCCCTGCCCGGGAGGCTTCGCCCGGAGAGGGCGCGCGGGGGAAAGAAGGCCTCGGGATCGGGCGCGTTCTCGTCCTGTAGTCGGGTGAAGCGCGAGCCGTACCTGAAGCGCCTCTCCCCCGATGCTGTACTCAAGGCTATAAAGGCGGGCCCTGGCCTGTCGGGGTCGGGCCAGGTGGCCGCCGAGGCGTTGGCCCTGGGGATGACGATGAGGCGGGCTGTACGAGGCCGCGCCCAGGAAACAAAGAGGGAAGCGGCCATGACGCCGGCCATTTCGTCCCCGTGGGTGCCGCCCAGGATGAGAATCGAGGGAGCCTCGGGGCTCGGCGCCTCGGGCTCGATAAAATAGACGGGGCTGTCCAGAGCCGTGCCGGCGAGCGAGGGCTGGTACTCCGAGAGGGCTCCGATGCGCGATACGGCGGGCCCTGGCCTCTGTTCGGCCAGGGCAGCCTCGAAGGCGGGGTGCCGGGTTTGGCCCTGGGCTGCCGCGACGGCAGCCGCGAGAGCCAAACCCATCACGAGAGCGCGGGCGCGTTTACGATAGTCTGTCATGCCGCCCGCTGCCGTCAGTAGCCGAATACGGCGCCGTCCCTGCG
>CAYRXK010000199.1:0-1642 GCA_964428265.1 uncultured Treponemataceae bacterium
GCAGGCCGCGGTTGGTGTACTTCTTGGCGATGGACACGACCAGGCGCAGGTTGGCCTTGATCAGGCGGTCCTTCGCGTTTTTCATCATGATGCGGCCGCGGTTGATCTCGCGCGCCATGGAGATGATGCGGTCGCAGTCGGATTCGAAGGCGGCCTCGAGTTCGCCCAGCTTCTTTTCAGTGACCTGGATCTGGCGGATCTTTTCTTTTATCTCGTCGGAGCTCAGGCCCAGCGAGGATTCGATCTCGAGGCGCTTGTCCTTTATGGTGAGGTTGCGGCCCAGGGTGCGCAATTCCTTCATCGACGAGATCTGCAGGATGCGTTCGATGCGGTCCTGTTCGCGGCGGTACTTCCGGATGCGCTTGGCCGCCACGATGAACTTTTCGGAGAAGCTGTTGATCTCCTCCGGATGGATTTCCGCGTCCTTCAGGCGGGCGAGGATCGCGACGCGCTTGGACGCGAGTTCGTTGTCGGCAACCAGGTCCCCGCCGCGCGACAGGATCCTGCGCTTGGCGTCGACATAGTCGCGCAGGTCTTCCAGGCAGTCGCGGATCACGTCGCGGTAGAACTGGTTCAGCCGGCGGCGCTCGGCGATCTTTTCGGTGTTTTCCTTGCGCTGGCCGGAGGAATCCTTGGCTTCCTTGCGCAGGGCCTTTACCGTGATCTGGTGGAATTCGGGAATGAGCACGCCCGACTTCCGGAGGATGCCCTTGATGATCTCCTCGCCCTCTTCCATGGCGCGTGAGAGTTCCACCTCCTGCTCGGCGGTGAGCAGGTGCTCCTTGCCGATTTCGCGCAGGTAGAGACGGATCGGATCATCGACCGCGCTGTCCTTGTCGGAATACACGAGGCGCTTCTTGTCCACCTCGACCTTGGGAGGCGGTTCCTCCTCGATCGCGATGTCTTCTTCTTCGAGTTGGATGTTGTGGCTTTCGAGCAGCGCGAGGATACCGTCTATCTTCTCCGAGTTGAGCACGTGCTCGGGCAGGAAGTCGGACAGTTCGTCGAAGCTGATCGATTTTTTTTCCTTCGCGTATTCCAGCAGCTTGGCGACTGCGGGATCCATTTCGAGGTCACTCATTGGTCTCACCCTTCAATCTGATCAACTCCGCATCTATCCGCATTACATCCGCCAGGTCGTCGCGCACTTCATCCGCGGAAGCATCCGCCCGGGATGCGATTTCCGCGATACGCCGCAGTCGCGCCCTTTCCAGGCTGCGTATCCGTATGGACTTCAGGCCATCCCGCACGATGGCGGGACCCTGGTCGCCGAGCTCACCGAGCGCGGCGACCGACAAGACAAAACGACGGGCGGCATCGTCGCCCGCCAGCGCCAGGATGTCGGCCGTCGATGAAAGGCCGTTCTTTCGCCCTTCTTCAAGCGCCAGATACAGGTCGCGCGCCCGGGAATCATCCAAATCTCCGGGAGCGAGGGCTCCCAGCACCGTATCGGGGTCGGTCTGCGAAAGCAGGACCGCCGTCATGAATATCAGGTCCCCCGTGCGCGCTCCGGCCGATATCCTGGCAGGCTGTACGCCGTCGGATTCGGAAACCTGCCTGCCCCGCGTTCCGCGCGCACCGAGCCGGGCCGCCCGATAATCGGTCTGCATGGAAACAGGGTTTGCACCAAGGCGCCGTGAGG
>CAYRXK010000200.1:0-1597 GCA_964428265.1 uncultured Treponemataceae bacterium
GCCACCGCGGGAGGAAAGTGACATGAAGCGCCTGTGGAAAATCTTCAAGCAGGGCATCATCGCCGAAAACCCCCTGCTGATGCTCATGATCGGCCTCTGTTCGGCCCTGGCGGTCACCACCAGCGTGGCGAACGGCCTGGGCATGGGCCTGGCGATGACCTTCGTCCTCCTGTTTTCGGAAATCATCATTTCGCTGTTCAGGAAGGTGATCCCCGCATCGGCGCGCATGCCGATCTTCATCATCGTCATCGCTGCCTTCACCACGATGGTCGACCTGGCCATGAAGGCATATTTCCCCGAACTGTCCAAGTCGATGGGCGTGTTCATCCCGCTGATCGTCGTCAACTGCATCATCATGGGCCGTGTCGAGGCCTTCGCCAGCAAGGAAACCTTCCTGCCGGTCGTGTTCGACTCATTGGGCATGGGCCTTGGCTACACCTGGGTCATGGTGGGCATCGCCGCCCTGCGCGAACTGCTGGGCAACGGTACCATGGCGGGCGTGCAGGTGATGCCGGATGCCTTCCAGCCCATACTGTTCTTCATCCTGCCGCCGGGGGGCTTCCTGGTGTTCGCCCTGTTCATTTCGTTCAACATTTGGCTGAAGGGTCGGATGGACCGCGCGGCCAAGGCCAAGGAGCGTGCCTGAAATGGACTTGATGAAAATCCTGCTTCTTGCCCTGCTCGTGAACAACGTCGTCCTGATGCGCTTCCTGGCGCTCTGTTCCTACGTCGGCATGACGAACGACGTCGGCCAGTCCGTGGGCATGGGCTTCGCGGTCACCTTCGTCACGGTGCTGGCCACCGCGGCCACCTGGCCGCTGTACCACTTCGTGCTGGCGCCCCTGCACCTCGAGTTCCTGCAGATCCTCGTGTTCATCCTGGTGATCGCGTCCCTGGTGCAGCTGGTCGAGTTCTACCTCAAGAAGAACATCCCCGGCCTGTACGCGGCGATGGGCATCTACCTGCCGCTGATCACGACCAACTGCGCGATCCTGGCGGTGACCTTCGAGAACATCACCTACAAGTACAGCTTCATCCAGTCGATCGTGTACGCGATCGGCGCTTCGCTCGGCTACCTGCTGGCCATGGTGCTGCTGGCGGGCGTGCGCAACCGCATAAAGACGAGCCCGGTGCCGAAATTCCTGCAGGGTACGCCGATCCTGTTCGCCGCGACCAGCCTGATCGCCATCGCGTTCATGGGCTTCTCCGGGCTGATCAAATAAGGAAGGGTCGAGAACCATGGGAATCATACTGATCACGATTGTCTTCTCGGTCATCCTCGCCTTCGTGCTGGGCACCGCGCTCGGATTCTTCCGCGAAAAGTTCAAGGTCGAGCGCGACCCGAAGATCGACGAAGTGCGCGGAGCCCTGCCCGGCGCCAACTGCGGCGGCTGCGGCTTCCCCGGCTGCGACGGCTACGCCGAAGCGGTGGCCACCGGCCGCGCGCCGACCACCAAGTGCACCGCCGGCGGCGCCTCCACCGCCGACGCCGTCTCGCAGATCATGGGCGTGAACGCCGCCGCCGAGGACCTGGTGTCCGTGCTGCTCTGCCAGGGCAGCAAGGAAAAGGCCGTTTCCAAGGGCGAGTACGTCGGCG
>CAYRXK010000201.1:0-1594 GCA_964428265.1 uncultured Treponemataceae bacterium
CGGAAAGCGAATGCCAGTGTCGCCGAAAGGCGGGGGAAAAGTCAATGCGAGGGCGCGACGCGCGGCCGGTGCCGCGCCCTCGACCCTACATCGTCTCCTCGATCTTGATCTTCAGGACCTTGCCGGTGGTGCGGATCTCCTTGAAGAAGCGCTCGATGTCGAGATTGACGGGGATCTTGCCGAGCACGTTCAGGCGGGTGACCGATGCGGCGACGTCCTGCGAGGCGTCGACCGACGAGACGCGCACGCCGTGCGACTTGATGACCTTCATCACGGCTTCGCGGTCGGCGGAGTTTTCGTCGAACCAGACCTGGATGTACTTGAAGCGTTCGGCCGGGAAGAGACGGCGTTCGATGGGTTCCAGGGCGGAAAGCGCGAAGAAGACGAGTGCCAGGGCGATCAGGGCGGGAATCCAGAGGCCGGCGCCGATGGTCAGGCCGACGGCCGCGATGACCCAGAGGCTGGACGCGGTGGTCATGCCCTTGACATCATTGCCGATCTTGACGAAGGCGCCGGCGCCGAGGAAGCCGATGCCCGACACGACCTGCGCGGCGATGCGCGCGGGGTCGCCCTTGTCCAGCGCCTGGGCGGCGGGCAGCCAGATGGACAGCAGCATCAGGAGGCAGGCGCCCACGCAGATGAGGATGTGCGTGCGCAGGCCGGCGGTCTGGCGGCGGAGTTCGCGCTCGGTGCCGACGATGGCGCCGGCGATGGCGGCCAGCACCAGGCGGGCTGCGGCGGTTTCCGGCGTGATGACGGTGGCGGCCAGCAGGCCCAGGATGTTTTCCAGGTAGATCATGATCGCGCCGCCTTTCCCGCCTTCCAGGCCGCGATATTGCGTTCGGCATACCGGAAATGGGTGTCGGCGTGCTCGATCAGGCCCTTCAGGGTGTCGGCCAGGGTCTGGCGGCCGCGGACGGCGTGCACGCAGAAGGCGGCGTCCCAGGCTTCGTCGGACAGTTCGCGCAGGGATTCGCCGATAAAGGCGCGCAGCGACACCGCAAGCGAGAGGGCGGCCTTGCCGTCGCTCTTGGCATACAGGTTGCCCGCCTTCCAGGCGTCCTGGTCCCAGGCGTTGGCGGGCAGGCCGGGTTCGCCCACCGCACCGCGTATGCGCCGGACGGTGTTGCAGTCCGTGTCCAGCAGGTGCACCAGGTGCTCGTCTACCGACCAGGGGTCGGTGATGCCGGGGGGCAGGAAGGTCAGTTGTTCCCTGCTGAGGCCGAAGACCATTTCGCGCAGCGGATCGTACGCCTTTTCGTAGGCGGATATCAGCGCATCACGTTCGATTCGCGTCATGGAACGCTCCTTTTCGGCTATAATCGGGTGCATGACCACCCCGGAACGCTGCATCCTGTCGCTGGACCAGGGCACTACCTCGTCCAGGGCCATCCTGTTCAACCACGCGGGCGCCGTACTCGGCGTGGAACAGATTCCCTTCACCCAGATTTTCCCGAAACCGGGCTGGGTGGAACACGACCCAGAGGAGATCTGGAACAGCCAGATCCGCGCGGTGCGCGGCGCGATCGCGCGGGCGGACGTGGATCCGGCCAGCATCCTCTCCGTCGGCATCACCAATCAGCGGGAAACCACT
>CAYRXK010000202.1:0-1582 GCA_964428265.1 uncultured Treponemataceae bacterium
TGGATGCGGTGGTTGCGCGCATCCGCACGTCGGCCGACGGGGGCCTTGCGGGCGTAAACCTGGTTTCCCATGCGTACCTTCCTTATTCCGACGCGCTGCGCCGTGTGCTGGGCGCGCTGTGCACGCGCGACGGGGCGCGGATAGATGACCTTACCTACGCCCATTACGGGCTTTCGGAGTGGTACGCGCGGGCCGCTTCCGACGCGATCCGCGCCTCTGGCCTGGCGCCGGAGCGCATCGATGCGATCAGCATGCACGGGCAGACGGTGTGGCATGCGCCCGAGCCGCGCGGGTTTCCCGGTCCCGGCGGGGCGGACATGGCCGTAAAGGGCACGCTGCAGCTGGGCTCGCCGGCGGTGGTCGCGGAGCGCACCGGGTTGCCCGTGATCGCGGATCTGCGCGCGCGCGATATGGCGGCGGGGGGCGAGGGCGCGCCGTTGGCGCCCTACCTGGACGCGCTGCTGTTCGGGTCGGCCGACGAGGCGCGCGTGGTGCAGAATATAGGCGGGATAGGGAACGCGACGGTGCTGCCGGCGGGCGCGGGCGGGTCGGGCGCTGTGGGTGCTGCGGGCGCTGGCACTGGCGAGAGCGGCGAGGCGGGGCAGGCGGGAACGCGCGGGCAGGCGGGCGTTACCGCCTTCGACACGGGTCCCGGCAACATGGTCATGGACGCGGTGGTGATGGACGGCACGCGGGGCGCGATGCGCTGGGACGATTCAGGCGGAATCGCCGCGCGGGGCCGCGTGCACGAGGCGATCGTGGAACATCTGATGGCCGATCCGTATTTCGCGCGCGTGCCGCCCAAGAGCACGGGCCGCGAAGTGTACGGCGCGCCCTTCGTGCGCGAATTCCTTGCTTCGTGCGCGGCGGCCGGCCTTTCTTTCGAAGACCGGGTAGCCACCGCCACCGCCTTCACTGCCGAGTCGATCGCCCGGGCCTGCAGGGATTTCATACTGCCGGCCGCGCCGATCGGCCGCCTGATCGTGGCCGGCGGCGGGGCGCAGAATCCTGTTTTAATGGGGATGATCGAGGGGCGGCTGGCGGCATACGCGGGTCGGTCCATTCCGGTGCTGTCCTCGGTGGCTTTCGGCGTGCCCGACCAGGCGCGCGAGGCGATGGCCTTCGCGGTGTTGGGGCATGAATCGCTGATGGGCAGGCCGGGCAATCTGCCGGCGGTGACCGGCGCCTCGCGCGCGGTGGTGCTGGGGTCGGTGACGTTGTAGGGGTTTCCGCCCGTCGCCTGCGGGTGACGGATCGCATAGTTCGCAGAGAAACATGGAGGCAGACATGAGAAAAATCCTCGCGATCCTCTTCATCGCCGCGCTGGCCTTCGCCGGGACGGCGAACGTGGCCGCGGCGCCCGACAAGACGCTGACCATCGGCGTGGACCAGGAGGCGGTGGGCCTGGATCCCAATATCGTGACCGCGTTCTCGTCGATGCGGCGCATCGACCTCTTGTACAACCGCCTGGTCCGCCTGGACGACAAGATGAACATCGTGCCGGATCTGGCCGAGTCCTGGGACATCCCCGACAACCTCACCTATATCTTCAACCTGCGCAAGGGCGTGAAGTTCCACAACG
>CAYRXK010000203.1:0-1514 GCA_964428265.1 uncultured Treponemataceae bacterium
CCAGCAGCCGCACCAGGCGTTCGGCTTCCGGGGCGGGAAGGCCCCCCTGGGCCACCGGCGGCGTCGCAGCCTCCCTGGCCAATGCCTGCTGGATGATCGCCGCCAGCTTCAGCAAAGCCTGGCTCGTCTGGTCGTCCACCTTCTTCGACAGCGCGATGATATCGTCGCGAATGCCCGCCAACTCGGCGCGCAGCTTCTCGAGCTGGGCGTCCTGCGCCTTGTCGCCCGTGACGGATTCCGCCTTGGCCGCATTGATCCCCTGCGTCAGCCGCGCGATATCGGCCGTCAGAGAATCGAGCTTCTGGTCCACCATGGCGTCGCGCGTGCCCAATTCGGACTTCAGTACGCCGCCGCCCGCCTTCACGATCGAGGCGCAGCCGGACAATGCCGCCGCCAGCGCGACCACCACCGCGATCATCAGTATTTTCCGCATCGGAATGCCCTCCTGCCGGTCGGATTATGTCGAGGGGCGTGCCCGCACGCCCGCATCGTCCAGTGTAGCGCAGGTCAGGCCGGACCGCCAGCGCGTACCCGACACGGGCGTCTCGGCGGCAGTCCTAGTTGGGGGCTCCTGAAGAAGCCCCCTCCCTGTGCTAGCCCAGATTCCAAGCCAAAAGAATTCGCTGCAAAATCACCATCCAGGCGAAATCTAACCAGTCGGAAAATTCAGCAAAAAAGGCGCCCGCCCTTTTGCGGGCAACCGCCATCAGATTCATCACCAGGAATACCAGCATGATCGAACTCTCGCTGGTCTCCTTCAGCCTGGTCATCACGCGCGACAGCGAGTAGCGGCGCTTTCCCTCTCCGAATTTCCCTTCCACCGGAATTCGCGCCCGCTCGTCATCGCGTTCCTGCCGCCTGATTTCCCGCAATCGTTCACGATTCTTCTCAGTGTCCTGGTACGGCCTTCCCAGTTTCGGTCCCGATAACCGTATCCTGTGTTCCTTGCAGTACTGCAGGTTCTCCCGCGTGCGGTATATCTTGTCCGCACACACCGCTTCAGGATACGTCCCGTACCTCGTCCTGTACGTTTCGATCTGACCTGGAAGATCCGCGCATTCGTTGTACGGTTCCCACGATAGCCGGTGCACTTCGGATAATCCGTCCACCAGGCTCAATGACAGCTTCGCGCCGAACTCGAACATCCCCCGCGCCTTGCCCCGCGCAATCGGCCTGACATGCGGCTTCGCTATGCTCAGGATTCGCTGTTCCACCGACCAGGTCTTGTGCCGGTACAGATACCGCTGCTGGTCCACCAGTTTTGAAATCACCCCAAGGTCCTGCCGCTGCTTAACGGAGAGCGATGGCATGCCCGAACCGGCCTGCAATCGCGTGATCGTGCGCAGATTCCGCTCGACATACTGCAGTTGCTTCCTGAGCGCTTTCCTGATCTTCTGCAGCGTCGGCTTCCGGTTCCGGATGAACAAAAGGAATTCCTTCCGTGCCTTCCTCCGGTACGTCCGTGGCTTCTGTTCCCCTTCCGGCACGCCTGCGGCCAACAGGTCGATGACCTT